>NZ_CP053841.1:945839-1261118 GCF_013201895.1 Campylobacter blaseri | reverse complement strand
CCTAAAACAAAAAAGCAAGGTATTTTTAGATTATTAAGTGGATTTAATGTATCTTTTAAGTCTTTTGCTTTTATATCAAACATATCACCAACTATAAGCAGGGCATCAGCATTTAGTTTATTTACTTCATCAACTAATAACTCCAAAAAACTTTTTCCAAGATATTTTCCAAGATGTATATCACTAAGCACGGCAAGGCTTAAATCATCTTTTAAATTTGAAATTTTAATATCAACTCTATTTATAAAAGGCTTTTTAATCCCATTATAAAACCCTTTAAATAAAAATGAAAATATAAATATTAAAAATGAGATATTAAAAGACAATTTTAAAAATTCTCTTCTTTTATTGCTGAATTTAACAAATTTAGTTGTAAAGCCTATAATTGAAAACAGAGCTGATGATAAAAATAGTAAAAAACTAGCCCCTGTGCTAATAGCTGAAGCTTTAAATAAGACACCATTTAGGTTTTCTGCTCTAAAAGCTATAAAATACAATATATTAAATAGAGTTATCAGGGTAAAGCAAAAGACGAATATAGCGTTTAGGTAAATTTTATTCTTACTGTTTAAAAATGTATTTTGAAAAAAATTCAAGCTATAAAGATTCATAAGAGTAAAAATTGTTGTAGATACAAATTTAAAAAACATAGCAGCCCTTTAAGTTATATAAAATTTACTTAAACTATCTTTATTAAAAGATACAATTTGTTGATTGCTATTTACAATTAAAAGATTATCTTTTTTAAATTTAGTGATGATTCTTGAAAATGTTTCAGGTGATAAATTAAGTATCTTTGAAATTTGATTATACTTTAGTGTTGTAAATGCTTCAAAGTTTTCACAAATAAACTTTGCAATTTTACCCTCACTGTCCAAAATAAGCTCTTTTGTGAAAACATCATTCATTGATATTAATTTTTTTGAGATTGATTTTAACATCTCAAAACAAATTTCAGGTTTTAGTAAAAACTCATCTCTAAATTTAGAATAATCAATCTTTAAAATCTCTCCATCAGTCAGCATTATTGAACTAGCCGGATATGGAATATTTTCAAAATTTGCAAGTTCAGCAACAAAGCTTATAGGGCGAATTTCTCTTAAAAATATCTCTTTGCCTTTTGGGGAAGTTTTATAAATTTTAATGTTTCCTTTAGTTAGTAAATATAGCCATTTGGAGCTTTGTCCTTCGAAGAATAAAATTTCATCTTTTTTATAGGATTTATAAAAACTTATCTCTCCTAATCTATCTAAATCTTTTTTGCAAAGTGTTTTAAAAAAAGGTATATTTTCAATCATTACTTATTTTTTAAAAGATCTCTTATCTCTTGAAGTAGTAAAATATCCTCAGGTGCTTTGCTTGGCGCCTCTTCTTTTTTCTCCTCTTTTCTTTTTAAACTATTTATGGCTTTTATAACCATAAATATACAAAAAGCAATTATTAAAAAATTAACACTAATTTGGATAAAATTTCCATAATTTAAAGTTATAGCAGGAGTTTCGCCGACCGCATCTTTTAATATAAATTTTAAATTAGTAAAGTTTATACCACCTGTAATAACCCCAATAACTGGCATAATAATATCCGCAACTAATGAGCTTATAATTTTACCAAAAGCCCCTCCGATTACTACACCGACCGCTAAGTCGATGACATTACCACGCATAGCAAATTCTTTAAATTCCTTTATAAAGCTCACTTTATTCCTTTAAGTAAATTTTTATAAGATTATATTAGAATTTTGTAAATATTTGTTTTGCTAACTATTAGCAAAACATATGTATAATCATAATAAAACTAAAAACAAGGATAGAGATGTATAGGTTTGCACCATCGCCAACAGGAGATATGCATATTGGTAATTTAAGAGTTGCTTTGTTTAACTATATTTGTGCTAAACAGAGTAATGAAAAGTTTATTTTACGCATAGAGGACACAGATAAACAGAGAAATATAGATGGAAAAGATGAAGAAATCAAAGAAATTTTAACTAAATTTGGAATAAAATGGGATAAATTATATATACAAAGTGATAATTTGAAGTTTCATAGAGAATTTGCACATAAACTTTTAATGGATAAAAAGGCATTTTGCTGTTTTTGTTCACAAGAGGAGTTGGAAAGCAAAAAAGAGTTAGCCAAAAAAGAAAATAGACCTTACAGATATGAAGGAGCTTGTGATAACTTATCAGACAAAGAGGTTCTAAATTGCGAAAAACCATTTGTAATTCGTATGAAAAAACCAAAAAGAACTATAAAATATATTGATGAAATTAAAGGTGAACTTAACTTTAGCCCAGAAGATATTGATAATTTTGTTATAATGAGATTTGATAAAACTCCAACTTATAATTTTGCTTGTGCCATTGATGATATGTTGATGGATATAACTTATATAATTAGAGGCGAAGATCATACAAGCAACACACCAAAGCAAGAGTATATTAGGAAATCTTTAGGGTATAATAAAGATATAAAATATGCACATTTGCCAATTATTTTAAATAAGCATGGTAAAAAAATAAGCAAAAGAGATGATAGCTCATCTGTAAAATGGCTTTTAGAACAAGGGTTTTTGCCAGAAGCTATAATTAATTATCTAATTTTACTTGGTAATAAAACTCCAAAAGAGATTTTTAGTTTAGATGAAGCTATAGAGTGGTTTGACATTAAAAATTTATCGAAAAGTCCAGCTAAATTTGATATAAAAAAATTGACTCAATTAAATAGAGACCATATTAAAATTACTAGCAATAAAAGGCTTGTTGAATTATTTGGTTTAGATGAAAAATATGTAAATCTAATAAAATTTTACACTCAAGAAGCAAGTTTAGTACCTGAAATTAAAGATAAAGTTTTAAAAATATATAGCAAAAAAGAGATTTCAGATGAATTTAAAAATAGTGCTGAAATTCTAAGAAATATCATTATAAATATGGAAATTCCAAATAGTTTTGAAGAGTTTAAAAAAGAGATTATGAAGCTTTTAAATTTAAAAGAAGAGAATTTTTTTATGCCGCTTCGTTTGCTAATTACAGGTTTAGATTATGGACCTGAATTAGGCGAACTTTATCAATATATAAAAGATGACATTAAGGAGATAGTTAAATGATAATGCAAGCATTTTTAGTAGCAGTTGCTGAGATAGTAAGTACACTTATAACCGCTTATATTTTTGTTATAATAATAGGTGCCGTTATGAGCTTTGTAAACCCAGATCCATATAATAAGTTCGTTCAGATAATTTATAGGCTAACTGAACCTGTTTACGCATATATAAGAAGATATATTCGAACGACTTTTGGTGGGCTTGATTTTGCACCACTAATAGTTCTTTTGGCGCTTCAGTTTTTTAATAAATTTTTACTCTCTTTAGTATTTGTATATGCTGCTAAAATGTAATTTTTTACTTATATTTTTTACAATTTTTGTAAATGCTGGTGTTTTAAGCTATGAAGAGCTAAAAAATAAGCCAAGATCTTTAGCAAAAGATTATTATATTTATAGACTTCTTACCGAGACAAAATATGATAAAAAAGAGATAAAAGAGTTATCAAAAGATGTCTATAGGAATAAAGGAAAGCTTGAAAGAAAATTAAGTGCAATTGTGACACAATCTAAAAAAATTGATCCTTGTAAAGGGGTTAATGCAAAAAATATTTTAGATGCAAATTTGACTTGTAAACTAAATAGAATGTGGCCAAATTTTGTAAAATATATTTCAAAAGAAAACAGACAAAAGCTTATTAAGGAGCTATCCTCATATGCAGATTATGTAAATTTACTAAATGGATATGATAGAGAAAATCCAGCTAAATACTATGCTGATACAAAACATGTTAAAAATTTTTTTTCATACTATATGTCTCTTAATAAGTCTGAGCAAAATAGCAAGTTTGATTTTAAATTAGAAAAAGAATTTGCCAATAATCTCTCTAACTATTGGTATTTTAAGACATTTATTAAAGATGCTGTTGTATATGATAGGCACAAGACCTTAAGAAGTTCACTTTTAGATATCAATTCATCTAATTTTAGTCAAGATGAAGCATTTTTCTTAGGGCTTAATGCTATTAAGTTAAATAAAGATGATAGTGCTGTTGCTTTTTTTGATCAAGCTGCAAAAACTTATAAATATCAATTTGATAGAGATAAATCTATCTTTTGGAGCTATTTAATCACAAAAAATAGTAAAACTCTAGATAATCTAGCTAAAAGTAACGATATAAATATCTACTCTCTTTATGCAAAAGAAAAAACAGGTTTAAACAAAATTGATGTTGTAATTCCAACGCCTTCTAAAAAAAATATAAAAGACTATAATATAAAAGATCCATTTGAATGGGTTAGGTTGCAAATCAAAGTTAAAAATGCAGACAATGAAACGCTTAAATCTTTGGCGATTAAATTTAATACGCAAGAGACTATGGGGCAATATATATATATAATGAATAAGCTTTCAGGATATAATGATAATTTTTATCCAATGCCTTTTATGGAGTATATAAAAGATTCAACTACGCATAGAAAAGCACTTATTTTAGCTATTGCTAGACAAGAAAGCCGTTTTATACCAAGTGTAGTTTCAACATCTTATGCTTTGGGTTTAATGCAATTTATGCCATTTGTTGCAAATGATTGGGCAAAAAAAAAGGGCTTGAAAATATATGATCAAGATGATATGTTTGATCCAAAAATTGCATATGAATTTGCAAATATGCATTTAGATTGGCTAGAGAAATATCTTTATAATCCAGTTTTTATAGCTTATGCATATAATGGCGGTATAGGCTTCACAAAAAGAATGCTTTTAAAAGGAGATCTTTTTAATGAAGGCAAGTATGAGCCATTTTTATCAATGGAGCTTGTGCCGTATACTGAAAGTAGGGAGTATGCTAAAAAAGTTTTAGCAAATTATATTATCTATTATCAAGCTTTATCTCCGGGTTCCAATACATCGATTTTGAAACTTTTTGAAACTTTAACACAGCCCTCAAAGAGCGATTCGTATCGTAAGCAATAGTTAAATAGTTACTATTTTTTACAGGAGCTATTATTTTATAGTGATAGCTCCAAGGAAGATTAATATTTACAAGTTTTAAAAGTTCGTCATTGTAATCTAGCTTCTTAATAGATAGATTGCTATCGCCATTTACTCTTATAGTTTTTAAGTTTATGGGCTCTTCTTTTGGATATGAAGACAGTATAAAAATCTCTTCATTTGTATTTTTTTTTAAAACAGGATTTAAATATGTTCCAATGGCTAAATACCTATCATTTCCAGTTCTTACTATTTCAAATTTTTGAGTATAAGCTAAAAGCTCATTTTTAACTGGTTCATGAACTGCATTTTTATCCGCGCAAGATATAACAAAAAGAGCTATAATTAATGTTAATGATATTTTTTTCATTTATATTTATCCTACTTTTTAATATATTTTAGCAAAATAAAGGTAAAGTTTAGCCAAATTTAGCCTTTTTAAAACGCAAATTTGATACAATTACAAATTATTTATAAAGGAAATAAATGAAAAAAATGGCTGTTGCATTTTCTGGACCTTCAAATACAGGAAAGACGACTTTAATTGTAAAAGTTGCTAAATATTTTCTTGATAAAGGACTTAAAGTAGTTGTTTTAAAACACGATCCAGCAGATAAAGCTAAGTTTGATGTTGAGGGAAAAGATAGTTATAAATTTAGTGAAATTGGGGCTGATGTAGTTGTTTCTAGTCCTACAAGAACTACATATTTTAATAAACAAAATAAAAGCATAGATGAGATTATAGCTATGCTTGGTGATTTTGACCTTTTGATAGTAGAGGGTCTAAAAACACTACCACTTCCTAGAATGAGTCTGTTTAGAGGTAAGATTGATGATAGTTATTTAAAGTATTCAAAAGCCATAGCAACAGATGGTTTAGAGTGTAGTGTAGATATACCAAACTATGATATAAATGATGTTGAGGGCATTTGCAATTGGGTTATTAAAAATGCAAAAAATATAAAAGGATAGATTATGAATGAAATTTTTAAAAGTATAGAGAAAATTGCTATAAAAATTAGCAATGCATTAAAATACACAGAGCTTGGCTATACAGACCATAAAAATCAAACAGGAGATGTGCAGCTAAAATTAGATGTATTAAGCGATAAAATAATAGAAGAAGAATTTAAAAAAATAGACTCTATAAAAGCAATAATAAGCGAAGAAAAAGATGATATACAAGATATTAATTTAGATGGTAAGTATATAGTAGCTTACGATCCACTTGATGGATCAAGTTTGGTTGATGTAAATTTTGCTGTGGGTTCAATATTTGGAATTTACGAACATGAGCTAAAGCCTAAAAATTTAGTAGCTAGTGCTTATGCTATTTATGGACCTAGACTTGAATTAGTTATCTGTATAGATAAGCCACAACTATATAGGTTTGCAGAAAATAAAGAGTTTAAATTTATAAAAGATTTAAAGCTTGCAGAAAAAGGAAAACTTAATTCAACTGGGGCTTCTCAATGGGGTTGGAGCCAAAAGCATAGAGAATTTGTCAAAAAATTATTTGATGAAAAGTATAGACTTAGATATAGTGGCGCTATGGTAGCTGATTTACATCAAATTTTACTAAAAGGTGGTGGGATATTTAGCTACCCAGCTACAACTGACGCACCAAAAGCTAAGCTTAGAGTCGTATTTGAGGTACTTCCTTTTGCATATATTTATGAAAAAGCTGGTGGCAAAACAACAGATGGCAACTCAAATTCTCTTTTTGAAATTGAGATAAAAGAAGTTCATCAAACAACTCCTTGCTTTTTTGGATCAAGCTATGAGATTGAAACTTTGAAGAAAATTTATAAGGATTAATGTGGAAGGTATAAAAGATAAATATGACATTCATTTTGAAGAGATGTTTATAAAATTACAAGAATGTCAAAGAGAAAAAGGGCATAAAACTTGCTCTATTTGTGAAAAATTTTTAGAGTGTGAAATTAGAGATGAGTATGTTATAGCTACTTACGAAAGTATGTCTAAGGGCAAAAGTGGCGGATTTGATTTTTAATTAAAAATATATTTTGTTAAAATGGCATAGTAGAAATTTAAATAGAAAATTATACATAAAGAATTAAAATAAATTAAATTTGAAAGAAGTAAGATGAAAAAATACATTACAACACCGATTTATTATGTAAATGATGTTCCACATATTGGGCATGCATATACAACTATTATAGCTGATACAATGGCAAGACTTTATAGGCTTCAAGGTCATGATACATTTTTTTTAACAGGCACAGATGAGCATGGTCAAAAGATAGAAGAGGCAGCTAAACAAAGGGGTTTTGAGCCAAAAAAATATACTGATGAGGTTAGTGCTAAGTTTAAAAATCTTTGGGATAGTTTTGATATAAGTTATGATAGATTCATAAGAACAACAGATGAAGACCATAAGTTAATCGTTCAAAATGTCTTTTCAAAAATGTATGAAAAAGGCGATATCTACAAAGGCGAATATGAGGGATTTTACTGTGTTAGCTGTGAGAGTTTTTTTCCACAAAATCAGCTAATTGATGGCGAGTATTGTCCTGATTGTGGGAAACCTACTAGAATTTTAAAAGAAGAGAGCTACTTTTTTAAACTATCAAAATATGAAAATGAACTTTTAAAATGGTATAAAGATGATGAGAGATGTATCTTGCCAAAAAGTAAAAAAAATGAGATAGTAAATTTTGTAAAAAATGGTTTAAAAGATCTCTCAATTACAAGAACTAGCTTTGGTTGGGGGATTAAACTTCCTGCTAATTTGAATGAACCAAAGCATGTTATGTATGTTTGGCTTGATGCTTTGATTAACTACATTAGTGCATTGGGTTATACAAATGGTGATGAAAAGATGGGGTATTGGGATAGTGCGGTGCACTTAGTTGGTAAAGATATACTTAGATTTCACGCTATTTATTGGCCTGCTTTTTTAATGAGTCTAGGACTTGAGCTTCCAAAAAGTGTTGCAGCACATGGCTGGTGGACAAGAGACGGGGTTAAGATGAGTAAGTCTATAGGTAATGTTATCGATCCAAAAGAGGTTGCAGATGCTTATGGATTAGAGCAATTTAGATATTTTTTACTAAGAGAGGTTCCATTTGGTCAAGATGGAGATTTTTCACAAAAAGCCTTCATAAGTAGGATAAATAGCGAACTTTGCAATGATTTAGGAAATTTGCTTAATAGAATTGTTGGTATGAGTAAGAAGTATTCAGATTATGAGATTGATAGCAAAGATGTTTTTAACTTTTATAAAGATGAGATTGATAGTGCAAATTCTCTTTGTAAAAGTGCACTTGAGAGTATAGATGAGTTTGCAACTAGTAAGTATCTTGAAGAAATTTGGAAGATACTTAACTTAGCAAATGCAAGTATTGCAAAATATGAACCTTGGAATTTGATAAAAGAGGGTAAAAGTGATGAGGCAAATGCACTTGTTGCGATGGTTTCAAATTTACTTGCAAAAGTAGCTATTTTACTTAGTCCTGCTATGCCAAAAAGTGCTGAGAAAATTGCAGATGTTTTAAACTTTAAAATAGAAACTTCTAGTTATAAAAAATTGGTTGAAAATGGTGATATAATGAGCTTTAAATCAAAAGATACAAGCCCACTTTTTGAAAGAGTTGAGGCTCCACTTCTAAAAGATAAAGTAGCTAAAAAAGAGGAAGATAAAAAAGTGCAAGAAGAGGAAAAAACACAAATTATTAAAATAGATGAATTTAAAAAAATAATTATAAAAGTTGGAACTATTTTAGAGTGTGAAAATATAGAAGGTAGTGATAAGCTTCTTAAGTTCCAAATTGATTTAGGCGAGGAAAAACCAAGGCAGATTATCTCAGGAATCGCAAAATACTACAAACCCGAGGATTTAGTTGGAAAACAGGTTTGTGTTTTGGCAAATTTAAAACCTGCTAAGATATTTAAACATTTAAGTGAGGGTATGATTTTAAGTGCTGATGATGGAAAACTTACCTTACTTAGCACTTTAAATAAGGTTGAAAATGGGGCTATAGTTGGATGACAATACAAAACCTCATAAGAGTTATAAATGCAAAACTTATAAATGAACCTTTTATTTCAGCTGTTGAGGGCTTTACATTTAACTTAAAAGATGTAAAGCCTAAAAGTGCCTTTATTGCAATAAATGCCAGTGAAGAAGATGTTAAAAAAGCTATCGAACTTGGAGCTTATGCGATTATTTTTGATAGTAATTTTAAAGCTAGTAATAAAGAAATAGCCTTTATAAAAGTTGAAAATATAAATAATGCGCTTTTTAAGCTTATGAAATTTATAAGTGCTTTAAAATCAATTAGATTTGTATATGTAACAAATTTGCAAATTAATATACTAAAGCACTCCATATTTAATAAAAATATTATGTTTGCTAGCTCTAATAATGAAGAGCTTTTTAATAATGTAGTAAATGCTAAAAATAACACAATGTTTTTTAGTCAAAATATAGAAATTATAACAAAAATTACACAAGCATATGAAAAAATAAATCCTAATTGCAAAGTAAATTTAAACCTAGAAGGTTCTATATTTTATTCAAATTTTTACTATAAAGATGAGCATTATAGATTAAATTTTCCTCAAATTTTCCTGCCTGAAATTTATGGAATTTTAGAATTTATGGATAAAAATAGTATAGATATAAAATTTAAAGATTTAAGAAATTTAGAACATTTTGAACCTATTTTTGTTGACAGATTTTATAATGTTAAAAATTATGGCGAAAGCTATAGAGCTTTTATAATAGAAAATGATGAATATCTTTTTTTAAAAGAGGGCGAATTTTTAAAATCTAAATTTAAAGAGGGGATAATAACTTTTGCGCCCAAGTATAAAAATATAAAATCAGATATAACTTATGATAAATTAGATGAGCTAAAGATAGATTTTAATTTCCGCTATGCACTTGTTTTTGGAAATAAACAAGAAATTTTAGATATGCTTTGTGTTAAAGAAAAAGAAAAAACACTATTTAATTTTTAAATTTAAAATATGATAAATGTTATTTATAGTTCTTTTTTGGATGTTGTATTAAATTAGTTTTTATAAATTAAGTCTAAACACATAAAAAGCCGAAACTTTTTATGTGTTTTTATTTTTGCAATTATAAGAATGTTAAATCAAATTTGATTAACTAAGTTTTTTAATTAATTTCATTTTTAAACATTAAACCTAAAGTGCATTACATCGCCATCATTTACAATGTAATCTTTTCCCTCAAGTCTCATTTTTCCAGCCTCTTTGGCTTTTGTTTCACTCCCGCAAGACACATAATCATCATAACTTATAACCTCAGCTCTAATGAAGCCTTTTTCAAAATCATTATGTATAACACTTGCTGCCTTTGGTGCTTTCCATCCTTTTTTGATAGTCCAAGCTCTAACTTCTATCTCTCCAGCTGTAAAATAGCTAATTAAATTAAGTTTATCAAAAGAGCGTTTTATGATTTTTTCAAGCCCACTTTCATTTCCGCCAAGCTCTTGTAACATCTCTTTTGCCTCTTCATCACTTAGCCCCACAAGCTCTTCTTCAATTTTTGCACAAAGTTTTATAACTTCTCTACTATTTTTTTTAGCATACTCTCTAACTTGCTTTACATACTCGTTATCTTCGCCAATATGTTCCTCATCAACATTTGCTCCATAGATAACCTCTTTATTTGATAGAAGTCTTAGCTCTTTATCTAAAGCTAAAAATGCCTCATCATCTCTATCTTTAAAACTACTCGCATTTTCTCCATTGTTTAGATGTTCTAAAAGTGCAGTTGCCATCTCTTGAAGCTCTTTTGCACCCTTTAAATTTGCCTTAACATCTCTATTTAGTCTCTCTACTTTTTTGCTAACTTGCTCCATGTCAGCAAGTATTAGCTCGGTTTCAATGATAGCTATATCTCTTAATGGGTCAATTTTTCCCTCAACATGAGTTATATTTTCATCATCAAAACATCTTACAATATGTAAAATTACCTCTGTTTCTCTAATGTTTGCTAAAAATTTATTTCCAAGCCCTTCGCCCTTGCTTGCACCTTTTACAAGTCCAGCAATATCAACAAATTCAATTGTAGAGTATTGAATTTTCTTTGGATTTACAATTTTAGCAAGCTCTTTAAGTCTAAAATCAGGAACAGGGACAATAGCTTTATTTGGCTCAATTGTGCAAAATGGGTAGTTTTGAGCCTCAGCATTTTGAGCCTTTGTTAATGCATTAAAAGTGGTTGATTTACCAACATTTGGAAGTCCTACTATACCAACAGCTAAGCCCATTACTTTTCCTCTCTTGCTAAGCTTTGTAGATAGTATAAATTTGCTCTAACTCCAGCCCCACTTGCACCATATTGGTTATATCCCCAAGCTCTTTCAATATAAGCAGGTCCAGCTATATCCATATGTATCCAATTATCTCTATTTTCCTCTTTTATAAATTGTTCCAAAAATAGTCCAGCTGTAGTAGTTCCACCATATCTTGTTGTCGCAGTGTTGCTAATATCAGCAATTTTACTCTTAATGCACTCTCTTAAATGGTCATTAAACTCTAAAGAATTCATAAGCTCTCCACTATCGCTAGCTACTCTTTTATATTCAGCCTTAAACTCCTCATTTCTTCCAAGAAGCCCTATGGTAAACTCGCCAAGCCCAACAACGCAAGCACCAGTTAAAGTCGCCATATCAATTAAAATATCAGGTTTTAACTCTTGTGCCCAGTCCAAGCAATCAGCCAAAACTAATCTTCCCTCAGCATCAGTATTTCTAACCTCAACACTAATTCCACTTCTTGTAATTATCACATCATCAGGTTTATAAGCGTCTCCACCTATCATATTTTCAGTTGCACCTAGGACTGCATGAATTTCAAAAGGAAGTTTAAGCTCAGCTGCTGCTTTAATTATAGCCATAGCCGCCAAAGCACCGCTTTTATCGCATTTCATAGTAAGCATAGAGCTTGCTGGTTTTAAGCTTAGTCCACCACTATCATAAGTTAGCCCTTTACCAACAAAAACAACTCTTTTTTTACTTTTGTTTTTTGGAGTATATTTTAGATGAATCATATAAGGATCATGCACGCTTGCACGATTTACCATTAAAAATGCATTCATTCTCTCTTTTTTCAAAAACTTCTTATCATAAACTTTACACTCAATGTTACTATGTTTTTTTGCAAGTTTTAAAGCCTCTTTTGCCATCTTTAAAGGTGTGTAAATTTCAGGAATTTCATTTACTCCATCTTTTGCAAAATTTGTTGCTTTTGCTATAATTTTTCCACTTTTTAAAGCTAGTTTTGCTTTTTCAATTTTAACTTTTTTGCCACTATATTCATCTGTTGAGATAAATATCTTCTCTATTTTGCTCTTTTTTGCTTCACTTTTATACTTGTTAAACTCATAACTTCCTAAAACAAACCCCTCAACTACAGCTTGATATGTTTTAGTGGTGCATTTGTAAACATAGCTTGAAATTTTGATAGTTTTAACATTATAGTTTTTTAAAGTATTGTAAATTTGAGACATAGCAAGGCGAATTTGATCATAACCTAGCTCTTTAACTCCTATATAGAGCCTTTTACTCTCTAAAAGTAGCAAATTTGAGCCTCCGTCATAGTTTAACTCTTTAAATTTATCACTATCTTTTACAAATTTATGGTCTATTTTTTTACCTACTATTAAAATAGCTTCAAAATCAGCTTTGATTTTGTTTATGTTTGCGTCTAATAATTCTATTTTCATATTTATCCTTTCTTTTATTTATAATTTCATCTTCTATTTTTTTAATTAAAATATATACAGCCCAAACAAATAGTATTATTATAGGAATTACAATATACCAATGTTGTTTTGTAATATTAAAAAAGTTTCCAATTTCATCACCAAAGTTATATGCTAGCATTGAGATTAAAATAGCCCAGCAAAAAGAGCTAATAAAATTTATAAATGCAAATTTTTTAAACTCATATCTAGTTATGCCTATGCTTATTGGAACTATTGCTCTAAAACCATAAAAAAATCTTTGTAAAAATACAATATACCACCCATAATTTTGCAGTAAAAGATGAGCTATTGCAAATTTTCTCTTTTGTTTACTAAGTTTTGTTGTGATGTATTTTTTGTTATATCTTCCTATAAAAAAGTGAATTTGATCACCACAAAATGCTCCAAGTCCTGCTGTAATTATAATAGCAGTTAAATTTACAGAGCCTTCATGTGCTAAAACTCCAGCTATAATAAGTGCAATCTCACCTTCAAAAATACACCACACAAAAAGCACTATATATACATAGTGTGCATGGTTGAACATAAGTTCTTCAAAAAAACCCTGCATTTAAACCTCTAAGATGGAGTAAACTTTCGTTAATTTCTCTATCTCTTCTTTACCTTTTAAATCTACTAAATCAATTAAAAAACAAGCTTCTACACATTTTGCATTTGTTTGGTTTATAAGTTCAACTGAAGCTTTTGCAGTTCCGCCAGTTGCTATTAAATCATCAATTAATAAAACTTTTGCATTTTTTACATGAGAAAAAGCATCAACATGAAGCTCAACCGCATCAACTCCATACTCTAAAGTATATTTTTGAGAAATTGTCATATATGGAAGTTTATGAGGTTTTCTAATAGGAACAAAAGGTATATTTAATCTTGCACAAAGTGCTGCCCCAAATATAAAACCGCGACTCTCAATCCCTGCTATAAAGTCTAAATTATAATCCCTATAATGCTCCTCTAAATGGTCAATTAAAAATTTAAATGCATCTTTGTTGTTTAAAAGAGTTGTTATATCTCTAAAGACAATTCCGGGTTTTGGAAAATCTTTTACAGCTCTTATAGTGCTTAATAGATACTCTTTGTCTTCTTGTGTAAGTTTTACCATATAATTATTCCTTTTTGAAACTTAGTTTAAGCAAGAGTTTAGTTTTTTAACTCTTCGCTCATGCCTTCCGCATGCAAATTCGGTATTAAAAAAGACTTTACACATATCTTCAACTACTCCAATGCCAACAACCCTAGAGCCAAAACATAGGACATTTGCATCATTATGTTCTCTTGCCATTTTTGCAGTAAAACTATCATGACAAAGTGCACATCTTATACCTGCATTTCTATTTGCAGCTATGCTTATACCTATGCCAGTTCCACAAATTAACACACCATAACTATCTTTGGTCTCTAAAACTTTTTTTGAAAGTTCATAAGCAAAATCAGGATAATCAACACTAATATCTGGCGAGTCTGTACCTAAATCAATAACTTCAAATCCTAAATTTGCTAAAATTTCTTTACATTTATTTTTTAAATCATAAGCAGCATGATCTCCTGCTATAAATACTTTGCTAATATTCACATTAATCCTTTTTAAAATTATAACCGATCTTTATTGAAAATAATTAAGGTTGTTCGTAAATATATTTTTCATTATTTTCTAAAGTATCAATAAATCTACCAATTCTTTCCCATCTAACAACTTTGTTTTTATCCCAGCTAAAATATATAAACCAAGGTTTTCCAACTATGTATTTATATGGAACGCTTCCCCAAAAACGGCTATCATCGGAGTGGTCTCTATTATCTCCTATCATAAAAAACTCACCTTTAGGAACTTTCATATAGTATGCGTTAAACTCAAGATTAATATCCATTTTAGGAAGCTCTTCTACGTAGGCAGGTTGCATAGCAAATTTTCCAACACTTAAATGTTTTAATGTAGTTGCTAGCAGATTAACATTATCATCATAATGAATACCTTTAAATTTATACGGTTCTTTAATAAATTTTTTGCCATTTAATATTATAATATCGTTTTTATCATAATTTTTTTCTATGTATTTATCACCTTCATTTGGTCTTAAATATATAGCTTTTGGTGTAAATATAACTTCATCTTCACCAATTGCAAAGTTTCTTTTTACAAAGTGCATTTTTGGATTTGGTGGATATCTAAATACAACGATATCACCTCTTTGTGGTTTTTTGCCCTCAACTAAATGGCCATTTTTATTAAAATCAGGCAAAACAGGAACTTCTAGCCACGGCAGATGAGGAGTTGGAATTCCATAACTAAATTTTTTAACAAATAAAAAATCGCCTATTAAAAGCGAGTTTTTCATAGAGCCACTAGGGATTACAAATGCTTGGGCTACAAAAAATATAACAAATAAAACTATTACAATAGTTCCAGTCCAACTACTTGAAAAGTCGTATATTTTTTTAAAAATATTTTTCATTATTTTTGTCTTTTTAATCTATTTGTCGCTGATATTATGGTGTTATTTAAAAGCATGGCAATTGTCATTGGTCCAACTCCACCAGGGACTGGAGTTATATATGAGCATTTGTCTTTTAAGTTTTCAAAGTCCACATCTCCAACTAGCTTTCCATTATCAAGTCTATTAATTCCAACATCAATCACTATAGCACCTTCACTTACCATATCAGCAGTTAAAAAGTGTGGTTTACCAATTGCTGCTACTATAATGTCGGCATTTTTGGTTATCTCTTTTAAATTTTTAGTTTTACTATGAGTTATAGTTACAGTTGCATTTGCATTTAAAAGTAAATTTGCCATAGGTTTTCCAACTATGTTACTTCTTCCAATAATAACAGCATTTTTTCCAGATGTTTCTATATCGTATTCTTTTAAAAGTCTCATAACTCCAAGTGGTGTGCAAGGCACAAAGCCATCAAGCCCACTAACAAGCTTTCCTGCATTTATAGCATGAAAACCATCTACATCTTTTTTTGGATCAATTTTTTCTAAAATTTTGTCTGTATCTATGTGTTTTGGAAGTGGTAGTTGAACTAAAATTCCATCTACATTTTCATCTTTGTTTAGCTCATCAATTATACTAAGTAGTTTTTCTTCTTTGGTATCGCTACTTAGTTTATATGCTAGTGATTCTATCTCACAAGCTTTGCAAGCTTTTTCTTTTGAAGCTACATATGTTTGAGAGGCTTTATCTTCGCCAACTAAGATAACAGCTAGACATGGCACGACACCTTGTTTTGCTAAATTTAAAGCTTTGATTTTAACCTCATCTTTAACTTTTGCACTTATTAATTTTCCATCTATTAACATAATTAGACCTTATTTATAATTTTAAACCCTATATAATAGCAAAATTTAGATTAATAAATTATAGAATTTAGTTTTTGTATGGAAATTTGAAATTTAAAGATTTATAATGTAAAGCTCTTTTTAACAAAAAAAACTGTATTATCTTTATCAAAAATAGTGGATTAAGATTAGAATAGATGAAGATATTTTTTACATTAATATTATTTGTGAGTTTATCATTTTGTGATAGCTTTATAACAGATATGGAATATGGTCAGATGCTGTATCAAAATCCACGGGGAATTGGTTGCAATAAATGTCATGGCAAAAAAGGCGAGGGAAGTGTTATAGCTAAATATAAAGAGCATAATAGAAGCTCTCAAGAGCTATATGATAAGGAGCTAGTAGCACCACCCATAAATAGACTATCGTTGCAAGATTTTGCAAAAGGGATTAAGATATCAAAAGATATAATGCCACTTTATTTTTTAACAAACGATGAGATAATAATTTTATATAAATACATAAAAGAGATAAATAAGGAGAAAAAATGACAAATCATGAAGCTTTTGAATATTCAAAAAAATACATTCCAGGCGGGGTAAATTCGCCAGTTAGAGCATTTGGAAATGTTGGAAGTGAGCCATTTTTTGTTGATAGAGGTGAAGGTGCTTATATATATGATGTAGAAGGAAATAGATATCTTGATTTTGTTCAAAGCTGGGGGCCTTTGCTTTTTGGACATTGCGATAAGCATATTGAAGATGCAGTTATCAAAACAGCAAAAAAAGGACTTAGTTTTGGTACTTCAACTCCTCTTGAAACAAAACTTGGAAAGATGATTTTGGAGCATTTTTTTTATCTTGATAAAATTCGTTTTGTAAGTAGTGGAACAGAAGCAACTATGAGTGCAATTCGTCTTGCAAGAGGATATAGTAAAAAAGATAAAATTTTAAAATTTGAAGGTTGTTATCACGGACATAGTGATAGTTTGCTTGTAAAAGCAGGAAGTGGTGCTACAACTTTTGGAAGCTCAAGTAGTGCAGGCGTTCCTGAGGATATTGCTAAAAATACATATTTAGCTATTTATAATGATATTGAAAGTGTAAAAAAAGCTATTAGCAATAACGATATTGGGACCATTATAATAGAGCCAATTGCAGGGAATATGGGTTTGGTTCCAGCCGATAAAGAGTTTTTACTTGAGCTTAGAAAAATCTGCGATGAAAAAAATATCGTTTTAATTCTAGATGAGGTAATGAGTGGCTATAGAGCAAGTAAACTTGGAAGTTATGGAGTTTATGGGATTGAAGCTGATATCGTTACTTTTGGTAAGGTAATTGGCGGTGGTTTAAATGCTGCGGCATTTGCGGCAAAAGATGAAATCATGAGTTTAATTAGTCCATTAGGACCTGTTTATCAAGCAGGAACTCTAAGTGGAAACCCAGTTGCTATGGCAGCAGGAATTGCATCGTTAGAAAACATAAATGCTGACAAAGATCTTTATAATAGACTTGAAAAACTTGCGAAGAAATTTACTCAAGGTTTAAAAAATATAGCAAATGAGTATGGTATTTCACTTCAAACTTGTGTTAGAGGGTCTATGTTTGGATATTTTTTCACAGAAAAAGAGGTTAAAAATTATACAGATGCCCTAACTTCAAATACTGAAATCTTTGCTAAATTTCATACAGGAATGATAAAAGAGGGTGTGTTTTTAGCACCATCTCAATTTGAAACAGGTTTTATCTGCTCTGTTATGAGTGAAAAAGATATTGAGTTTGCGTTGCAAAAAGCTAAAAAAGTTATGAGTAGTTTATGAGAATAACAAAAAATTTTAATAATATAATTAGAGGTGCCGATAGCCTAAGTCTTGGCATCTCTATAGTTGCTGCTATAGCAATAGGATTTTTTATAGGACATTATCTAACTAAACTTACTGGGTGGATATTTTTTACATATTTTTTTACATTTATTGGAATTTGCTCTGCTTGTTTAAATATATATCGTGGAGTTCAAGTTCAAAAAAGAGATATGGAAGAACTTGAGAATGATCCAAAGTATAAGAAGTATAAAGAGGTTATGGCGAGCAAAGAAAAACAGAAAATGGAAGATTTAGAAGACTATGAAAAAGATGAATTTGATGTAGAAGATGAAAAATGGGAAGATAAGTGATAAAAAGACTATTTAAGATATATATTTCTCTTGATTTTATTTTAATATTTATATCTTTATTTCTTGGAAAATATTGGCTGTTAAATAGCCAAATTTCATTTTTTATCTCAGTTTTTATAAGCTATATATCTATGAAAAACTATCAAAACATGATAGATAGCGAACTTTTAAGTGGAAAATATGATGATATTAAAGAGGATGAAAATGTTAAGATTGGCACTGTTAAAAATAGTGTAACTTTTTTCTCTCCTTTGAAAATTTTAGCATATTTAGTATTGGGTGTTAGTTTTTATATTTTAAATAAGCTTGAGATGTTAAATCCTTTAGCATTCTTAGTTGGTGTGTTACCTATGCCTCTTGGATCTATTATTTATGGAGCTACAGATGTTGCAAATTTTACCAAGTCCTAGAAAAATTATAAAAACCCTAACAGCTTTGTTTGTAGGTGTTGGTTTTGTTTTTATTGGAAATAGCCTAGTTTTAACATCTGCTGGTGTAATGCTTTCAGATATGGGTGTAGAAAATTTCTATATAGGAATAATAACAGCATGTTTTTTTATTGGAGCAATTTTAAGCTCAATTTTTACATATAAGTTTATAAGCACCTATGGTTATATAAGGTCTTACGCTATATTTACAGCACTTTTTGCTATATCTGCCCTTTTGCATGTCTTAGGAGATAATGTTATATATTGGGTATTTTTAAGAATTATGCTTGGTTTTTCTTATTATAGTATTGTTATGGTGGCTGAAAGTTGGATAAACACAAGATCTAGAAATGAAATAAGATCAAGAGTTTTATCTTTTTATTCTACAATCTACTATATGGCATTTGGAATCGGTGTTATAATTTTATCCTTTAAATTAACTCCTGTTAAGATATTTATAGTTTCTATATTTTTTATCATAGTTGGTTCAATTCCTATGAATATAATTAAAATCAAAGAGCCAAAACTCCCTCCAAAAAAGAAACTTTTTATACCAAATGTATTTAACTTAGTTCCGCTTGCACTTGTTACAAGCTTTTCAGCTGGAATTTTGATTAATGGATTTTTTGCTATGTCTGGACTTTTTATAATAGCTAGTGGTGGAAGTATTGCTGATGCTTCTTTTTTTCTTTTTGCTGCTATGGTTGGAGGTTTTTTATCGCAGATATTTTTTGGAAATTTTTCAGATAGATTTGGAAGAAAATATGCAATCATATTAAGCTCTTCTATTGCGCTTATAGCTTCAATTTTAATGTATATTTTTATGGGAAATATGCTAATTATGAAA
Source organism: Campylobacter blaseri (assembly GCF_013201895.1). Taxonomy (NCBI): domain Bacteria; kingdom Pseudomonadati; phylum Campylobacterota; class Epsilonproteobacteria; order Campylobacterales; family Campylobacteraceae; genus Campylobacter; species Campylobacter blaseri. Next base: position 1,241,580 of record NZ_CP053841.1, on the reverse strand, counting down.
TTATTGGCATTTCTTTTAGGTTTTGGTATATTTTGCCTATATGCATTGGCAGCAGCAAGAGCAAATGATGTTCTTAGCGAGCAAGATAGTAGAGTTGAAGTAGGTGCTTCTATACTTCTTAGTTTTTCTATAGGGTCCATTTTAGGACCTATATCTATGGGGTTATTAATGCAAATATTTGGTTCATCAGGATTTGTATTTATATATTTTACATTTACTTCTTTTTTAATTATATTTTCAATATTTAAAGAAACAGTACCTAAAAAATATAGAACAGAGTATCTCTCAACTGGACCTAGCGAGGTTTTAGATTGATATTTATAAAATTAAAACCGAATAAAGGAAAAAGATGATAAGTCCTAGAAGAACTATAAGAATATTAGCTGCTCTGTTTATAGGCATAGGTTTTGTGTTTATAGGCAATGGATTAGTAATAACATCAGCTGGTATTATGCTTACAAATATGGGTGTAAGTAATTTTTATATAGGAATGATAACATCTTGCTTTTTCTTCGGTGGTATATTAAGCTCTATTTTTACATATAGATTTATAAGCAACTATGGATATATAAGATCATATGCTATTTTTACTGCTTTGTTCGCAATTGCGTCTTTAATGCATGGATTTAGCGAAAACATAATATACTGGGCATTTTTAAGATTTATGCTTGGGTTTTCATATTTTAGTATTGTTATGGTTGTTGAGAGTTGGATTAATGCAAGGTCTAAAAACGAGATAAGATCAAGAGTATTGTCCTTTTATGAAATTATCTATTATTCAGCTTTTGGTATCGGTGTTTTGATTTTAACATTCAATTTAAGCACAGCAAAAATTTTTACAATGTCTGTATTTTTTATAATACTTGGCTCAATTCCTATAAATATAATTAGGATTAAAGAGCCAAAACTACCACCTAGAAAAAAGATATTTATACCAAATATTTTTAACATAGTTCCACTTGCTCTTGTTACAAGTTTTGTTGCTGGAATTTTGATAAACGGATACTTTTCTATGGGAAGTGTTTTTATATTAGATAGTGGAGGGGGGGTTAAAGACGCCTCTGTGTTTTTACTACTTGCTATGTGTGGTGGCTTTTTATCTCAACTCTTTTTTGGAAATTTTTCAGATAAATTTGGTAGAAAAAATGCAATTATGCTTAGTGCTTTTATACTTTTAGTTGCTTCAGGGCTTTTATTTAGCATAGTTGAAAATATTTTTTTAGAAAAAATACTATCATTTTTTATAGGTTTTGGAGCATTTAGTTTATACTCTTTAGCGCTTGCTAGAGCAAATGATGTTTTAAACAATAAAGATAAAACTGCTGAGGTTGGAGCGGCACTTCTTTTATCATACACCTGTGGTTCTTTAGTGGGACCTCTTTTTATGGGATTATTAATGCAGATTTTTGGACCCAAGGGTTTTATTTTTATATATATTTTATCATCGGTTACATTAATTGTGTTTTCACTATTTAGAGAGTCTATACCTAAAAAGGATAGAACTGAGTATATTCCAGCTCCGCCTAGTAATATTTTGAAATGATATATTTTTTATAAACTCTTTTATAGAAAAATGCTGCAAAAACAAATGTAAGTGCCATTAGGATGGTTATAGTTTTTGTTGATAAACCTAGATTGTATAACCAGCCTATTGCAAGTGATGTTATAGCAGCCATTCCTAAAAATATCATATCTAAATAAGCTATTACTCTTCCATAGTATTTTTTGTCACAATTCATTTGGACTAATGTATAGCTATATGACCACAATACTGAGGTGCAAAGTCCAGCAAAAAACATACCTATAAAACCAATATAGAAGTTAAATTGTAAAAAAGCCCATAAAAGTATACCACCGGCTTGACCTAAAAACAGCCAAAAAAGGTTTCTATTATTTGCAAATTTACCTAAAAATATAGGTCCTAAAATAAGACCACAAGCTCTAATTGTATTCATTGAGCCTATTACTAAAGCCACACTTAAAATATGTTTATATTGATTTTTTGCCATTATATTAATTAGTGCATCATAGGATGTGACAGCAACAAAAGCATGAACTAGTATTAGTTGAAATAAAAATGGGTTATTTTTAAGGTATACTATCCCATCTTTTATCATAGATAGTACCTTTTCTCCTTTGGCTTTAACATCTTCGTTTAATGATAATTTATGTAGTAGCCAAATTCCAATTAAATATAGTACAAAATCAGCTATAAAAGAGCTTTTAATCCCAAAATGATGTATGTAAATTCCAGCTGTAGCCATTCCACTTGTGTAAGACGCTGCCCAGATTATAGAGTGAATTTCATTTGCTAACTTTAATTCAACCTTGTTTAAAATTTTTGGAAGTAAACTCATCTCTACTTGAAAATGCATTCCTGCAATACCACTTCTTATAAATATCAAAGCTTGTAAAATCCAAAAGTAACTTAAACTATCTATAAAAAGAAGCGGTATGATAGATAGGGCCTCTATCACCATAAATATCATTAACAACGGATAAGCTTTAAATTTATCTATTATAACGCCAGCTGGAATTGCTAAAAATACACTTGGTATAAACGCCATAGCAGCGCTTAGGCTTATCATCCAAATTTCTGCATTAAGGTTTATTAGAAGTGTTGCGATACCAATATGTGAAAACCACATACCAAAATAGCAGATAAGTTGAACAGTAGATAGCAGTCTTAAATTTCTATTTCTTTTTAGTAAAACTATATATTTTTTCATTTATTGCGGCTTGAATATTGATTTATTTTATATATTGAAATATAGCCTGTGATTATACCTAAAAATTGTTAGTTTATCTTAAAAAATAAATTTTATTTTTTAGTGAAAAAAGTTATTTTTTGGAAACTTAAATAATTTATAATATGTTAATTTTTTATTTAAAGGAGTTAAGATGTTTAATTTTAAAAGCTTATCAGTTGCACTGCTTTGCTCTTTAAGTTTGAATGCTCAAACGATAGTGCTAAATGGTAATGATATATTGCCAAAAGATATAGTTTCCATATCAAATGGTGCAAAGGTGGATATAGATCAAAATGCATTAAAAAGAGTTGAAAAATCACATAGTGTTTTAATTAATGCCGCAAAAGATGGTCAAAAAATCTATGGTTTAACTGTTGGTGTTGGATTAAACAAAGATAGAAACTTTGTTGATGCAAAAGGAAATTTGGATGAAGAGGTTATAAAAGCTTCAACAGCTTTTAATATAGGACTTATTCATGCTCATTGCGGTGGTGCATATGATGATTTACCAATAAAAACAGCTCGTGCAGTTTTAGCAACAAGACTAAATAATCTTTTGTTTGGTGGTGCAGGTGTTCAAAGTGATGTTGTAAAACTATATAAAGATTTTTTAAATAATGATATTATTCCTGTTATTCCTAGCAAAGGTTCAATGGGTGAAGCTGATATCACAATCCTAGGGCATGTTGGTCTTGCTATGCTTGGTGAGGGTTATGTGTATTATAAGGGTGAAAAAATGCAAGCTAGTGAGGCTTTAAAAAAAGCAGGATTAAAAAAATTAGTTCCATTTGGAAAAGATAGCTTGTCTATATTAAGTTCTAATGCATATTCAGCTGCAATGGGTGCTTTGGCAATTGAGGATTTAAAACAAGCTTTATATGTTACAAAACTTGTTTACGCTCTTAGCTTAGAAGGATTTAATGGAAATGTTGCACCTTTTTTAAAGGAAAGTTCAAGCTTAAGACCATTTAGTAAATATCTAGCGACAACGAAAGAATTAAGAAGTATTTTAAAAGATAGTTATCTATGGGATAAAGATGATACAAGAGCTCTTCAAGACCCACTTAGTTATAGAGATAGCGCATACTATTTTGCTGCACTTTCAAGTACAATTGAAGAGTTAGATAGCTTAATGAAAATTCAACTAAACTCATCAGATGATAACCCTGGAATTTCATTGCAAAATAACAAAGAAACAGATAAATATCAAGAAACAAAACTATATACAAAAGATGGTGCCGTAGTTCCAACTTCAAATTTTGAACCTATTTTATGGGTTGTTGAATTTGAAAAAGCTTCAATAGTTTTAGCACATAACTCCAAAGCAAGTGCAAATAGAACTATAAAGTTATCAAACGACCATTTTACAAACCTTAGTAGATTTTTAGGCACAGATAAGACAGTTCATGCTTTTGGTGCTATGCAAAAACCTTTTGTTTCATTGGCTGGTGAAAATGAATATTTAGCTAATCCTATATCTTTAAATTATACACCAGTTGCAGGTGAGATAGAAGATATGGCTACAAATGCTCCTGCTGTGGTTCAAAAACTACAAAAACAAATAGATAATTATTATTATATATTAGGAATGGAACTTATGCATGCAGCTCAAGCAATTGATCTTAGAAAACAAAAAAATCCAAATTTAAAATTATCAGCACAAACTCAAAAATTATATGATGAATATAGAAAAGTAGTTAAATTTATGGATATTGATAGACCTTTAACAGATGATTTTAGAAATCAAGCTAAGTTTTTAAGAGAGTATAAATAAAGTAAAAAGGCAAACAAGTGGCTAGTAGAAGAGAATTTTTAGGAAAAATGACACTATTTGGCTTAGCAGGCATTACCAATACTAATGCCTTTGCTAGTGAAAATGATGTCAAATGGGATGAAGAGTGGGATGTTTTAGTTGTGGGTTCAGGTTTTGCAGGATCAGCTGCAATTTGTCAAGCCTTAGAAGATGGTGCTAAAACTTTAATGATAGATAAAATGCCTGTTCTTGGTGGAAATTCAGCTATAAATGGTGGAGCAATTGCTGTTGTAAACTCAAGTTTTCAAAAAGATAGAGGCATAAAAGACTCTTATGAATTATATGTAAAAGATATATTAAAAGCTGGACTTGGACTAAATAGAATGGATTTAGTTGAGGTTATTGCAAAAAATGGCAATAGTGCTTATGAATGGACTTTGCAAAAAGGAGTTTATTATAGGAATGCTTTAGGTCAATTTGGCGGACATAGTGTTCCGCGAACCATTTGGCCTGAGATAAACTCAGGTGGCAAGATAACAATACCGCTTCAAGAATTTGCTATGAGAAATGGTGGCACTATAAGAACAAGGGTTATTTTAGATGACTTTATTAAAGATGAAAATGGCAAGATTATAGGTGCAAAGGTTAGAGAAAATTATGATTTTAACTTTGATCCTATGAAAGATGAAAGTGAAAATAAAACTGGAGTTGTTAAGTATTATAAGGTAAATGGTGGAATTGTTATGGCAACTGGCGGTTTCTCTTATGATATTAAATTTAGACAAGAGATAGATCCAGCAATTACACCTGATCTAGATTGTACAAACCATTATGGCGCAACTGCACAAGCTTTAAAAGTTATGATGAAAAATAATGCAAAAACAGTTGATTTAAAATGGATACAACTTGGTCCTTGGGGAAGTCCTGATGAAAAAGGTTTTGGAATAGCTCCTGTTTTTGCAATTCCTGCATTTTCTTATGGAATTATGGTTGATGCAAGAACTGGAAAGAGATTTGTAAATGAGCTTGCTGATAGAAAAATTCGTTCAGATGCCATTTTAAAAATGCACAAAAATCCAGATGGAACTATAACCCATCCTGTGGTAATTTGTGATAGTGTTGGTGCAAAAGGAACAACAAAAGCCAATGTTTATAGAGGAATTCATAAAAATGTTATTAAAGTTTTTGATACTCTAAAAGAACTTGCTGATTTTTATCATATTCCATATGATGGTCTTAAAAAGAGCGTTGATGATTATACAAGATATGCAAGAGCTAGAAAAGACGAAGAATTTGGAAAACCTTTTTTTGAATTTAAAGGTGTAGTTCCTGATTTAACAAAACCACCTTTTTATGCTTGGAGAGCATTGCCAAAAGTTCATCATACAATGGGCGGTGTTAAGATAGATACGGAAGCTAGAGTATATGATAATGATGATAATGTCATTGAAGGTCTTTTTGCAGCTGGTGAAGCCGTAGGTGGCCCTCATGGTGCTAGTAGGCTTGGAAGTTGTGCTATACCTGATTGTTTAGTATTTGGAAGGATAGCTGGAAGAAATGCAGCAAATTTGGCTAAAAAGGATAAAGAATGTTAAAAATATTTAAAATTTTTATCATATGTATTTTTATATCTCCTCTTTATTTGGGTGCAATTGATATATTTACAAAAGAGAATTATCCTATTAAATCACATCATGAAAAACTAGGATTTACCTGTTCAAATTGCCATAAAGAAAAAGATCCAAAAGAGTATAAGGCTCTAAGTACTGATGAGTGCTTGAGTTGCCATAAAAGCTATGAAAATTTAGCAGAATTAACAAGTTATTTAGGTTATGATGACAATATTCATGCTAGCCCTCACTACCCTAATATGGATTGTGCTACTTGCCATAGTTCACATAAAAAAAGTAAAAATTATTGTGTTATGTGCCATTCGCAAGATAGTATGAAAAATTTATTAGTGCCATAAGGAGAGGATTATGAAAAAAACGTTATTAAAAATATTTTGCGTATTGGTTATAGCTTTTGTATTTTTCTTTGGTACTAATGCAGTAGTTCATACGACAAGTAAAAACGAGTTTTGTTCTGTTTGTCATGAATGGATGAAGCCAATGGTTCAAGCATATGCAAAAGATGTTCATGGTGGAGCGAATAAGTTTGGCGTAAGTGCACAATGTGTTGATTGTCACTTGCCTCAAGATAGTTATGTGAAGTATGTATTTCAAAAAGCAATAAATGGTGCAAGTGAAATATCCCATATGGTATTTAATGATGCAAAAGATGCAAAATGGCAAGAAAATAGGGCAAATAGAGAAAAATTTGTGTATAATAGCGGATGTGTTAAGTGTCATACAAATATTTTAGAACTTAACTCAACTAACCAAAACATGTTAGATATGCATAAAATTTATATTGAAAAAAATAATCTTAAAAAAGATAGCGTAAGCTGTGTAAGTTGCCATAAGACCGTTGGCCATAAAAATTTAGGAAAAGTTCTTTTTGAAATCAAAAACCCACCTGTTGGAGATTGGGAATAAAATAAGGAATTAAATGGTAGAGATATTTTATAAAAATAGAGTTTTTATAATTTTTTCTATCATTTTTCTATCATTTATGATTGGCAATTATATGCTTAACCGCTCATTTGCTAAAGAAATTTTAGTAAATGAGCAGATTAATCTACTCTCAGCATCTAGCAATAAGATTGAAAAATGGATAGATGGCAAAAAATCAAGCCTTAATGGGATAAGCTCTTTAATTCAAAATCAAAATATAAAAGATATTGAAGATATATTAATAAAAAGCTCTAAAATTGCAAATTTTGCGACAGTTTATGTTGGATACGAAAATGGAGTTACTATTTCTAGCAGATTTTTTAATAAACCAAAAAATTATATTCCTAAAAATAGACCTTGGTACATAAACACGATTAATCAAGATGAAATTTACATAACAAAACCATATATTGATGTTGGTCTTAAGGTATCTGTTGTATCAATATGTCAAAAAGTTAACAATAAAAATGAAATTTATGGTGTTTTATGCGGCATATTAACTCTTAAAGAGATTAAAAATCAAATTTCAAATCTACCAATGGAAAACGGAAGTAAAATTTTTTTAATTGATGAAAATCATAATATCTTATATGATGAAAAAAATGAAACTAAGATATTCGATCTAGATTTGGATTTATATAAAAAATTAGGATATGAGACATCTGATGAGATAATAACGATAAAACCTATAGAAAATTCTAAATTAATTTTAGTTGCAAAAACTCCCAAAAAAAATATATATAATAAAATAAATGAACAATTTATAATAAATTTTATTATATATATTTTTAGCATTTTACTTTTTTTGCTTCTTGTTGTGATTTATAATAAAATTTCTAAAAGTAAAGATGAAATCATAAATAAAACTAACAAAATGCTTGAGATGTTTGTTGAAAATAGCGAAAAAGGAATTTTAATATTAACAGCCAAAAAAGAGATAGTTTTTTATAATAAACGTCTATTTGAGATACTAAACAGTGAGTTTGAAAGCTATGATGAGTTTATAAAAATTTTACCATTAAAACCAGCTAAAAAAATTTTAGATTTTATGCATAATCCTAGCTATTCTTTAAACTCAAAAAGTAGCTTTAGATTCATTTACGATATCAAAGAGAGTTATTTTGAGATTCAAATTTTACATATTTTTACAAATTCTAACTATGAAGGAGCCATACTCTTTTTAGATGATATCAGTGAAAAGTATAGATTTGAAGAGTATAAAAAAGAGCACGAAAGAATGCTTTTTGCACAAACAAAGATGGCAGAACTTGGGCAGATGATTTCAGCTATATCACATCAATGGGCACAGCCTTTAAATGCGCTTAGTGTTTTTTTAGGAAATTTAATGCAGTTCAAAAAGATGAGGAAGTTAAATGATGAAATTTTTTATGATAATTTAAATAGATCTTTAAAAAATATTGATTATATGAGTAAAACTATGCATATGTTTAAAAACTTTTATAGATTTGAAGATAAAAAGCAAATTTTTGATGTTAAAAAAGCTATAGAAGATACTATTTTTATTCTTTTTTCTCAAAATTCTAAAATAAATATCAAAGTCACTTTTGATAAAAATATAAAGTTAAAATGCAACAACTACTTAAATGACTTTACTCAGATAATAGCTTGCTTAATTCAAAATTCAAAACAGGCATTAGAACAAGTTCAATTTCCTAAAATAGTGATATCAATTAAGGCTGAAAATGGCTTTTTTCTTATAAGTGTTATTGATAATGGTATAGGGTTAAAAAGTGAAACTTTGGAACAAATTTTCACACCTTTTTTTAGTACGAAAAAGAGTAGTGGGCTCGGATTATACATATCAAAACTAATGGCTCATAAAAAATGCGGTGGCGATTTAAAGGTTTTAAAGCCTAAAAACCCAACTGTTTTTTTACTTAAAATAAGTGATGGTTTTAAAGATGATAAATGAAAATATATTAAATAAATTAGCTCAAATTTCTGTTTTATTGGTTGAAGATGATGAAGATCTAAGAATTGCTATAGAGCAATCTTTAAAAATGTATTGCAAAGATGTATCAGTTGCAAGTAATGGACTTGACGGGTTTGATAAATATTTTCAAAAAAATTTTGATATAGTTATCACGGATATAAATTTACCAAAATTAAATGGCTTAGAAATGCTTGAAGAGATCACAAAAAGAGCTGGAAAAATTAACTCTATAATAATAACATCTTATGATACTACGGAGCATTTTTTAGCTAGTATTGAACTTGGTGCATATAACTATTTAAGGAAACCTTTTAGGGTAGAGGAGTTGCAAACTACAATTTTGCTAGCAACTAGCAATAAATGTGATGAAACAGTTAAATTTCGTAAGTTATATGAATATGATTTATTAACAAAAAATCTATTTAAAAACAATAAACAGGTCATTTTAACTAAAACAGAAAATAAGCTAGTTCAATTACTTGTAAGCAATCTAGATAAAGTAGTTACCTATGAGATGATTGAAAATTTTGTATATGGCACTAAAGACATGAGCACAGAAGCTCTTAGAATGTTAATAAAAAAGATAAGATTAAAAACTGACCATGATTTTATACAAAATTTATCAGGTGTTGGGTATAAAATTAGCCTAAGAAATTGATAACGGTTTAAAATTAGTCTTTTTATGCATTATTATAAAAATATTTAATATATTTTCATCTAAATTATAACCATAAAAATTCTATTGTTTTTTTATATTTATTAATGTATAATAAATAGTTTTTAAACTTATAGGTTTAAAAAAGAAAAAAGAGGTAGAAAATATGATTGCTAGGCAGAGATTATTATCATTGGTACTTTGTTTTGCCTTAAGTGGTTGCGCAGTTGCCGATAAAAATATGGGCAAAATGGGGGGCGTAGCCATTGGTGCAGGTACTGGGGCGGTTATAGGCAAGGAATTAGGCGATGATTCTGGCATGGTAATAGGAGCTATATTGGGGGCTGGGGTTGGGCTTATCATAGGCGATTATATAGATAAAAGAAGAGCTGAGCAAAAAAAAATAGCTCAAAAGTATGATGTAAAAATAAATTTTGATGATATAAAATATGATGGAAAATATTTAGGTGATAAAGTTGTGTCTACTAATGAAAATCAATTTGACGTAGGTAAAAGCACTCTTAATTTAAATGCTAAAGAATATTATGAAAATTTAGCAAAATCTTATGCTAAAAACACAAAAGAAACTAAGATTTTAATAGTAGGGCATACAGATGATAGCGGATCAAGTAGTTTAAATAAAAAACTTTCCGAAGAAAGAGCAAAAGAAGTAGGAAAAGTATTTTCTAAAAATGGTATAAAATCTAAAAATTTATATTATTGGGGAGCAGGAGAATCTCAACCTATTGCTGATAATAATAAGAATGCAGGGAGAATGAAAAATAGACGTGTTGAAATTATAGAGCTTTCAAACCAGAGTGATATAGTAAAATATACTCAAAATATAAAAGTAAATCCTGCTTATTTTACTAAATTAAAACCAGCTGTTATTGCAAAATCCAAACCTTTTTCAAAATTAAAGCAAAGACAAGAACCTATTACAAATAAAAAAGATAATTCTGTTCAAGTGGGCGATATAAAAGAAATTTCTAAAAAAAATGATACAAAAAACATAACTACTTCTCCAAGCTTTCTTGTAGATTTTGGTGGTAAAGCTACAAATGACACATATTTTGCTCTAGGTAAAGAATATGGCGGAAGAAAAACAGGTTTTTCTTTGATAGCCAAAGCATATGCAAGTGATTTTATGTCAAATTGTGCATATGATCAATATCATGAAGAAGGCAATATAAAGTCTTTATTAAGCGGTAAAACGATAATAAAAACTACTGATCAAAAAAAAGGTCTTAATGGTGGTGTTTGGTATGCAGACTTAAATAATAATCGTGTGGGAATAGGCCCAGTTTCAGTTTTATCAAAAAATTTAAAACCAGCTAAAAATCCAAATATATATATTTATGAAAAATATATATCCGGAAGCAATGCTAAATCAAATTACATTTTAAATACCAATGTAAATACTTATGCTGGTGAAAATGGTCTTTTATATAGAGTTTTTATAAATGGAGAAAAATCACCCATAAATTGCATGGATATTGTTTTTGATAATTTTGATCTTAAAAATTCATATGGATATTTATATTATAGTGATTCTAATGCTAGATTATTTGAAAAGAAATTTAAAATTAATTCATTAAGGAAATAATATGGAAGGTTTTATTAGCTTTTTGGTTGTATATAGAGCTATAATAACAGCAGCAGTTTTAACACTATCAGCTTTGATACTAATCATTAAATTTTGGGATAAAATTAAATTTTGGTGGCTTTGTTTTTGGATTAGTTTCCCTTTATTTGGGATAATAGCAAGAAGCTATAAAGATAAAAATTTCACAGATAATGAAAATAGTGTATGGCATGGTTGGACAAGTGCCGAAACTACTCTTTGTGATAGATTTTATCGTTATTATAAAGCTTTTATGAGCAAAGATGAAAGAACTTACGAAAAGTCAAAATCATATTTAAACAAAATTGAAGAGATTGATAGAAAAAAATTTCCTATTTTTATGATGGTAATTATATTTTTGCTTGTTATTTTAGAGGCACTTGGGTTTTCATATGTTTTGGCTGGCTGGACTATACCAGGGGCGAGCGAGTCTTTGCAAGAAAAGGGAGCTGTTGGCATAGCTTTTGTGATATCGGTAATTTTAGTAGGTTTTACTCATTTTACAGGTTCTGAAATTTATGTTAATTCGCTTCGCACCAAAATACGTGATTTTCAGTTAAAGGAACAAGCGAAATACAATAAAGAGATTGAACTAATATCAAACCCAAAGGTAAGTCTTGAAAATGATTATGTTGATGATGATGAACCACGATGTTTGCAAATGTATAATAGGCTTGCAAACAAAAATGCCAATGCTACTCCTGCTTGGGTTGTATCAATTATAACCGCTGTATTGATAACTCTAATAGCTATAGGAGCTACTTATGTTCGTGGTCAAGTTTTAGAAAAACAATTAAATCAAGAAATTTCAAGCATATCAACTAATATTTACAATGATTTTTCATCTGAATTAAGTAAAATACAAGAAAGCGCTGATAATCAAGCATTGCAAGAACAACAAGGTGCAGATAGAAAAGCAGGTTGGGCAACTTTTATAGTTTTAGCCGTACTTTTTGTTTTTATTCAAATTTTAGGCATACTTTTTGGATATAAATGGGGTTTTGCAGGTAAAGAAAGTGAAAAAGCATTTAATATAACACATATGTTTATAGATAAAAATGATTATATTCAATTTTGGGAAAGAAAAAGGGATAGCATTAAAACAATTGCTAATGAAAAATTAAATATTTTAAAATCAAAAGAAGGTGAATATATAACAAAAGCAAATGTTAGAAGCCATACATCTAATAATATAAGTCAAAATAGCAGTAGAACATTCGAAAAATACATTAGCATAAAAGAAAATGAACATGCAATGGAGCAAAAACAAAGAATGAAAAATAATAGTGAAATTTCAGAAAAAAACATTGAAAATAAACCCGTAAATGAAATTGCAACTGATAGTAAAAATATTATAGAAACAAATGATAGTATAACATCACAAGAACTATCTAAAAAAGAAATGAAAATTCAAACCTTAAAAGATTTGATTAATGAAGAAAAAAATAAAGAAAATCCGGATGAAAATATGTTGCGAAAATATAAAGAGCAACTAGGAAATATAATGTTGGAGGATTAAATGAAAAAAATTTTATTACTTTTGAATATATTATTTGTAAATTTGATAGCAAATTCGATGAGTTGTTATGATTATTATAATATTAAAAAAGAACAAGAAATTAAAAGTGCAGTTTTTGTACTTATAGATGAAACAACTCTATTTAATGAAGCTTTGCAAAATCAAGTCTTGGCGAATTCTTTGAAATTTGTAAAATATGGAAATCATATTTTTATTGCTAAATTTTCATCATTTTTAGACGGTAAATATAATGAAGTTCTATTTGAGATGAATATTGATACACCTTTAAGCAAAGAAGAAAAATACAATATAAGAAAAGACCTACTTGTAAAAGTTGATAAGTGCCTAAAAGATCAGATAGGTTATGTTAGAAATATGATAAAAAAGAGTATTAGCGGGGCTTTTTTAAAAGATGGTGATAGCATAGCAAAGTCTGATATATTTTATGCCTTGCAGGATTTTGGGAATTATGTTATAGCTCCTATGAAAATAGAAGATAAAGTAGTAATTTTGGCTTCTGACATGCTTGAGAATTCATCAATTACCTCTTTTTATGTAAGGGGTTTGCCACGCCTATTAAATAATAAAAAAGAGCTTAATTTATTGGAAAAGAATGATTTATTTGGAAACTTTGGTGGGGCTAAAATTTATGTTATAGGAACTGGACTCACAGAATCCAAAAAAGGATATATAAAACCCCAAGTATTAAAATCTTTAAATAGTTTTTGGGTAGAATATTTCAATAGATCCAATGCCAAACTTATTGAGCTAGGAACTCCAGCCTTAAAGCATGGAATTAAATAATTTATTGAGTGTCTTGCATTGACACTCAAAGGCAAATTTACAGGTAAAGTGTTGCTGTAAAGTTACCGTGCAGGTTACAGAATGCTGTTGATTTTAATACTTTAACATCGTCAAGTTTAACTCTTGCACTTAAATATCCTCTTGAAATAACAGGCTCTAAGTTTACAACGCTAACAAGTTTATCATCTGCATAAAGATCTATTTTATAAATCCAGTGATTTGCTTCGCTTGGGTGAATTATGCCTAATTGTCCAACGGTTATCTCAACTAAAGTATAACCTTTTTCATCTTTATTGCCTATATGTATAGCTGGAAGGTGTTTTGCTTCAAAATCTGTTGGGTTTTTGGGATCTTTAACTACCATATCTTGTTTGTTAACTATAAGTTTTTCATCATAAGCACTTAAGCTACTTACTGCAACTGCACTTATTGCCAAGGCTTTTAGAGCATCTCTTCTTTTCATTTTTTCTCCTTGTGAAAATATCTAATTATTTTACATATTTAAAATTAATAAATAATAACAAAAATAAAATAGTTATATATGAGATTAATAAACACAAATATGTAATTATATAATTTTAAGATTATAATAAAATGCTATAATAAATAAAAAATTTAAGGAGTTGTTTATGGAACAGTTTTTGGGTTTAGTGATAGTTATATGTGTTATTATAGCTATGTTTTTAAAAGCAGGTTTTAAAATAGTATCTCAATCTGATATAGTAATTATAGAAAGAATGGGTAAATTTCATAGAGTTTTAGATGGTGGATTTCACGTTATAATTCCTTTTATAGATAGAGTAAAATCTGTTCTTACTGCAAGAGAACAACTTGTTGATATAACAAGACAACAAGTCATAACAAGAGATAATGTTAATATTCAAGTTGATGGCATTGTTTATATGAAAATCATAAATGGAAAAATGGCGTATTATAATGTTGAGGACTATAGAAAAGCCATTTCAAATTTAGCTATGACAACATTAAGAGGCGAGATTGGCGGTATGATTTTAGATGATACTCTTTCATCAAGAGATAAATTAAATGCTGCCCTTCAAATAGCTCTAGGGGACGCTGCTGATAACTGGGGTGTTAAGATTATGCGTGTAGAGATATCTGAAATTTCAGTTCCTAATGACATAGAAGAGGCTATGAATATGCAGATGAAAGCGGAGCGTGAAAAAAGAGCTATTGAGCTAAGAGCACAAGCTGACAAGCAAGCCGTTATTTTAAATGCAGAGGCTATGAAACAAGAAAAAGTTTTAGAAGCTGAGGCGATCGAGAGAATGGCAGATGCCAAAAAATATGAACAAGTTGCGATAGCTGAAGGTCAAAAAGAGGCTATGAATAATATAAATATAGCAATGAGTACATCTGATTTTGCGGCACAATATATGTTAGCACAAGATAGGATTGGTGCGTTTAGTGAGTTAGCAAAAAGTAATAGCAAAGATAAAATTTTAGTTCCTTTTGAAGTTAGTGATTTTATAGGAAGTCTTAGTCTAACAAAAGAGTTTTTGGGCAAAAAACCAGTGATAGAAAAAGAGCCAAAAGATGATAATGCTTGATCCTATTAATCTTTTTATCATAGCTGCTATCTGTTTAGCTTTTGAGCTTATGATAGCAAATTTTATACTTATATTTTTTGGTTTAGGTTTTTTTATAGTTGGAATATTAAGCTTTTTTATAAAAATCAGCTGGGAGTGGCAAATGCTAATAGCCTTTGTTCTATCTTTAGTTTTGATGTTTGTTTTAAAAAAACCTTTTAAAAGATGGTTTCATAGATATAGTGAAGAGATTAAAGATAACTATTTTGATGAAGAGGGCGTTGGCGAAATTAAAAATGGTATGGTTTATTACAAAGGAACCTTTTGGCAAAGTGATGATATAGCTGGGCTAGAAGAGGGAGCCAAAGTAGAGGTTTTAGGTGTTAAAGATAGTAAGATTAAAATTAAAAGATAGGTAGTTAAGACATATGGAAAAAATCATTTTAGAGGCAAAAAATACTCAAATTCCACTTCTGTTTGAGCATGATGATAGTTTGCCTGTTGTAAATTTAAAACTAATATTTAAAGTAGCGGGTTCTGTGGCTGATAGTAAAATGGGGCTTTCTAGGCTTTGTGCAAGGTTATTAAATGAAGGCACAAAAGAGCTTGGAAGTAATGAGTATGCAAGGCTTTTGGAGATAAAAGCTATAGAGCTTCACAGCTCTAGTGGGTTTGAAACATTTAGCATTGAGCTTAATTGCTTAAAGGAGCATTTTAGTTACGCTTTTTCTATGTTAGTCAAGCTTTTAAAAGATCCAAATTTAACAGATGATACCTTGCAAAAGATTAAAAATATAGTAAAATCTCAAATAGCCATAAACGAAAATGAGTTTGACTATTTAGCAGGACTTGAGTTAAACAAAATACTACATCCAGATACCCCAAGAGCAAATCCTACCATAGGAACATATGAAAGCATTGAAAGTATTGATTTAAAAGATGTTGAAGGCTTTATAAAAGAGTATCTAAACTTAGCAAATTTATACATAGTTTTAGCAGGAGATGTAAAGCTTGAAGAGATTGATTTTTCAAAAGCACTATATGCTCTAGAGGCAGGAGAAAAAAGAGAGCTTCCGCAAATTTCTACAAGTGATGAAAAAACATTTAAAGAGATTAAGAAAAATAGCGAACAAGCATATATATATTTTGGTGCACCTTTTATAATTAAAAAAGATGACATTTATAAAGCAAATGTTGCTAGTTTTATATTGGGCGCTGGTGGTTTTGGAAGTAGGCTAATGGAAGAAATTCGTGTTAAAAGAGGTCTTGCATACTCTATCTATGCTAGAAATAACTTTGAGCTTAGCCTTAGTAGAATTACAGGTTATTTGCAAACCAAAAATGAGAATAAGGAAGAGGCGATAGCTGTTATAAAAGAGGAATTTGAAAAATTTATAAAAGATGGAGTTAGCGAAGATGAGTTGAAATCTGCTAAAGATTTTTTAGTAGGAAGCGTATCTTTAACCCAAGAAACAATGTTTCAAAGAGTAAATACAAAACAAGATAACTTCTATAAGGGTTATGAATTTGATGAAATTTCAAAAAGAATTAAGCAGATTAAAGAGCTTACTTTAGATGAATTAAATCAATTTATAAAAGCGCATACCGAAATTGGTAATTTATCTTTTGCCGTCCTTTCAAAATGAATAAACAAGAAAAAGAAGAGTTAAAGAAAATTGGTGTAAAAAACATAATTGATTTAGCTCTTCTTTTGCCAAAAAGTTTTGATGATTTAAGTTTAAGTGAATTTCCAAATGAGGGTGAAAACACAGCGGAGATAGAGTGCAAAGGCTACTTTTTAAATCGCTCTATGCTAAATGTTAATGTCTTTTGCATTACCTGGCAAAAAGATATTAAGATAGTTGTTTTTAATGCTAAACCTTGGCATTATAGTATGTTTAAAGCTGGCAAAAAGATGTTTATACATGGTAAAGCTACAAAATTTGGAAATATGTGGCAATTTGTAAATCCAAAAGTAGTTACAAAAGTTGGTTATATTCTACCTAGATACAAGCTTAGTATTAAAGATAACATAGTTCAAAATACTATCAAAAAATATCTAAATTTTAATAATTTAACAAAAGAAGGCTTAAATGAAAATGAGGCAAATTTGCTTTTAGATATCCATAAAAGCGACAAAGAAAGTGTAAATTTGCTAAGCAAGCTAGAAACAGATAATGAGTATTTAAACACCTTAAAATTTATAGAAATTTTTAACTATTTAAAAAAACTTAGTAGAAAAAAGTTAATTCATCCCGCAAAAAAAGTAGCTGTAAATAGTATAGATGATTGGATAGAGACATTACCATTTAAACCAACCAAAGATCAAATAAACGCACTTGAAGATATAAAAAAAGATTTTTTAGGCAATGTTGCTAAAAGGCGAGTTGTTATGGGAGATGTTGGGAGTGGAAAAACTCTTGTAATGCTTGGAGCTAGTTTGATGATATATCCAAGCGTTTCCATTTTAATGGCTCCAACTAGCATTTTAGCAGAGCAAATTTATAATGAAGCTAAAAAACTACTTCCTAATTATATAAATGTAATGCTAGTAAAAAGTGGTGATAAAAAGATTGATTTTAAAGGTGTAAATTTGATAATAGGAACTCATGTTTTACTATATCAAAACTTGCCAAAAGCAAATTTGATCATGGTTGATGAACAGCACAGGTTTGGTTCAAACCAAAGAGAAAAGATAAATTTACTAACAAAAGATGGAGAGTATCTATCTCACTACATACAATTTAGCGCAACTCCGATACCAAGAACACTAACTCTAATAGAGTCAGAACTAGTTAGTTTTAGTTTCTTAAAACAGATGCCATTTAAAAAAGAAATTCAAACTATAATCCTACAAAGCAGCGGTTTTAGCGAGCTTATATCGCATATGAAAGATGAGATTAAAAAGGGAAAGCAAGCCATAGTTGTCTACCCACTCGTTGAAGAGAGTGAAGTAAGTGAATATCAAAGCCTAAATGAGGGCAAGGATTACTGGTTTAAAAACTTTGAAAATGTATTTTTAACACATGGAAAAGATAAAGAAAAAGAAGAAATTTTAAAAGAGTTTAAAGACAAGGGTGATATTTTACTAACTACAACTGTTGTAGAAGTAGGAATTTCGCTTCCAAGGCTTAGTATAATCGTAATTGTTGGGGCTGAAAGAATGGGGCTTGCTACACTTCATCAGCTTCGTGGAAGAGTTGGAAGAGTTGGTGGAAAAGGTTGGTGTTATCTTTTTACAAAGCTTAAAAATCCACCAGATAGATTAAAGGAATTTACTAAAACTCTTGATGGTTTTAAAGTTGCACAAATTGATCTTAAAAATAGACAAAGTGGCGATCTACTTGATGGAACTGTACAACACGGCGCTACTTTTAAATTTTATGATTATGAAGAAGATATTACATTAATAGCTAAAAGAAGATTGGCAAAATACAAAATTTAATTTAAACTTATAAATATATTAATAAAACATTAGTAAAATGATAATAAATACTAAAAAAGGAGAGATGATGAGAAAAATTTTATTTTTAACTATGATTTTAACTAGTGCTATTTTTGCTAGAAGTATTGTGATAGATGTTGTAGAGCATAGACCTGTTTATGAGATAAAAGAGAAAACGCATATGGTTGAAAACTGCAATAAGTCTGATTATAATATAGCCGGAACTGTTTTAGGCGGTGTTGCTGGTGGGGTTTTAGGTCATCAAATTGGTGGAGGAACTGGTAAAAAGCTTGCCACAGTTGCTGGAACTGTTCTTGGTGGATATGCTGGAAATAAGGCTGAGGGCAACATAAGAAATAAACAAGGTTGCACATATAAAGAAGAGGTTTCTGAAGATAAAGTTCTTACAGGCTATAGAAATATAGGGTATTATAATGGTAAAGAGTATTCTAAAATTACATTAGAAAAACAGGAGAAAATTCGTATAGATGTAAAATGATTTTTAAAAATAAAAATAATTGAAAATAATTAAGAAATTTTAGAAGTATTTTTATAACTTGCAAATAAAAAGATAGACAAAATAAGCCTATAAAAGGAAAAATTATGCACGGAGTTAAAATTATATTAGATGAAGAAAAATAAAAAGAGAAGATAAATACGATATAGATAAATTGTATAATGCTTTAGCAAAATATGCTGAAGAAAATAACCTTATAGTAAAAGATAAAAATACTTTTATTTGTCCTAGCACTGAACATGATTTAGCATACTTAGGAAATTATATTTATAAATATTTAACAAGATTAGACTGGTTTCCTGAAAATGTTAAAGAGTGGACTTGGTTTTCTGACAAAGAAGAAAAATTAAATACCAACTTAGTAAAAATTTGTAAAAAATATAAGGTTGGTTTATATGCATGATAAAGAAAGTAGTTTTTATCTAATTAAAGTATAAGAGAGATTTTTAAAAGCTATAAAAATTAAGATAAAAGGGGCATTAAGCCCCAATTTTATTTTTCGTTCAATAGCTTATTTGCAGACATCATATGTTTATCGCTGTGTTTTTTAATGCTTTTATATAATTTATCAAAATAAATTTCTAATACATCTTGACTATTAATTTTTGATTTTTCATCTTCTGTTTTTATTTTTATATATTCAGAGCTGTTTTGAAGCTCAAAAGCTAGTTCAGTATCTTTTAGTTGAATTTTTAATATATTTTTTAATTTCTCTTTTAAGATATCATTGTAGATTGGTGTCATCAGCTCTAGTCTTCTTTCTAAATTTCTTGGCATCCAATCAGCGCTTGAGATGTAAAACTCAGGAGATGAGTGTTTAAAGTAAAAAATTCTAGCATGCTCTAGGTATTTTCCAACTATAGAGATAATTCTTATATTGTCACTAATTCCAGCTATTCCGGGTCTTAAGCAGCAAATTCCTCTAATTATAAGCTCTATTTTAACACCTGCCTTACTAGCATTGCAAAGTGCTTTTATCATATCAGAATCAACTAGCGAGTTCATTTTTGCTATTATATGACCTTCATTTCCCTTGCTAGTTTCTAGCTTTATCATCTTTAAAAGGCGCTCTTTTATCTGCATTGGCGACATTGAAAGATTGTTTAGTCTTCTGTTTTTGTTATAGCCTGAGAGTATATGAAAAAAAGTTGTAGTATCTTGGATAAATCTCTCATCTGTGGTAAAAAAACTAACATCTGTGTAGATTTTAGCACTACTTCCATTGTAATTTCCTGTGCCAAGATGCATATAAAACTTAAGTTTATCGTTGTTTTTTCTAATTATCTGAGTAATTTTAGAGTGTACCTTAAAACCCGTTATTCCATAAATGACATGAGCTCCAGCATTTTCTAGGTTTTTTGCCCAGTGTAAGTTGTTTTCTTCATCGAACCTAGCCTTAAGCTCAACCATAACAGTAACTTGCTTACCATCATTTGCAGCATCTATTAAAGCTTTTACAATTGGAGAGTTTTTCTCAACTCTATAAAGTGTCATTCTAATTGATATTACATTAGGATCTTTTGAAGCCTCTTTTATAAGCTCTGAAACAGGGTCAAAACTCTCATATGGGTGATAAAGCAACGCCTCTTCTTTGTCTATAGTTTGAAAAATAGAGGTATTTTCATCAAATGGAGGCAATGTTTTTGGAGTATATGGTGGAAGTGCAAGATGAGAAAAATCCTTATTTCCAACAACATCCCAAAGTCCCTCAAGTGAAATAGGTATATCGTATTCATAGATGTCTTTATAGAAAATTTTCATATGTGAGTTTAAAAACTCAACTATTTCAGGATCTGCATCTTTTTGAATTTGAAGCCTAACAAAAGCCCCTTTTCTTCTAAGTCTAAGTCCTTCTTCAAGTAAAAGCATAAAGTCATCAGCTTCTTCCTCTTCTATGATAATATCAGCATTTCTAGTAACTCTAAAAGCAGCTGAGCTAATCAGGCTATATCCAGGAAAAATTTCTTCAGCGTGTCTATGGACAATGGATTCAATAGGAACATAGATATTTTCACTTACTTGAACAAATCTAGGTAAAACTCTTGAAATTCTAACCATCCCAAATTTTATATCATCTAAATTTTCATTTTCTTTGTCAATCAACTTTACAGCCAATCCAAAACTAAGGTTATTTAAGTGTGGAAAAGGGTGGGTTGAATCAACTGCTATTGGCACAATTATAGGCATTATATTTGAGAAAAAATACTCATCAGCTTTTGCTTTCAACTCACTATCTAAATTATCATATTTTTTAATAAAAAAATTATTTTTTTCTAGCTCACCTATTATATCTCTATACTCTTTTTCTAGAGATATTTGCTCTTTTGAAAGATAGTTTCTTATCTCTCTTAATTGGTCAAGTGGAGTCATCTCATCGCTTCCGCTTGATATAACTCCAGCCATGAAAAGTTGTTTTAACCCAGCTACTCTTATCATATAAAACTCATCTAAATTTGTTGAATAAATCGCTAAAAATTTTAATCTTTCCAAAAGAGGTATATTTTTTTCGCATTGTTTTAAAACACGAGTGTTAAACTTAAGCCAAGAAAGTTCTCTATTTATAAATATTGAGTTGTTTGTATCTGACATATTCTTCCTTTTTTATTAACATTATAGCAAAATTTATGTAACTATAAAAATGTATTTATCAATCAAATAACTATAGAGAATTAAAATTTAGGTTAAAAATATATTTTTAAGATAAAGGGGTATAGATATAAAAATTGGCAATTTTAAAAGAGAGATAAATTCCCTCTTTTTATTTTTTTTCTACTTCTAAATACTTTTTAAAAAAATCTGCTTGAAAGTAAATTCAAACACTTATAAAATTCAATAATTTTCTATAGTGAATATTTTTTGATTGTTTAAATCTAATATATCTACGTTTTTTATATTACCTTTTACTTTTAAATATACACACTCTGAGTAATTTGTAATTGTGTTTTTTAAATCAATGCTATTTATAGTGTAAGTTATGACGGCTAGAAGGCTTCGGTTAATCTCACCGCTATAATTACTTTTTCGAGATTTAACAAATTTTGAAGCATCCTCTTTTTTTATTGGTAAGAAATTTTTAGAAGTATTAGCATTGTCAAAAGATAGTTCAGATTGTGCATAATTGCAAGTTGGTTTATCAGAGCCGTAAAAAGGTATATAACTATTTTCAGCAATTAAATCAAGCGGAAATCCTTCATTTTTAAAATCATATTCATTAAATTCTATTTTTAAAGTTGTTTTATATTCTGTATTTTTAATTTTATCTTTATTTAAATTTACTAATTTTATGAATTGTTTATAGCCTTCTTGAACAGTATCATGAAATTCAAATTCATCATTCTTTACCTGTCTATACTTATTAGAATTGAAATTATATAAATACCATTCACCCATTAAATCTCTATCTAGTGTATCAACTACATTAGATAATGCAAACATTCCAAAATTATCAGCATCTTTTTTATCTATGGCATTTAAATTTATACACAATAAAATGATACCAGTAAACAATGTAATTTTTTTCAACATCTTTATACTTTAAAATTTAAATTAATTTTATAAAATTAATTCAAATTTTAACTTATTTAAATTTTAAAATAGGTAAATATTACTTATAAATAATAAAAAATAAGTAATATTTACTTTGTTGATAAAAAAGTTAAATTTCTTAATGATTACTAAAAAGGTAATGTATGAAAAAGAAATTAACCAATAGAGATATTGCAGGAATTTTAAACATAGATACAAAAACGCTTTATAATTGGCGTAAAAATAAACCAGAATTATATAGGATAATTATGTTAGGATTTAAATTTGATGAGTTACTTACTCAAAGTGAGGAAAATTTAAATAAATTAAAAGAAATTGCAAAAGAAAATGAGAATTTTAGGATAAAATAGAATGATATAAGATGAGAGTTTATAAAATTCATATAAAAATGATATCATTATTACATGAATGGTTTAAAACTTTTTAACAAATTTAGTGAAATTTTAATATTTATAGCGATATGTTTGGCTATTTTTTCTATAAATATTTTTATAAAACATAATGAATTTAGACATTTTAAAGAAGATAAATTTCAAAAAATTGATGCAAAAGTTTTAAGTTCATATACTAAAACAAATAAAAAAGGAAGAGTTTATAGGGTTTTAAAGTTAAAAACCAATGATTTTATATTTTACACAATTACAAAAAAAGAGACAAATTTTAAAGAGCTTGATATGCTAAATTTAGGTATAGTAACTGATAGAGTTGATTTTAAAGATTATCTAAAAAAGAGCTTTTATATGCCATCTTTTAATATTGAAAAAGTAAAAATAAACAAAACATTAAAAGATAAAGCCATAAAATATGTAGCTTCTCAACATCAAAGCTTACAAATTCAAAATTTATATTTAGCACTATTTTTTGCAACCCCAATAAATAAAGAGTTAAGACAAAACATCGTAAAATGGGGAATTTCACATCTTGTTGCAATTAGTGGCTTTCACTTAAGCATAATTTTTACAACAATATTTTTTATATTAACCCCTATTTATAAGTTTTTTCAAAATAGATTTTTTCCATATAGAAGCTTAGTTTTTGATATAAGTTTACTCACTTTTTTTCTTATGGTAGGGTATCTTTTTGTGCTTGATTTTACTCCAAGTTTTTTAAGATCTCTTTTAATGGCTTTGGTGCTTTTTGTATTTTTAGTTAGAAATTTAAAGGTATTTTCATTTCAAACTCTTTTTATAACTATGCTAATTGCAATATCATTTTTTCCACATCTTTTGTTTTCATATGGATTTTATTTTTCTTGTTTAGGAGTGTTTTATATATATCTTTATATCCATCATTTTGCTAAAAGCTTTAATGTTTATATTAATATTATTTTTCTAAATTTATTTGTATATTTAGCTATGAATATACCGGTATATTATTTTTTCCCAAATTTCACATATACTCAAATTTCAGTTGTGTTTATAAGTTATATATTTATAATTTTCTACCCTCTATCTTTGCTTTTGCATTTGGTTAATTTTGGCTCGATTTTTGATGAATATTTAATCATGTTTTTAAACTATCCAGTTGAAATGCACCAAATAAACATATCTAAATTTTTATTTTATGGTGTTAATTTACTATCCTTACTAGCCATAAGATATAAAATTTTAGCACTTTTGCTTGCTTTAATTGGGCTTTATCCAATAGTATTATTTCTATTGTAGTATAAATGATAACTTTATTGTGATATAATATGAAAAATCTTATAAAAGGAGTTTACAATGGCAGAAGAAAAAGTTGAATGTTGCACAATGGACGGAAGTTGCAAAGAGGGCAAAGATAAGAAAAAAGAAAAAGTGTCAAAGCTTAAAAAAGTAGCTAAAAAAGTAGCTAAAAAATATATTGAAGAAAAAGAAGACAGAAAAAAAGCTGTAAAGAAAATAGTTAAAAAACTTAAAAAAGAGGAAATTACTAAACCTAAAAAAGCTAAAAAAGTAGCAAAAAAAGTTGCCAAAAAGGTAGCTAAAAAATAGGTTAAAAGCTAAATTTTATACTCAAATTTAGGTTGCTACTTTAAATAAGCTAGCAACCTTTTTAAATATGCCTAACTAAGCCAGCTTTCATCTGCTGGGTTATCTCTAAATTTTAGTATCTTTATCTTTTCATCTTCATTTATGTATTGCATTTTAGTTGCAATCTCTAACAAGGTATCTAAATTTGAAGCAGAAAAGTTTGTGATATTTGCCTCTTTTAAATTTTCAAAACTTTTTTTCATATTGTAAGTAAAAATTGAAACAATTCCTAAAACCTCAGCTCCTGCTTGCCTAAGTGCATTTACCGCTTCAATTGATGAGCCAGCAGTTGAAATTAAGTCTTCAATTACGACAACTTTTGCTCCAGCTTCGCATTTGCCTTCTATTTGATTTGTTCTTCCATGTTTTTTTGCACCACTTCTAACATAACCCATAGGAAGGTTTAAAATTTCAGCAACAAGTGCTGCATGGGCAATGCCTGCTGTCGCTGTTCCCATTAACATTTGACAATCAGGGTAATTTTCTTTTACCAAATTTGCAAGTGTGTTTTCTACATTTTTTCTAACATTGACATTTGATAGAGTTAGTCTATTATCGCAATAAATTGGTGATTTTATACCACTTGCCCATGTAAAAGGTTTGTTTGGGCTTAAAAAAACTGCTTTAATTTCAAGTAAATTTTGAGCTATTAAATTTTGCATTTTATTCTCCTAAAAAATCATCTAAACATCTATTGTAAGTATCTAGTGGGTCATTTGAGTTTGTTATAGATCTTCCAACTACTATAAAATCACTTCCAAGCTCTTTTGCCATTTTTGGTGTTGTTACCCGAATTTGATCATCTTTTTTATTATCAATTCTAATGCCCGGAGTTACACATATAAAATCATCTCCACAATGTTTTTTTATAAGACTAACTTCCAAAGGGCTACAAACTACACCCTTTAAACCAGCAATTTTGGCATTTTTAGCATAGTGAATTACTGTATCATTTAAAGAGTAGTTTATAAGCAAATCTCTTTGCATAATCTCCTCGCTAGTGCTAGTAAGTTGTGTAACAGCAAGTAATATTATATCTTTATTTATCTCATCAACCCCTTTTTTTGCAGCTAACATCATAGGAGTTGTCCCACTTGCATGGACATTTAACATATCAACATCAAGCATAGCTAGGTTTTTTATACTTTTGTAAATGGTATTTGGAATGTCGTGCTGTTTTAGATCTAAAAATATCTTTAAACCTCTACTTTTAATCTCTTTAATTATACTAGCACCTTCGCTATAAAAAAGCTCTTGACCTATCTTTATATATGGTTTTTTATCTCTAAATTTATCCAAAAAATCCAAAACTTCTTTTTTGCTTGAAAAATCACAAGCTATTATCACATCTTTACACATTGTGAGCTTTTCCTATTATATCTTTTATATTTTTTATACTAAGTTCTTCTAAAAGTAGTGGCAAACTTTCAATTATATTTTTACAAGCATAGGGATTTATACAATTTGCCGAACCAATTTGCACAGCACTAGCTCCTGCATACATCATCTCAACCACATCTTTTGCATTCATAACTCCACCCATGCCAATTATAGGAATTTTTACAGCTTTATAAACTTGGTATATCATAGCTAATGCAATGGGCTTTATGGCAGGACCACTAAAGCCCCCCATTATGTTGTGGATTATTGGCTTTGCTGTTTTTATATCAAACCTTGCACCAATTAATGTGTTTATCATACTAATGCCATCAGCTCCGCCATTTTCCGCAGCTTTTGCAATTTCACTTATATTTGTTACATTTGGAGAGAGCTTTATAAAAACATCTTTTTTTGCAATCTCTTTTATCTTTTTAGTTATGTTATAGACTGAATCAGGGCAAGTTCCAAAGCTAATCCCGCCATCTTTAACATTTGGGCAAGATATATTTATCTCTAAAATTTCAACTTCACTAACTTCGTTAAATTTCTCTACACATTGCAAATACTCATCCACACTAAAACCAGAGATGTTTGCTATAACCTTTTTGCTATAGACTTTTTTTAGCTTTTTAATCTCTTCATTTATAACCCTATGAACTCCTGGATTTTGAAGTCCAACAGAGTTAATCATACCTTTTTCACACTCTGCAATTCTAGGAGTTGGGTTTCCAAAGCGTGGATTTAGAGTAGTTCCTTTTAAGGATATACTTCCTAAAATATTAATATCATAAAACTCACTAAATTCATATCCAAACCCAAAAGTTCCACTTGCTGGGATAATTGGATTACTTAGTTCAAATTTATTTAAATTTACTCTTAAATCTACCATAAAACTTCCTCGCTTTGCAAAACAGGCCCCTCTTTACAAATTCTTTTATATCCATCTTTTGTTTTGTGCGAACACCCCATACAGGCACCAAAACCACAACCCATTCTCTCTTCAAATGAAATTTGACCACTTGCTTTTGTTAGATTAAAAATAGCTTTTAACATAGGAAGTGGACCGCAAGTATAATAGTATAAATTTTGCAGTCTCTCATCCATACAATCAGTTACAAACCCTTTTACTCCAATACTTCCATCAATTGTTGAGACTTTTATATCTTTGTCAAATTCTCTAAACTCATCAATATAAAAGGCATCATCTTTTGTATTAAAGCCTAAAATTATATCAACTTTAACACCTTTTTGAACCAGCTTTTTTGCTAAATTATAAAGAGGAGGAACTCCAACTCCACCTCCTATAAGCAAGGCTTCTTTTGTATCTTTTAATGTATAACCATTTCCAAGTGGCATTAAGGCTTCTATGATTTTTCCACTTTTTTGCAAACTTAGCCACTTTGTGCCTTCGCCAAAAACTTTATAGATTATAGTAAGGCTATCTTTATCATAATCACAAATGCTAATAGGGCGTTTTAAAAATTTATCTTCAATTGTTATATTTATAAATTGACCTGAGTTTGTAATAAGTGAAGTATCGCCTTTTAATACCATTTTAAAGGTATTTTTGGCAATTTTGTTGTTTTGAAGTATTTCATAATTTTCAATTTTTTTCATTTTATATCTCTTTAGGCTCTATTTATTTGATATATTGGCTATTAAGCTAAGACGTATTACTAAGGATTTATCAACAAAATCCTTAGATAATATCAAATGATATATAAAATTTAGATTAATTATCTTTTTTGGTTGGCGGTATTTTTTTTATAGTTAGAAATTGATATATCTTAAATCCATAAAGATAGATTATCCAGCTAACATATATCCATAAAAAGAAAAACAAGATCACACTAAAAGAGCCATATAAGCTAAGATAGGTTTTATTATAAAATGCATATTTTATGAAAATTATTTTTGAAATATTCCAAATTATGCTAATTATAAAAGAGCTAATTAGCATCTTTTTTATATCTATTATAGTGTTTATAGATATAATATATGTTACAGAAAATATCGCCCAAATTATTAGATATGGAACTATGGCTAAGATATTTATCCAACTTGTAAACTCATTTTCATTAAGCATTATCTGCATTTTACCTGTTAGGTAAAACGAAAGCCCAAGACCAAGTGGTGCAAGAGTTATAAGCGTCCAATACTTACTAAAATCTTGCCAAAAACCACGAGACTTTGAACCTATAATTTTGTTTACTACATAGTTATAATTATCAAAAAACATTATAGTTGCTACTATTATGGCAAAAAATCCTAGAATTCCTAAATTTGCACTATTTGATAAAAATTGCTCTATATAGCTTGAGATTGTATCTTGATGAGATGGCAAAAGACTAGAAAAAATAAACTCTTTAATCTTTCCATAATACTCATCAAAACTAGGCATTTGGGTAAAAATAGACAAAGATAGCAAAAGCACAGGTATAATTGATAAAATAGTATAAAAACTAAGCCCAGCTGCGTTGTGCATAAGTTCTTTATCATGAATTTGACTATAAAAATCTTTTGATTTTTTATATAAACTACTTATTTTCATCTAGACCCATTTTAAAAGGATTTAAAATATTATTTGGATCAAAAGCTTTTTTAATACTTCTAAAAAGATTCATCTCCTCATCGCTAAAAGCAAGTTTCATATATGGTGCTTTTGAAATTCCGATTCCATGCTCACCGCTTAATGTTCCTCCAAGTTCAATAGTTGCTCTAAAAATTGCTTCTATAGCCTCATATCCTCTTTTTACCTCTTCTTGATTTTCTTTATTTACCATAACATTTGTGTGGACATTTCCATCTCCTGTATGGCCAAAACAAGGAGTAGTAACATTAAAAACTGTTGATATTTCTTTAATTCTTTGAAGAAGTTTTGGAAGTTCTGATCTAGGAACAGTTATATCCTCATTTATTTTTAAGCTACCATAACAAGTTATGGCTTGAGAACAATTTCTTCTTGCAAACCACATATCTTTAGATTCTTGTTCATTTTTAGCTATTATAAAATCAGTTGCTCCATTTTCTTTAAATACTCTATTTATAACTTCTAAATCTTTTTCTAAAGTAGCTTCTAAGTTTCCATCAACATCTGCAATTAAGATAGCTCCAGCCTCTTTTGGAAGGCCTTTGTTAAACTTATCCTCAACAGCCCTAATGCAAAGATTGTCTAAAAATTCCATAGCAACAGGAGTAACACCAGCTGCCATTGTTTTATAAACTGCATTCATAGCTTCATTTACGCTATTAAAAACACCCATTGCAGTTTTTTTAAGTTTTGGTTTTGCTATTAGTTTAAGTGTTATCTCTGTTATAACTGCTAAGCTTCCCTCGCTTGCTATTAAAATTCCAGCTACATTATAGCCAGCTACATCTTTTATAGTTTTTTTACCAGCTTTTATAATATCACCATTTGGTAAAACTGCACGCAAAGCCATAACATAATCTTTTGTAATTCCATACTTTGCAGCTCTCATTCCACCAGCATTTTCACTTACATTTCCACCAATTGTTGAGTAGTCTTGACTTGCAGGATCAGGTGGATAAAAGAGACCTTTTTCTTCAACAGCTTTTTGTAAATCCATATTTATAACGCCAGGCTCTACAACTGCTACCATATTTTCAAGATCAATTTCTAAAATTTTATTCATATGTTTTTCAAATGAGATGATAACTCCACCATTTACAGCCAAAGCTCCACCAGTAAAGCCACTTCCAGCACCTCTTGGAACTACTATTATATGGTTGTCATTGCAGTATTTTAAAATTTTACTCACATCATCTTCGTTTCTAGGAAATAGCACCCCATCAGGCTCATATCTTTTTTTGGTCGCATCATAAGAGTAAGCTATTTGATGAGCTTTATCAAAGTATACATTTTCTTCACCTAATAGGTTTTCAAAAAAAACAATATGATTTTTATTCAAATCTATTCCTTTATGTCAAGTAGAAATTTATAGTGGTAGTTGTAATCAGCCATATAAGCAGTATCCCATTTCCAAAAAACAGGTTTTATAGTTGTAATTCTACTATAAAAAGGGGTTACATATTCTGCAATTTCACCAGTTTTAAACTCTTTTAAAATTTGAAAACTTCCGCAATCTGCAAAAACTCCAAGATTATCTAAAGCTATAAACAGTAGTCCAGCAGCATTTTGGGAGCAAATTTCTCTAAAATCATCTCTTGATGGATTTGGTCTATAAATCTCATTTAGATATGAAGCTGCGATATCAGGATGAATAAAGGTTATATTTGGAAAAGTGTTAACTACTTGTCTGTAAACCTCTTCATTAGGTGTTATTATAAGCGATCTATTATATAAAAAATTTAAAACAACTCTATCTCCAACTTTTGGTAAAATACCAGGCACAGGAAGTGCTTGTTGGGATAAAAGATCAAAAACTTCAAATCTTACTTTTGCCATACCCATCTTTTTTTCAGTAACTACAGCTCTTGCTATTATTGAGCTTTCGCCATTGCCAAAAGTGTGCATAACAACACCACTGCTTCCAACAACTATGTCGTTACTATCTAATACTTCACCATACCCATTTTCTGTTTTTATAAGAGGGGTTTGATATTCTGGTAAATTAAATAAAGATGATGCATTTAAAAAGGTCATTAATCCTAAAAATATAGCTATAAAATGTCTCAATTTTTCTCCTTGGTCTGTTAATTAAGCACAATTATACTAAAAATAAGTTAATTAACACAACTAAGAGTGTTAAAATTTGAGTTTACCAATTTTAAACAATAATATAGTAGAATGTATTCCCTAATTATTTAAAAGGTTGTTAATGATTAAAAAATTCTTTATTATCTTTTTAGTTTGTGTTAGTGTATATGCAAAAAATTATAGCCTACAAGAGTTTAAGTGGCCTAGTGGGATTACTTTGCTTGATTTTTTGGAAAGCTCAAATATTCCTTTATCTTTGTATTACAATTTGGAAGCAGAGGAGAAAGAGCTGGTTACTGAGATTATAGCCGATTCTGATTGTGATATGCTAATTGATGAAACGGGCAAGGTTGATCAGATATTAGTTCCTATAAGTGATGAACTTCAAATTCATATATATAAAGATAAAGAAAATAAATTTAAATTAACATTTACACCAATAATCTATGAAGAAAAAACACACTCTCTTGGAATAAATATAGAAAAATCTCCATACTTAGATATAAGTAAAGCAACAGGAAGTAGTGCTTTATCAAATGCTTTTATGGTTGTTTTTGGCAAGGTTGTAAATTTTAGAAAACTTCAAAAAGGCGATGCTTTAGTTCTTCATTATACACAAAAATATAGACTCGGTAAGCCTTATGGAAACCCAAGAATAATTTCAGGTATGATGGAAGAAAATAAAAAAAGCTACTATATGTATTATTATGATTCAAAATACTACGATGAAAAAGGAAAAATGGCTGAGAAGTTTTTGTTTAGACTTCCTGTACCTGGTGCTAGAGTATCATCTAAATTTAGTCCAAAAAGATATCATCCTGTGCTAAAAAGATATAGAGCGCATCTAGGAACTGACTATGCTGCACCAAAAGGAACACCTATAAAAGCAGTTGCAGATGGCAAAGTTGTTTTTGTTGGAAAAAAAGGCGGATATGGAAATACTATTGAAATAAGTCATATAAATGGATATAAAAGCCTATATGCTCACACTAGTAAATTTGCTAAAGGTATGAAAGTTGGTAGGAATGTCAGTCAAGGACAGATAATAGCCTATATAGGAACTACAGGACTTAGTACAGGACCACATCTTCACCTAGGATTATATAAAAACAACAGAGCTATAGATTTTGAAAAAGTTGTATATGTTGAAAAAGATGGAGAGTTTGTAAAAGAAAAAGCTAAATTTGAAAAATTTAAAAGAGTAGAAAATGAAAAATTACAAAATGCTATGGGCGGTTATCAAAATCCACCAAAAATAGTAACATTTGATAATTTTATAAAAATATAAAAGGCAAAAAATTGAAAAAAGATGAGTTTAGTGAAGAAATAGAAGGGTTAGAAGATAATGAAGAGTTACTAGAGGCAAAGGCTCTACTTGATTCCCATATAAATGATACTATAGAAGATGAGATGAGTGGTGTTGATATAGTTGAGTGCCTAAAGATTATAAAAAGACATGATGAAAAAAGCTATTTTGAATATCTTCATACTCTAGACATAGAAAGTTTATCTAACGCATCCATCGAGATGCCTGATTATATACTAAAAGATGTTATAGATCTTTTGCCTAAAGATAAGTTGGTTGAGGTTGTTGAAGATCTTGAAAGTGATGATCAGTTTGAGTTTTTAGAAAATATCGATGAGATTGATGGAAAAAAAGCAAGAGAGATTTTTGATGATTTAAGTGATGAAGATAAAAAAGATATTTTAAAACTCTCTCGTTATGAAGATAATCAAGCTGGTTCATATATGCAAATAGAGCTTTTTAAGGCAAATGCAAATGAAACAGTTATGGAGGCTGTTGATAGGCTAAGAGATTTGAGACATGCAGATGAGATAGACTATGTTTATCATCTTTTTGTTGTAGATGATAAGGATGTTTTAAAATACTCTATACCGTTAGCTGATTTAATCATATATAACTTTAGCTTAACACTTGAAGAGGTTGTAAGAAGTGCAAAAAATGAGGATTTTAGACCAAGATCAGCACTAGATACAGATGATATAAATGAGGTAGCTTCTGAGTTTCAAGAACACGATATGTCTGTTATGCCTGTTGTTGATAGTAGGGGAGTTTTGGTTGGTAGGATTACATCAGATGATATTTATGATTTTATACAAGAGAGTGCAACAGAGCAAATTTATAACTTAGCAGGACTTAACGATGAGGCTGAAGAAGAAGATATAAGTTTTGCAAAAGCTGGTAAGGCAAGGGCATTTTGGCTCTGTATAAATTTAGTAACTGCATTTTTAGCTTCATTTATTATAGGGTTTTTTGATGCGACACTTCAAAAGTATGTAGCACTTGCTATTTTAATGCCAATAGTTGCTTCAATGGGTGGAAATGTTGGAATTCAAGCTCTTACGGTTACTGTTCGTAGGCTTGCACTTGGTGAGATTGAGTATAAAGATGCCAAAAAGGTTTTAAAAAGAGAGATATCTATTGCTGTTATAAATGGAGCTATATTTGCCATAGCTGTAGCATTAATAGCATCATTATGGTTTAAAGACCACATGCTAGGTGTTGTTATAGGTCTTTCAATGATTATAAATTTATCAATTGCTGGATTTTGCGGGGCTGCCATACCTATAATACTTAAAAAGTTTAAAATTGATCCTGCTGTTGGTTCATCTATAATCTTAACAATGATGACTGATATTATAGGATTTTTTAGTTTCTTAGGACTTGCAACATGGATACTAGTATAAAAGAGTTTAAAATAAAAGAGCTAAATGAATCACAATATATAAAACCATTTAGGCTTGAAGTTGTAAGAGATAGTAAAAAGATAGTATGGGATTGTCTAAAAGCATATGATAGCGTGTCTGTGCTTTTATTTCATAAGGATAAAAATGCTTTTCTACTTGTAAAGCAGTTTCGTCCACCTATTTGGTATAGACTATACAAACAAGGCGTAAATAAAAAAGAATCTGGAATAACCTATGAGCTTTGTTCTGGGATAATGGATAAAGGAATTAGCGCTAAAGACACTATAATAGAAGAGATATTAGAAGAGACTGGATATGAAGTAGATGAGGTTGAAAAGATATCATCATTTTATGGCGATGTTGGTTTATCAGGTAGAAAACAAACACTTTTTTTTGCAATGATAGATGATAGTATGAAGCAGACACAAGGTGGCGGGATAGATGGTGAAGATATAGAGCTTTTTTACTTACCGCTTAATGAATGGAAAGAGTTTTTAGAAGATGAAGATATCATCAAGCCTGCAAGTTTAGGATATACGATATATTGGTTTTTTAATAAATTTCCAGATTTAAAACCAAAAAACTAAAACTTTTAAATTGATACTATGTTTTGATATGTAAGAGTTATTTTAGATAATTTTATCTATTAAATGAATAAAAGCCCCAAAGTAGGGGCTTTTATAGTTTGTCGTTAAAATAGTCCTTTTATTAGGCCTTTAACTATATCTTTTTCACTTTTTTTACCATCATCTGTGGCGTTTTCAGTAGCACCATCTTTTTTACTTCCGCCAAAAAGCTTATCTAATCCCTTATCTATCTGTTTTTCTAATTTCTTTTCAAGATATTTTGAACTAACTTTTACTTTTGGATCTTGAGTGGTTCCTGTTACCATAGCGCTTATATCAGTTTTTTGAACTTGTATATCAACAGGTATATTAATTTGTGAAGTAATGGTGTCTAAAGTTCCTTTTGTAACATTTAATTCCATTGTTGGAGCTTTCATATTTGAGTCAAAATAAATCATATTTTTATTGATTGTTCCTCTAATATAGGAGTTGTTAAACACCTCTTTTGTTATATCTCTTCCGGTTGCAAGACTAACAGCACTTGTAAGTTTTCCTTGTGTTAGTTGGCCTTCATGAATATCTACATTAAAATCACCTTTTTGGCTTTTTGTGTTGTAGTTAAATACTAAATCACCAATACCTTTATAAAATTTATTAAAATCTAGTAGATATAAAAGTTCAGTTATTTGAAATTTATCAAATGTAGCTCTTATAATCTCATTTTTAATACTAGCATTAAGTTTTCCGCCGATTAAATTTGAGTTCAAATCAGCACTAAAGTTTTCACCACTTTTCTTTATGTTACCATTTGCTAAAACTTCGCCATTCATTTTCATACCAGTTGCAAATTGTAGTTTTGAAAGATCTTTTATTAAAGCTTCATAATTAGCATTAAATAAAGCTTTATTTATGTCAAAGCTACCATCAAATTTAGATAAATTTGCTAAATCTGAATTGATTAAAGCTTTAAAATTTGCAACAGATTTTACTATATTTACATCTGCTTTTTGATTAAATTTAATGTTTTTAGGGAAATCTTTTTCCATAAGTTTACTAAGTTCGATATGGTTTAAAACACCATCTATAATGTTTAAATTTGCCTTACCATTTAAATTTTTAACATCAAAACTATCTAAATCTATAGAGCCATTTATCTTTCCGTTTGCTAAAACTTTTTGACCAGCTAACATAAAAATGCTTCCTAAGTTAAAGTTATTTAAATTAGCAGTTAAGCTTTTACCATTTGTTACAGCTTTTAGACTTCCACCAAGTGTTGTAGCATTTAAATTTAGGCTAGAAAGGGCGTTATTTACTAGTTTAACATCTCCATCAACATCTAATTTTTCATCAATTTTTTGACCAGTTAAAAATGCAAATTTAGATAAGTTATCAATTGAGGCTTTATAAACAGCACTTAAAGTAGCTTTATTTAAATCATATGAACCATCAAATTTAGATACATTCAATAAATCTGAGTTTAAGATATTTTTAAAATCAATTACTGAACTTTTTATAGTTATATCTGATTTTTCACTAAATTTAATATTTTTTGGAAAATCAAATTGAGTTAAATTTTTAAGTTCTTTTTCGTTTAAAATACCATCTTGTATATTTAAATCTATTTTACCATTTAAATTTTTAATGTCTAAACTATCTAATATAATATTGCCATTTAGTTTTCCATCTGCTAAAATCTTTTGACCTGTTAAGACAAAAATACTTCCTAAACTAAAATTATCAATATTTGCATTTAATTTTTTGCCATCAGTTGTAGCTTTTAAACTTCCACCAAGAGTTTTAGCGTCTAAATTTAAGCTTTTTAAGGCATTTTTTTCAACTTCTACATTTCCATTTGCTTGCAAACTTCCATTTAGTTTTTGACCAACAAATGGTTCTAAGTTAGCAAGTTTGTCTATATCAACTAAAAAATCACTAGTTAATGAGTTTGCATTAAGATTATATGTTGTATTGCTAACGCTTATGTTTGCTAGTTTTGATTTTACATTTGTATCTGCTATTACTATATTGTTTTCTAATGCAATATCAGATTTTAAATCAAGAGGTATATTTTCAGGTATGGATATGTTTTGATCTTTTAATCCATCTTTTTGAACTATTAAATTTGATGAAGTAATTGTAGCTGTTCCTGTGCCTTCTTTAACATTTGCTACTGCATTTATTAAACCATCTAAGTATAATGGTTGGTTTGCTAAAGCAAGAGCTTTTTTAACATTTAGTCCTTTTGCGTCCAAATCCACATTAAAAGGTTTAAAATCTTTTAAATTCGCTAAAAATCTTACATTTGAATCAAGCATTTTGCCAGATCCATTTACGCTAAAATCTTTTGCTTTACCCTTTGCTTTTCCACTTAAATCCATCTTTTCATCAAGATTTAACCCAAAACTTTTTAAGTTATTAACATCTACTTTATAGTTTAAATCAAAACTCTGTGCAAAAAGTGAGTATTTGCCATTTACATTTGCCATTATCTCATCATTTACAACAGCATCAACATCTAAGCTTCCAAATTTAAGCTCAAATTTCGATAATTTTACATCATATCCTGATTTTTCTTTTATAGTTTTTTCTATATATGGTTTTACTAGATTGTTTCCAAAACTCGTGAAAGCTACTACATATACGGCAACTAACATAAGCAATAGTAATACAACCAAACCTTTTATAAACTTCATTATTTCTCCTTGTTATTGTAATTTTTGCATTATATCAAATTTTAGCTAATTGTTCTAATTTAGATAAAATCTAAAAGGCTTCGCATTAATCTTAAATTTCTTAGATAATTATAAGCAAAAACCATATTTATGATTTTTGCTTATTAAAGTATTATAATTGATTTAAATCAAAAATAATAGGTATAGTTATGCTTCTACCATAAGAGCGAACAGGTAAGGAGTATTTTGCGTCATTTACAATTTTAATAGCATGATTATCAAGCACTTTGTGCCCACTACTTTTTGCTATTTTAATATATTCAAAAGTGCTTTTATCTATCTGCTTAAATTCTACTATAACTCGTCCACCAATCTCTTGCTCTATTGCTCTTTTTGGATAACTCATATGCCTTTTTAAAGCCAAATAAATTTCACCATTTAAGTTAGAGCCACTATCTTGAACAGGTGTATTACTGCCACTTGCAGTAGTTCCACCAACTACATTAGCACTATTGCTAGCTTCAATGTTTTGTTTTTTTACTATTTTTTTAGCAGGCTTAGACTTAGACTTAGGCTTTTCAATTTTTTTTGGCTCAACTGTTACTACTTCTTCAGGTTTTTTTTCTACTATCTCTTCAGGTTTTTCTTCTTCAAGCTTTTCTTCTTCAGGTTGTTCTTCTGTTATTTCCTCAACTGCTTCCTCAGGTTGTTCTTCAACAATCTCCTCTTTTTTTGCCATTGCTTCTTGATACTCTTCTGTTTGAGCAATTTGTGCAAAGCTTAATCCAAAAGCTTGTGCCTCGTTTTCAGATATACTTATGCTGGTGTCTTGACCTAAGCTTTTGAAAAATATTAATGCGACAACACAGGTATGTAAAAGCGCCGATATAAAAAAAGCAACAATAAAATTTAAATCTTTTTTCATTGTTCCACTTGTGTCATTATTAAAAAGTTTTGTAAATCAAGATATTTTAATATTTGCAAAATATCTACAAATTTTCCAAATTCAGCTTTTTGATCGCCTTTAAATAGAATAAAATCATCTTTTTTTAACTTGCTTAGTTCGATTTTTAGACTATCTAAATCTAAATTTTGATTATTTAGCCTTATTTGGGAGTCAGAACTTAATATAATCTCGACCCTCTCTTTTGGAATATCCTCTTTTTTTAAGCTAGTATTTTGCTTTGGAAGTTTTACATCAATCTTGCCATACTCTATAAAGCTAGCAGCTGTTAGCACAATGGCTAAAAGCACTAGCATAACATCTATTAAGGGTATAACATTTAGTTTAAAATTATTTTTAATTTCCATCTTTTTACTTATCTTTGTGATTGCTTTGAAAAATATCTATTCGTTTGTTTGCAGCTCTTATAGCAAAATCATGAATAACAAGACTTGGTATTGCTACTAAAATACCAAGTGCAGTAGCTTTTAATGCTAGAGATAGTCCCGTCATTATCGAAGCTGTTTCAAAACTACCACTTTGCCCCATATTATAAAAAGTAATAATTATCCCTACAACAGTGCCTAAAAGTCCAACATAAGGGGCATTTGAACCTATAATGCCTATACAAGTTAAATTTCTACTTACATCTATTTTAAGTTTATGCAAATCATCATACTTTTCTTCTTTAAAGCGGATAAAAAATATCATCCGCTCAATGCCAAGTGTTATAACTATAAAACTCATACTTCCTAAAATTCCAAATATAATAATATCAATATATTCATTTAAAAATGGCATAAAGTCTACCATCTGTATCCTCCTTCAAAATAAAATGACCGTCCTGATTGATAAATTTTTACATTACTTATATCTTTTGAATACCTATCTATTTCACCAGATACAATTTTTTTGTTTAATACATTTAACACATCAAGATTTGCAAAAAATTCTGAATTTTTAGAAGTATTGTATACAAGTCCAAGCCTAATATCCCAGTTAAAACCTGTTCCAGAGATTTTTTTAGTTCTATAAGCAGTTACATAATGCCCATTGTAATTTTCTACGTTCTCATCTGTTGCAAGTTGTAATCTTTTTAAAGGTGCTTCAAGTCTAAAGGTATTTCCTACTGTTAAATCAAGTTTTGGTGATAAAAAATTTGGAAATTTGGAAATTGTGCTAAGTCTTAAAGACCATTTTCTATTAAAATCTTCAGCCGGAGCATCTTCTATATTTATAATTTTTCCATCTAATTTTAAATATTTGTATGATGGTTTTTGTGTTTTTCCTAATGAAGAATCGGTTTTATGAGTATTGCTTCCTTGAACAAAACTATTATATGCCAAAGAGTTTGACCTAGCATCTGTATAATTGAAAGCTAATTCAAATGCATGAGTGGAGTTTTGAATTTTATATGGAATTTTATTACTTAAAGTTACTGTATAGATATCTGTCTTGCTCTCGCCTTTATTTGTAAATACTCTTAAGTCTGATTTATTATACTTGTTTTTATCAAGTTTACTTATATCTATACCTTCTGTTATTACATCAGCATCAAAGATAAGATTTTTTCCTTTTCTATGGATATATTTTAAACCTAGATCAAGATTATAAAAAGATGTGTCAAAACCTATTGCAAGTTCATCATCATAAGGGGTTTTTAATTTTCTAAAAAATCTATCACTTTTTTTCAAAACTGATGTATCAATTTCCCACGATGGATCATCTGGATCATACAATATTCCTCCAAATCTTTTTCTTTTATATGAAGTTTTTAAGTCCTCTCTACCCTCTTTTAACATAAGTGCGAGTGGAGATCTGCCATAATATCTATTTAAACCTAAGGTTATTTTTGAATTGCTAAATTCATACGATGATACAAATCTTGGAGCAACATTTAGTTTATTTGTGTAACTATCTTTGTCAAATCTAACTCCTGGTCGTAAAGAAAGGTTGCCTAATTCAAGCTCATCTTGTAGCCAAAATGAATATTGTTTTATTTTAGCTTTTGTCTCGCCACTATAAGTATCTTTTTTCATATAAGCATAACCATCAAGTCTTGAAGGATCCCAATCATATAAAGACTCAACAGTGCATGCTTCATCATCAGGATGACATCTATCTAATCGCTCTTGCCTATCTTCTGGTCCATAGAAGCCATTTACAGTCTTTCCAGAATATACACTAGGAACGCTATAAACATTAAATGCTCTTTTTATTTTATAACTTGCATCTACTTTTTTTAGCTCAAGCCCCATGCTAAAGCTGTGGTCTAAACTCAAATCACCTATATCTAAAATTTTTGCTTTTTCAAAATCTAAACTTGCTTTATAAGAAAGAGTTTTTTGGGTTTGGTCTATATCGCCAAATCCACCAGAGTTGCCTCCTGTTTTAAATTTATTAAACCTGCTACCAGTTGACCATAATTTATAATATTCATGCTCAGCATCTCTTGATGAATTAAGGTTTGAAAAGCCAATAACTTGATTGAGTTTTCCAAACCCAAGGTCATAATCTAAATCAATTGAGCTTATTAATCCACCAGAGTTGTAGGTTTGTTTGGAATTTTTTGCAGCTGGATTATGATATGCTCCACTGCTTGGTGCATATATAAAGCTAGGAGTAATAGTTAGATTATCTGTTGCAAAGTATCTAGCCTTTAAGAAAAAATTATCATTTTTTCTAGTTTGATTTTTTGTCTCTTGTCCATATTTTTCAGCATAATTTTCACTATAAGCTAATAGTGGAATGGTGCTTCTAGAGCGTGAGTAATTAAATAAAATCCCTAAATTTTCAGCTACATAACCTTCTAATTCTACAATATTTCTTATTTTTTTAAACTTTGGTTGCTGTAAGCTATT
Source organism: Campylobacter blaseri (assembly GCF_013201895.1). Classification (NCBI taxonomy): domain Bacteria; kingdom Pseudomonadati; phylum Campylobacterota; class Epsilonproteobacteria; order Campylobacterales; family Campylobacteraceae; genus Campylobacter; species Campylobacter blaseri. The sequence continues at coordinate 1,201,090 of NZ_CP053841.1, read as the reverse complement.
ATGTGAATTTTCAAAATCATTTTTTTCTTTTTCATCTACAAAGATTTTAGTATATTTATCGCTTGTATAACCAGAACTTATTTTACCATGAAAACCATTTCGTGGATTTCTTGTTTTTGTTTCTACTACCCCCCCCTGAAAACTACCATATTTAGCACTCACAGAGCTATCATAAACATTTAATGTTTCTATTAAATCTGGATCAAGATTAATGCCTTGTGAAATAGAGCCAATATCTGGTAGTGCTGTTTGTGACATACCAATTGAACTCATACTTCCCATCTCTTGTGAGACTCTTAAACTACTTGATGGATTTAAATCATTATTTATACTCATACCATCTATGATAAAGTTGTTTTGATAAGATCTTGCACCATTAATACTTATATCTTGAGAATCTAGCTCACCTTGATTTTTAGAAGAAACTTGTGTGTTTGCAAAAGTTACATTTGGATTTATTTTCAAAATGTCAGTAAGTCCTCTTCTTGGTCCAGCAATAGAACTTATGGTATTTTTTGATATAGATGATGAACCTTTGTATTTGTCTTTTGTTGTTATGGGTTTTGATGGTAAATTTGCAGAGATATTTAGATCTTTAAGCTCGATATCCTTTGCCAAACCTGCGGTGGAGATATAGCAAAAAGACGAGCTTAATGCTAATAGACTAAAACTAAATGTATTTTTTTTATACAATTTTATTCCTTTTTTTAAAATAATAATGATAATTATAATAAGAATTATTTTAAAAGATTATTAAATATAATATAAATAATAACCTTAAATTTATAGATTGTTTTAAATATATTAATCATAATTAAATATATTTTTAAACAATACATTTAGCCTAATAGACTAAATGTTTATGATAAATTTAGCTACAAGTATTGACAAAAATTAAAAAATTGCCTATAATTTCATCACTTAAAAACATTGAGTGCTAAAAATTTAATAAAAAGGATGTAAAATGAATTTTCAACCATTAGGAAAGCGCATTTTAGTAAAACGCGAAGAGGAAACAAAAACAACAGCAACAGGTATTATAATACCTGATAATGCTTCAAAAGAGAAGCCATCAGTTGGTGAAGTAGTAGCTGTTTCAAAAGAGAGTGAAGGCATAAATGTTGGAGATACTGTTGTATTTTCTAAATATGCAGGTAGCGAAGTAAATTTAGATGGAGAAAAATATCTTGTTCTAAATTTAGAAGACACTCTTGGCATAATAAAATAGGTATAATAAAATAAATTAAAAAGGAAATAAAATGGCAAAAGATATAATTTTTTCAGATGAAGCAAGAAACGGACTATATGCAGGCGTTAAAAAACTTAACGATGCAGTTAAGGTTACAATGGGGCCAAGAGGTAGAAATGTTTTAATTCAAAAAAGCTTTGGTGCTCCATCTATCACAAAAGACGGTGTTAGTGTTGCAAAAGAAATTGAGTTAAAAGATACTATTGAAAATATGGGAGCAGGCTTAGTTAAAGAGGTTGCTAGTAAGACAAATGATGAAGCAGGGGATGGAACTACAACAGCTACAATTTTGGCTCACGCTATATTTAAAGAGGGTCTTAGAAACATAACAGCAGGTGCTAATCCAATAGAAGTAAAAAGAGGTATGGATAAAGCAGTTTCTGCTATAATTGAAGCTTTAAAAGATATCTCAACTCCTGTTAAGGGTAAAAAAGAGATAACTCAAGTTGCTACAATATCTGCAAACTCAGACTCAGCTATCGGTGAGCTTATAGCTGATGCTATGGAAAAAGTTGGTAAAGATGGTGTTATAACTGTTGAAGAGGCAAAATCAATCGATGACGAACTAAATGTTGTTGAGGGTATGCAATTTGATAGAGGTTACTTAAGCCCGTATTTTGTAACAAATGCTGAAAAGATGACAGTTGAGTTAAGCAGCCCTTATATTTTACTATTTGATAAAAAAATAGCAAATTTAAAAGACTTACTTCCAGTTTTAGAACAAATTCAAAAAACAGGAAAACCACTTTTGATAATTGCTGAAGATATTGAAGGCGAAGCACTTGCAACTTTAGTTGTAAATAAACTTCGTGGTGTATTAAACATCTCAGCCGTAAAAGCTCCTGGTTTTGGTGATAGAAGAAAAGCAATGCTTGAAGATATTGCTATTTTAACAGGTGGTAATGTAATTAGTGAAGAGATGGGAAGAACATTAGAGAGTGCTACACTTGAGGATTTAGGTGAGGCAGAAAGTGTTGTGATTGATAAAGACAATACTACTATCGTAAATGGTAAAGGTGAAAAATCTGCAATTGAAGGTAGAGTTGCTCAAATAAAATCTCAAATAGAAGAAACTACAAGTGATTATGACAAAGAAAAACTTCAAGAAAGACTTGCAAAACTAAGTGGCGGTGTTGCAGTTATAAAAGTAGGAGCTGCAAGTGAAACAGAGATGAAAGAGAAAAAAGATAGAGTTGATGACGCACTAAGTGCTACAAAAGCTGCTGTTGAAGAAGGTATCGTAATTGGCGGTGGAGCTGCTTTAATTTGTGCTGGCAAAAAGGTTAAGTTAGAGTTAAGCGGTGATGAAGCAATCGGTGCTGCTATCGTTGAGAGAGCTTTATACGCTCCAACAAGACAAATCGCTGAAAATGCCGGATTTGATGCTGGTGTTGTTGCAAATGAGATTAAAAATAGTAAAGATGATAACAAAGGTTTTGATGCTTCAACTGGCGAATATGTTGATATGTTTGAAGCAGGTATCATTGACCCTGTAAAAGTTACAAGAGTTGCACTGCAAAATGCAGTTAGCGTTTCAAGTCTACTTTTAACAACTGAAGCTACAGTTAGCGATATAAAAGAGGACAAACCTGCTATGCCTGATATGAGTGGTATGGGAGGAATGGGCGGTATGGGTGGAATGATGTAATCCACTTTTTAGCCCCTTTTTGGGGCTAAGCCCTACTTATTTTATACCTACATAATTTTACATTTTTATAAATTAGATTTTTAATTATTTTTACACTAACAAATTTTAATAAACATTATCAGTCAATTTATATAATTTAAATTTCAAATCTTATTAGTATTTTAAAATAAACATTGTATAATCAAATTTATCATTTTTGGCAAAACTATGTTATAAAGGAACAAATTTGGATAAACATCAAAATACAACTAACAATATAAAACCACATGATGAAAAAATTGATATATTAAAAAAACACTTTGGCAACTGTTTTACTAAAGATGGAAAAATAAATTTTGAAAAGCTAAAACAAGAACTAGCTCCAAATGAGATGAACTTTTACAAAGAGAGTTATAGTTTAGAGTGGTTAGGTAAATCATATGCTAGAATTTTAGCTAGCGATGAAGCAACTACACTTTTAAAAGAAGATAAAAGCTTTAACCAAAAAGAAGAGAATAAAAATTCACAAAATTTGCTTATAAAAGGGGACAATTTAGAGGTGCTTAAACACCTATCTAATGCCTACTATGAAAAAATCAAAATGATATATATAGACCCACCTTACAATACAGGAGGCGATGGTTTTGTATATGAAGATGATAGAAAATTTACGGTAAGTGATTTGGTTGCTTTGGCAGGAATTAGCAAAGATAAAGCTAAACAGATACTCGAGTTTACCAAAAGTAAAAGTAATAGCCATAGTGCATGGCTTACTTTTATGTATCCAAGGCTCTATATAGCTAAGACTTTACTAAGAGATGATGGGGTTATTTTTGTAAGCATTGATGATAATGAAGTAGCACAACTTAGACTAATTATGGATGAAATTTTTGGCGAAGAGAATTTTGTATCAACCATTAATATATATTCAAATCCAAGAGGTAGACAATCTAGTAAAAATATTGCCGAAACTCATGAATATATATTGGTATATTCAAAAACACAAAAAATTCAATTAAAAGGAGAAAATCTTACAAAAGATCAAATAAATGAATATAACAAACAAGATGAAAATGGTTTTTATAGGGAAATTGGCTTAAGACTAAGAGGAGGTAGGGCTACAGCTGAAGAAAGTCCAAGTTTACATTTTCCTATTTTTGTAGATCCAACAGATAATAGCATACATTTGGACAATAAAGAAAAATTTATAAAAATTATTCCAAAATTTTCAAATGGTATTTTAGGTACATGGAGATGGTCAAAAGATAAAATTATCAAAGATAAAAAATTATTAATTGCAAGAAAAGTTAAGAGAGAAGGAAAGCTTGAATATGATATTTTTGAAAAAAATTATTTATTTAAAAATAAAACAAGAAAAATTAAAAGCACATGGATGGAAAAAGAAATAAACTATGATAGGGCATCTAATGAACAAAAAGATATTTTAGGAAATAAATTTTTTGATTACGCTAAACCTCTTTTTTTATTAAAAAAAATTACCCAAATTTCTACTGCTAATAATGATATTATCCTAGATTTCTTTGCAGGTTCAGCGACTACAGGTCATGCTATTATGCAACTAAATGCGCAGGATGGTGGAGATAGAAAATTTATACTAGTTCAATTACCTGAAAAGATAGATGAGAAAAAGAGTAAAGTAGCATATGAATTTGTAAAAAATGAGTTAAAAGTTAAAGAACCAACTATCTTTGAAATTACAAAAGAAAGATTAATCCGTGCTGCAAAAAAGATAAAAGATGAAAACAAAGATAAAGATTTAAGCGAGCAAGACTTTGGCTTTAGAATTTTTGAGACTATGCCTATTTGGGAAGATTATAGATTTGATGAAAAAGAGTTAAGTTCTAATATGGCACTGTTTGATGAAAAAGAGTTAAATGAGGAAGACCTTAATGCTTTACTTATAACTTGGAAAACTTATGATGGATCACCTCTTACAAAAAATCTTATAACTTATGATTTAGATGGTTATAGTGGATATTATGTTGACTCAAAACTATATTTAATGCATAGAGGTTTTAAAACTAAAAATTTAAAAGCCCTTCTTGAAAAGATAGACAATGATAAGGATTTTAACCCAACAACTATCATAGCCTTTGGATATAATTTTGAAAGTAAGAGCCTGCTTGAAATTTCAGAAAATATAAAGTCTTATGCTAATAAAAAAAGCATAGACATTGACTTCATAACAAGGTATTAAGTTATGAAAGGATTTAATTTTGAGAAAAACTTGCCTCATCAAACACAAGCTGTAAATAATACCATTGCAGTTTTTGAAAACCTTGAGATAAATAAACCAGAACAGATAAATAAAAATTGTGTTAATCCTATTTTAGATAAAAACATTAATTTTCAGTATTTTAATAATATCCGAAATATTCAAGAACTTAATGGAATTGAACCATTTAGGGATAACAATAGTAATATTATTGATATTATGATGGAAACAGGAACAGGGAAAACTTATACTTATACAAAAACTATTTTTGAACTTAATCGCTATTTTGGAATTTTTAAATTCATAGTTGTAGTTCCAACACTTTCTATCAAAGCAGGGACGATTGATTTTTTAAAATCAGATAGTCAAAGAGAGCATTTTAAAGAACAATATGGAAAAAGTATAGAATTACACATCGTAGAGAGTCAAAAAACAAGCAAGAACAAAAAGTTAAATATGCCAACAGCAGTAAGCAGTTTTGTAACGGCAGAAAATTTTGGCAACAAAACAATTCAAGTAATGATAATAAATGCTGGTATGGTAAACTCAGATACAATGCAAAAGAGATTTGATAGAATGCTTTTTGATAATTATAATACCCCATTTGGTGGCATTGCGTCAGTAAATCCTTTTGTAATAATAGACGAGCCTCATAAATTTTCTAAAGATAATAAAACATGGAAAAATATAGAAAAGATGAAACCTCAATTCATTTTAAGATATGGTGCTACTTTTGAAAAGTATGAAAATTTGATTTATACATTATCAGCGGTTGACTCTTTTAATCGTAACTTAGTAAAAGGGGTTATCGGCCATATAGCTGAATTTGAAGATGGTAAAAATGCTATTGTTAAGCTTGTAAACACAGATGGCAAAGAGGCAACTTTTGAATTAACCGAAGGAAACAAAAAAAGTAGTGTCAAAATTGCAAAAAAAGAGAGTCTACAAAAAGTTCATTCCAAGATGAGTGGATTGCTTGTTGAAAATTTAAATAAAAGTAAAGTTTTACTATCTAATGGGCTACAGATGAGTAAGGGAGATAAGATAAACCCATACTCTTATGCACAAACCTTGCAAGAAGTTATGATAAAAAAAGCAATAAGAAATCATTTTAAAATTGAAAAAGAATTTTTAACAAGAGATGTTAAAATAAAACCATTAACACTTTTTTTTATTGATAATATCGAAGAATATAGAGGAGAAAATGGTTATATAAAAAAACTACTTGAAGAGGAGATAAAAGCTCAAGTAGAAAATTTACTTAAAACTGAAACTAACTCTTTTTATAAAAGTTATTTAGAAAAAACATTAAGTGATATATCAAAAACACACGGAGGATATTTTTCTAAAGATAATACTGAAAAAGATGAAGCTATAGAACAAGAGGTTATTGAAATACTTCACGATAAGCAGTTAATGTTAAATCTTAATAATACAAGGCGTTTTATCTTTTCAAAATGGACTTTAAGAGAGGGTTGGGATAACCCTAATGTTTTTCAAATATGTAAATTAAGAAGTAGTGGGAGTGAAATTTCAAAACTTCAAGAGGTTGGACGTGGTTTGCGTTTGCCTGTAAATGAGTATGGTAACCGAGTAAAAGACGAACAATTTTATCTAAATTATTTTGTAGATTTTACAGAGAGTGATTTTGTAGAGAGTTTAGTAAATGAAATCAATGAAAAATCAGGTGCAATTTCTATAGAAAAAGAGCCTGAAAAATTTACATGCGACATCATCAAGAAAATTTGTGAAATTTATAAGACAGATGAAGAGAGTTTGCTTGAAATGCTTGATGAAAAAAATCTCATTACCCGTTCTAACAATTTTAAAAATGGTGGTTGGGAGTATATCAAAAAAAATTATCCTTTAATTTTTGATGGAATTGGTTCAAACAAAATTCGCAAAACTACGGATACTAAAAAGAAAATTGCTATAAGGACACAAAAGTATCAAGACTTAAAAGAACTTTGGGAAAAGCTTAATGAAAAAGTTATTTTAGAGTATAAATTTAAAAATGAGGACGAGTTTAAAACTCTTTTGGTTAAATTTTTTAATTCTGAAAAAGAGATGTTTTTAATAAAAGGCATTAAAGAGAAAAAATCAAAAATTTTATTTAAAGATAAAAAAGCAATTATAGATGATGAAATTTCTGTTTTAGATAGTGATATTACACCTATTTCTACTATGAAATATAGTGATTTTGTTTTGGAACTTTCAAAAGCCTTAAATGTGAATTTAAAGACTATTAATTTATCTATTTTGGAATCTAAAATTAAGATTAATCAATTTTTAAATACATCTACGATTAGGATAATCAAGCAAAAATTTAATGATTATTTGTTATTTAATGCTTTTAATAAATATGAAATTTCTTATCAAAAAGTTTCAAACAGTATTCATCCAACTAAACTTACAGACAAAAATGGTAAAGTATTAGAAGAAATTTTAGCAACAGATGTTGGTGTTATGTTTGATGATGAAGATGTGGCTAAAAACTATCTTTTTGAAGAACTTTATTATGATTCTGAATTAGAAAAGCAAAACATACAAGAAAATATTAAAGAGGTAGTAGTTTTTACAAAAATACCTAAAAACTCAATTAAAATTCCTATCGTGGGAGGCAAGAGTTATTCACCTGATTTTGCCTATGTTTTAACTTTTGAAAATGGCAAAAAGCAACTTAATTTTATAGTAGAGACTAAAAATGTATTGGATGAAGATGCTTTAAGAAAAGAAGAGATACAAAAAATCAAACATGCTGAAGTGTTTTTTAATGGTGATATAAAGATTAAATTTAGAACACAATTTTCAAATGATAAAATAAATGAACTAATTAAGGAGATAATTAAAAGCTAATATTGTAAAGCAGATATTTAAATTTAATCTTTCATATATTAAATCTTTAGATTTGTAATTATGTTATACTTGCAAGATAGAAAATCAAAGGATTTAACATGAGGATATTTACTTCTATATTATCTTTAATAACAGTTTCAAGCATGGTATTTGCAGATAAGATAGAGAATGCAGTGGATTTAAATCAAGCACTAAATTTAAAAAATGTAACACTTTATAAATCTGGTATGAGTTACTATGAGTATCAAGGTATTTTAGATAAAGATATATCTTTAAAAATGAGTTTTAGCAAAGCTCAAATAAGTGATATCTTAAAATCAATTACCATAATAGATCCAAAAGCAAAAGATATATCTTTTAGATTTGATAGTGGGCTAGATAGATTTGCAAATAGCAGTAATTTTGGAGTAGATCCTAAGGTAGCTTTAACTCTGAGTGATTTTTTAGCAGAGAAAAAAGGTTTTATGTTAGAAGTTAAGGCAGATTCAATCATAAGAGGTAGAATTTTAGCTGTTGAAAATAGTGGATTTAACTCAGTTAAAAACCCAAGTGATACCATATCGCTTTTTAACAATGGCAAGATAACTACAATAAAATTTGATGATATAGTAAGTTTTAAATTCCTAAATGAAGATATAAACAAAGAATTAGAATCTATTCTTGCTCTTATGGAGAGTGAAGGCGTTTCATCGCAGAGAAATCTATATCTAAATATAAAATCTAACGAAAAAAGAGATGTAAAACTTGCATATGTTATGAAAGCACCAATTTATAAAATTTCATATCGTGCTTTTTTAGAAGATGATAGTGCTATTTTTCAAGCATGGGCATTTATAAATAACCCAAATAGCTTTGATTGGCAAGATGTTGAGATTAGCCTTATGAGTTCAAAGCCTTTTTCTTTTACTCAAGATTTTTATACTCCAACATATAATCTTGAAGAAGAAATTAGGTTAATAGAAAAAAAAGATAGTATTCCTAGAAGATTCCAAATGGCAGAGTCTAGGATGTTATCTACAAGCTCACAAAACAAAAATTTATCGACTAATCCAAATTTATTTAAAAGCAATACAAAAGAGTCAAATAGCGACCAATTTTCTTTTTTGATACCAAATAAAGTTACCATTTTAAAATACCAAAGTTTAGCAGTTCCGCTTATAAGCACAAATTTGCCAATGGATAAATTCTCACTACTTTCAAACATAAATCCATATGGAGAAAAAAGCAATGCCATTTTAACAGTTGAGCTAGAAAATAACTCAAGCTTAAAACTTCCTAGTGGACTTGTTGCTATGTATGATGATGGTAGCTATATAGGAGATGCTAAGATGAAATATCTTGCCATAAACGACAAAGCTAGTTTGAAATTTGGAGAAGATGAGGATGTGGTCGCTTCAAGAAATGACAAACAAACAGAAAATATAGTATCAATTAGCATTAATAATGGTTTAGCTAAACAGGTTGTAAGAAGAGTTTTAAACTCTACCTATATAGTTAAAAACAAAGATAATAAAAATAAACAAATAGTGCTAGAACACCCTAAAAAAGCAGATGAAAAAGTTGAATCTAGCATAAAGCCACTTGAAGAAAAAACAAATTATAATAGATATAAATTTACTTTAGCACCAAAAGAGGAGCGCAAAATAAATATAAGCACATTTAGGACTATATCTAGCTCATACGAATTAGTTAAACTAGATGAAAATAGGCTTAAGTATTACATTTCAAACGGCGAAATTCCTGATAAGATTAAAATGGTTTTTGAAGAGATACTTGGAAAAGGAGAACTTTTAAGACAAAGGCGCAAAGGCTTAAAAGATATAAAAGAAAAGCAAGATTTTATTATAAAGTCTCAAGAAAGAGCAAGGGAAAATTTAAAAGCTATAGGAAATGATAATGAAAACTCAAAGAAATTTTTAGATCAAATTTTAAAATATGAAAAAGATATAAACGAAGCAAATAAAGAGATCCAAAAAACAAAATATGATATAGAAATTTTAGAAAAAGAGTTAAAAGAATTTATAGATAAGATAAAAATTTAGATATATTTAATAGATTAGTACTCTTAAATATTAAGCTTTTTAGTAGTATAATCTAAAGTTAAATTAAATAAAAGGATAGGTAATATGAAAAATGCTCTAAGTATAGCAGGCGTGGATCCAAGTGGTGGAGCTGGTATTATAGCTGATTTAAAGGTTTTTATAGCTCATAAAGTTTATGCAATGGGTGTAGTTACTGCAACTACTGCACAAAACACAAAAGGGCTTTATGGTATGCAACTTATTGACACAAAACTTATTAAAGATGGAATTAATGCAATTTTTGATGATATAAAAGTTGATGTTATAAAAATAGGGGTTGTTCCAAGCGTTGAGATTATAAAAACAGTTGCAGATACTTTAAAAGCTCAAAAATACCTACCACCAGTTGTTTTAGATCCTGTTATGAGTTGTAAAAATGGTGATATTTGGCTTGAAGGCGAGTCTAAAAATGCAATAGTTAAAGAACTTTTTCCATTAGCTAAAGTTATAACACCAAATAGATTTGAGGCAACTGAAATTTTAGGATTTGAGATTAAAACAAAAGAAGATGCTAAAAAAGCTTGTATAGAACTTCTAAAATACGGTCCAAAGAGTGTATTTTTAAAAGCAGGCGAGATTGATGGTGCTTCTGTTGATGTTTTTTATGATGGCGAGGAAGTTCTCTTTTTAGAAACTAAAAGGCTTAATACTGACAGCACTCATGGTTCGGGTTGTTCACTCTCAAGTGCAATAGCTTCAAATTTAGCAAATGGTGATGATTTAAAAACAGCAGTTAAAAAGGCAGAAGAATATATATTTAACGCTATAAAAAATGCTTTTAAAGTTGGTTCAGGTTGTAATCCTGTAAACCATTTTTATAACTTTTATTAAAATAGATACTCTAGATTAATTTTAATTATATTAGTCTAGAGACCCAAATTACACTAAATTAAACTACTTTTTTGTATAATTATTAAAAATACCAAAGGAAAATAATGCATAGGTATAAAACTAAAAAACTATTTGTTGGAGATGTTGGGGTTGGTGGAGATGCTCCAATTTCAGTGCAATCTATGACATTTTCAAAAACAAAAAATGTAAAAGAGACATTGGAACAGATAAATAGAGTATATTTTGCAGGTGGAGACTTGGTTCGTTGTGCGGTTTTAGATGTTGAAGACGCGGCTGCTTTAAAAGAGATTAAAAAAGAGAGTCCAATTCCAATCATAGCTGATATACATTTTAACTATAAACATGCTTTAAGAGTTGCTCCTTTTGTTGACGCAATTAGAATAAATCCAGGAAATATAGGTGGAAAAGATAGGATAAAAGCAGTTGTTGAGGCTTGTAAAGATAGAAATTTACCTATTAGAATTGGTGTAAATACAGGAAGTTTGGAAAAAGAATTTGAAGAAAAATATGGTAGAACCGTAAAAGCCATGCTAGCTTCTGCTGAGTATAATTATAAGCTTTTAGAGGATTTTGATTTTACAGATATTGCAATCTCATTAAAAAGTAGTGATGTTGCAACAACTATGCAAGCTTACAGAGAACTTCGTCCAATGTGCGAGTATCCTTTTCATTTAGGAGTTACTGAGGCTGGAACTGTTTTTCATGCTACTGTAAAAAGCTCTATTGCACTTGGCGGACTTTTGCTTGAAGGTATTGGCGATACAATGAGGGTTAGTATAACAGGAGAACTTGAAGAAGAAATTAAGGTTGCAAAGGCAATTTTACAAGATAGTGGAGTTCAAAAGAGTGGATTAAATATCATATCTTGTCCAACATGTGGTAGACTTCAAAGCAATTTAGTAAAAGCTGTAAAACTTGTAGAAGAGCGAACCAGACATATAACAGCTCCTTTAAATGTTTCTGTTATGGGGTGTGTTGTAAATGCAATAGGCGAAGCAAAGGGTGCTGATGTGGCTATTGCATTTGGAAAAGAGCAAGGCCTTGTTATGAGAAAGGGTGAAGTTGTGGCAAAATTAAAAGAGAGTGAATTAGTTGAAAGATTTTTAAAAGAACTTGATGAGGAGGTTGCAGAGTATGAGCGAAACAAATAACACAATACCTTCAAATTTATATGATCTTGATATGGAAAGATCAATTTTAAGCTCTATATTTTATAGTGAAGATAGTTTTTCTGAAATTTACGGACTTATAGACGCAAATGATTTTTATTTGAAGGCACATAGTGATGTTTTTAAAGCTATGCTTGAGTGCGTTAATAGTGATGAACCGATTGATTTTACCTTTGTAAAAAAAAGACTTGGCAAAAACTATAATGAACCTGTATTTAATGAGATAATAGCCACAAATTCACTAATAGACATAGAAAAGTATGCAAATGAGCTAAAAGAAAAAAGTATAAGAAGATCACTTATAAGCATAGCGCATAAAATTCCAAGTAAAGTAAATGAATTTCAGCCAGCTAAAGATATGGTTGATGATATTAGCTCTAAACTTTATGCCTTAGTTGATGGTAAAAAAGGCGGAGTAGTTAAAAAAAGTGATGAAGTTATTCATGAGCTTATGCTTGAGATGAAAAAGCAAAAAGAAGCGGTAGATAAAGACTTAGTTGGGCTTGATACAGGCTTTAGATATCTAAATGAGCATACAAAAGGCTTTAAAGAGGGAGAGCTTATAATAGTTGCAGCTCGTCCTGGTATGGGAAAAACTGCTTTTGTTTTAAATGCTATTCAAAGAACTTTAAACGTAGGAAAAGGAGTTGTATTTTTCTCTTTAGAAATGCCAGCAAGCCATCTTATGATGCGTATTTTAAGTGCAAATACTTCAATTCCTTTATCAAACATACTTACAGCAAAAATGGATGATGATGAGTTTACTAGATTTGGTGATGCTTGCGAAGATATGATGAACAAAAAACTATTTTTTTATGATAGTAACTATGTAAATATACATCAAATTAGAACACATCTTAGAAAATTAAAAGCTAAACACGAAGAGATAAATTTATGTGTTATTGACTATATTGGGCTTATGATGAGTAGTAGTAGTTTTAGTGAAAGACATCTTCAAATAGCTGAAATTTCTCGCGGATTAAAGCTTTTAGCAAGGGAGCTTAATATGCCTATAATTGCTCTTTCACAGCTTAATCGTGGCTTAGAAGCAAGGTCAAACAAAAGACCAATGTTAAGTGATCTAAGAGAGAGTGGGGCGATAGAGCAAGATGCCGATATTATTTTGTTTGTTTATAGGGGTGATGTTTATGCCGCACAAGAAGAGGATGAAAGAAGAGAAAGATGGATAAATGAAGGAAAAGATCCAGCTTCTTATGTTCCAAAATTTACACCACATGCAAGCGAAGAAAAAGCTGAGATTATAGTAGGTAAAAACAGAAACGGCTCACTAGGAAGTGTTGAGGTAGTGTTTCAAAAACAATTTACTAGATTCGTGGATCATAGTTTTGAGCCTGTTGAAGAGTCAACTTTTAACGGTTAAATATTGATGTTAAAAAGTGTATTTAGTATTTTTATAGTAGTATTTTTAGCTTTATTTTTTATATTTATACAAGATTTTTATTGCTTTAATATTATTTTATTTTTTATACTTTTTACACTTGTAATTTTTCTTGAAATTTTTTCATATAAATATGGCTATAGAATTGTTTTTAATAGTGCATTTTTTGCAAATTCAAGTATATTTAAAAGGCTATTTTCAGGTAAACTTACAATTAGTTTTATATCCGTTTTTATATCTTTATTTTATGCTGGATATTTGATATTTGGACTACTTTTTTTAACCAAAATTGATTTTCTTTTTATATTTTTAGCCTTGCCATCTATATTTTTACTAACTAAATTTACTATTTTAAGATACTTCAAAAAAGAGTTTAAGCATATAGATATAACATCAAAAAAATGGATTATTATTTTATCATCTTTTATCTCTTGTGCTATGTATGCAATTTTATTTTTTAATGATTTTGATGTAGAAATTATAGATAATAATTTTTTTGAATATTTAAGGATATCTGAACCTGTTTCAAATTTCAAATGTGATATTTTAAATGAGGCTTATGCTTACTCTTTTTATGCAAATAACTCTGCTTTATGGTTTAAAAATGCTTTTTTGCAAGATTATAAATTCATTGCAATTTTTCTTTTGTTTATGAATAAATTCATATTTTTTATAGCTTTAAATCATCTAATATCTTTTATTTTAAGTAGTGATGAAAGCAAAAATGGATTTGGGTATTTTTTAAATACGATAGCTGTTTTGGCTTATGTCGTTTTTGTTTTTCTTGGAGCTAGCTATCTTAGCTATGATGAGGTCTATGAGCCTAAGAAAAAAGAAACACAAGTTGAAAAAGTATTTAAAATAATCATAAACAATGGTATGAAATTTGATATAAATGCTTCAAGTTTAGATGTTTTAAAAAATGATATCAACATAACAAAATCTAAAAATTTAGACAATGCAAAAGCTGTTACAGATAAGTATATAGATGATATTTATGAAGTAGGTGCTAAAAATTTATCTAAAAAACTTGCCGATTTTAGATATTCGCCTTTTGTTGATTATATGGTTCTTTGGCATAGTGCAGTTGGAAAAGGTGCAAATGAGTATGTTTATGATAAATTTAAAAAATTTGTAGATGAGAGTTTTGATAAAAATTTTATAAATAATTTAGAAAATTTAGTAAAAATAGGCATAGGGAAATTTGAAAAAGATTTATATAAAGATGTTGATAGAAATATTCCTAATACTGCAGTTGTTGCTTTTGACACTAATTTTACAAATATCGATAGTAGAAATTTAAATAGGGTAAAAATAAGTGGGTTTAGCGTAGCAGGGTTAGGTGTTGGGTTGGTCGGTAAGACACTTTTAAAAACAGCTAGCAAGACAGCAGCAAAAACAGGAGCAAAGATAGCAACTTCAAGCGGTGCTGGTGGAAGTGGTTTAGTTTGTGGAGCAGGGGCTTTTGTCTGTGTTCCTGCTTTTGCAGTGGCTACTTGGTTTGGGTTTGATTATGCTTTTGCAAAGGGCGATGAGTTTATAAACAGAGATGAATATGAAAAAAGTATTTATGAAGAGATCATGCAAAATAAAGATGAGTTTAAAAGCTCCATAAATTTAGAGTTAGAAAAAACATATAATGAAATTTTAGAAAACTTCTATATCTTGCAAGAGAGATAATTTGTTTGATATAATTGAAAATTATAAGACAGGGGATAAGATGAGAACATTTGGAGAGTGGGAAAAACAAGAGCTTATATTTTTAGCACTTCCACATAAAAATAGCGATTGGGCTGAGTATTTAGATGAAATTTTAGATTACTATGTAAATTTAGTTAAAATCATAGCAAAATATCAAAAAGTAGTTTTAATCTCACCAAATAAAAAAGATTTTGAAAAATACTTTAAAGATGTTAAAAATGTAGAATTTTATGAGATAGATACAAATGATACTTGGATAAGAGATTATGGTGCTATTGATGTTTTAAAGGGCGATAAGATAGTTGCTAATGATTTTAAATTTAATGCTTGGGGTGGTAAATTTCAGAGCCAAAAAGACAACGAAGTTAATGACAAACTTTTTAAAAATTTTAGTGGAAAAGTTGTAAAACATAACCTAGTTTTAGAGGGTGGAAGTATTGACTTTAACGGAAATGGCATTATGCTTACTACCCAAAAATGCCTTTTAAATGAAAATAGAACAAATGGATTAACAAAAGATGATTTTAATAAAATATTCAAAGATATTTTTGGTATAAAAGATGTAATTTGGCTTAAAAATGGCTTTATAAAAGGCGATGACACAGATAACCATGTAGACACATTAGCTAGATTTATAGATGAGCAAACAATAGCATATAGTAGTTGTGAAGATAAAGAAGATGAACACTATAACGAGCTTAAAAAGATGGAAAATGAGCTAAAACAAACTAAGTTTAATCTCATATCTTTACCTATTCCAAAGCCTATATTTTATGATGATGTAAGACTTCCTGCTACATATGCAAATTTTGTTTTTGTAAACGGGGCATTGATAGTACCTACATATGGTGATAAAAATGATGAAATTGTCTTAGATAGACTTAAAAAAGCATTGCCAAATCATGATGTAGTTGGAGTTGATTCAAGAGTTTTAATACGCCAAAATGGCTCAATTCACTGCTCAACTCAAAATAGATTTTTTGGAAAAAGATGATGGATATAAAAAACAAAGCCCCATTTGTAGCAGGTTTAACTGCTGTTATGCTTGCTATTGTCAAGCTAATTATAGGGTTGTTTAGTGGTTCGGTTTCTGTTATAGCCTCAGCAATTGACTCTATACTCGATGCCATAGTTTCCGCTGCAAACTATATAGTGGTTTCAAAATCAGATCAAGAGCCAGATGGTAAATTTAACTACGGATATGCAAAACTTGAAGCTATTATGTCCTTTTTAGAAGGATTTTTTATAGCTGGGATTGGAAGTTTTATAGTATATTCAGGTGCTATGAAAATTATAAACCCACAAGGTCCTATTAAGCTAAATATAGCCTTATATGTTATGATTTTTTCATTTATAGTTACAGGTTTTCTCATAGTATATCTTACAAAAATTTATAAAAAAACAAACTCACTCATTATAAAAACTGACATTTTACACTATAAGAGCGATTTTTTCTCAAACTTAGCAATTATAGCAGGACTTGTTGTAGTGTATTTTACAGGTTGGCACATAGTTGATAGTATATTTGGTATAGCAATAGGGCTTTATATAATGTATGGAGCTTTGGGACTTATAAAAGAGAGCGGATATATACTAATTGATGGTGCAGTTGATGAAGATATAGTTTTAGATATAAAAGAGTTTATAAATTCCAATAGTAAAATACGAGATTTTCACGATTTTAAAACTAGAAAATGTGTAAATAAATGTTATCTTAGTATTCATCTAGTTTTTGATAGAGATATTTTACTATTTGATGCACATGAGATTGGAGATAGTGTTGAAAAATATATAACTGAAAAATATAACCAATACGAATGGGATATAAATTTACATTTTGATCCATATGATGATTCAAAGATAGAAAATATATAAAAAGGGAAAAAATGAGTAGAGTATTAAAGCTAGGGCTTGTTTCACACACATATAAAGGCAGTAAAGAAGATACTATAAAAGCGACCGTTAAAGGCATTGAAAAAGTAGCAAAAGATGGGGCTAGTTTAGTTGTGCTTCAAGAACTTCATCAAAGTGAGTATTTTTGCCAAAGCGAAGATGTGTCTAAATTTGACTATGCAAATTCATATGAAGAAGACATTAAATTTTGGGCAAATGTAGCAAAGGAAAATAAAATAGTTTTAGTAACTTCGCTATTTGAAAAGCGAACAGCTGGACTTTATCACAATACCGCAGTTGTTTTTGATAGTGATGGAAGCATAGCTGGAAAATATAGAAAAATGCACATTCCTGACGATCCAAACTTTTATGAGAAGTTTTATTTTACCCCTGGGGATTTAGGCTATAAAGCTATTGATACAAGTGTTGGAAAGCTTGGTGTTTTGGTGTGCTGGGATCAGTGGTATCCTGAAGCTGCAAGATTAATGGCATTAAATGGGGCTGAAATTTTGATATATCCTACTGCAATTGGCTGGTTTGATGGTGACGAAAGTGATGAAAAATCTCGCCAACTAGAATCATGGGTTGCAGTTCAAAGAGGCCATAGCGTGGCAAATGGTTTGCCTGTGGTGGCTGTAAATAGAGTTGGGTTTGAAAAAGATGAAAGTGGTGTTAGTGATGGGATAAGGTTTTGGGGAAATAGCTTTGTCTTTGGACCACAAGGAGAGCAAATGTTTCGCTCAGATGAAACAGAAGAACTTACTAAAATTGTTGAAATTGATTTAGATAGATGTGAAAATATTCGTAGATGGTGGCCATTTTTACGAGATAGAAGGATAGATAGTTATAGTAATTTAACAAAAAGATTTATAGATTAAAAGGCTAGTATTTTAGCTTTTTTTCTCTATCTTTATAATCAGGCATTATCTTTTTTATAAAATCATAAAAACTTTTTTGGTGATGAGGGTAGATTAGATGAGTTAATTCGTGAAGAACTACATACTCTATAATATCAGGGCTTTTTTCTATAAGCTTTAGAGCCAAATTTATATAGCCCTTTTTTGAGTTACAACTTCCCCATCTTGTTTTCATATCTCTTACAACGACTCTATTTACATCTTTTTTAACTAAGGGCTTATAAATTTCTATAAATTTCATGAATTCTTTTTTTGCAAATTCTTTTTTAAATTTCATAAAAATTTCCAAATTTGGAGCTAATATAGTGTCATTAGCAACCTCTACTCTTTTGAAATTTTCATCAAATTTTAGAGTATAAATCACACCTTTTAAATATGTTTTGTCTTTTGGCAGTGCTCTGTTTTTATTCTTCGTTATAGTTTTTTGTATCCAAGTTTCGTTTTTTTTAATGAAATTTAAAGCTTGATAGTCAGGAAATCTAAGCGGTAAAGATAGATAAATGTTTGATTCTTTATCTACTTTAAGCCTTGCATATTTCATCTTTTTATATTTTATGTTTATCTCATAATCTTCAAATTTTAAAATATTTGGTAGCATTTAGACCCTATAATGCTTTTTTGGAAGTATTGATTTTTTATTTTTTTGAAAAATATATATCATACTAATGATTAAAATTATAATGGCGGTAAAAATTGTAAATTTTATAGATGAGCCCATATCAGTTTTTATTTTTCCTGCACTATATGATAAATATATTCCAACAAATGTCCAAATTATACCAAATGAAAACAGAGCATTTTTATAATAAAACATATAAAACACAGCAAAACCAGTAGTTGATAAAATTACTACAATAGTCCAAATTGGGATAGGTATACCACCAAGGCCTCCCCAATTTTGTTGAGCAGCAAATATCGTTGCAGTTATGATAGTTAGCATAAGTATCCAAGAGGCGTAAATAGTAAAAACTGCTAAAGAAAAAAAATTAAGAGCAGATCTTTTTTTGTAAATTTCATCTAAAATAAACATAAGCATAGTTAGTAACCCAGCTATCATTAAAAGGGCTATCCAAAATCTCTCAAATATAAATGAGATTATCCATGCTATATTAAACAAAGAGCTTATTATAAATAGTATCGAAATAGGTTTAATTAGTGTTTTTTTATATGAATTATATTGATTTTTATACAAATAGACTAATGTCAACAAAAGCAGTATATATATAGGTATCCAAATGCTAAATGTAAAATTTATAGGAGTTATGAGGGTAGGGTATTTGTTTATAATACCTTGAAATTCTATATTGTTTAAAAAACCTACATAAGCAAAAATATTAAATAATATAACTAAAGCATAAAATACAAAGTTTAAAAATACTAGATTTTTAAGGTTTTTTTGATGCATTAAATCTCCTTTTTATCATGAAGTATACCTAGTTTTGATATGAAGTCATAATATTTTACCCAAAATATTTTACTAGCTAAACTAGCTTTTTCCCTATCCATTTTCTACTTATCCATCTAAACATATTAATTAAACCTCTTATTGTTTCATCTATTACAAAAGCTATCCAAATACCTATTATCCCATATCCTAAAGTGATTCCTAACAAATATCCAAGCGGTATTGAAATTAACCACATTGAAGCCGCACCTGTAACAAACGGAAATTTAACATCCCCACTTGCTTTTAAAGCATTTACCATAACGATATTTAAAGTTCTACTAAACTCAAGAAAGAAAGATACATAAAAAAGTGGTCTCATTAGAGTTTTCATATTTTCAGTTAAGTTCATTAGATTCATCAAAAAATCTTGACAAACAAAAACCCCACCGACAAATAAAAATGTTGATATAAACCCTATTTTAGCAGTTTTAAAAGTGTGATTATAGGCTTGTTCATTTTCACTTGCTCCAACAAATCTAGCTACTATAACTTGATTAGAAAGACCTAACGCTATAGCAGCAAAAAAGATAAAAGATGAAAATTGAAAGTATATTGTTTGAACTGCTAAGCTGTCTTCACCCATACTAGCAACAAAGCTAAAAGCTACTAAGTATTGCAAACTCCAAAGTAAATTTTCACCAGCGCTAGGTAGTCCAACTTTTAATATCTTCTTTGCGATATAGATTTTAGCATTTACAAATAGCTTAAATATTATAGGTATCTTCATAATTTTTATCAATATTATAAAGTAAAACGCAACACCTATAATTTTACCCGCTATAGTTGATATACCAACCCCCATAAGTCCGTAGTAAGGCAGTCCAAAAGGCTCAAATAAAGATAAGATGTTTCCTATGATTATAACTACATTCATAAGCAAAGACGCCATTAATGCATAGTTTGCAAAACCATAAACCCTAGCTACGGTAGCTAGTATTATAGCTACACCATCTATAAAGAAAATTATACTAATAATCCTAAGATAGACATAGCTTTCATCTGAAATTTCAGTTGGAATTTGCATTAAATTTAAAATATTTCTAGCAAAAATAAATACGATAATCCCACAAATCAAACCAATTAAAAAATTAAGAGATATGCTTATATGAATAGCCCTTATAGCGAGTTTGTTGTTTTTAGCACCAAGTGCTTGAGATATTACAACAGAGCAACCAACCCCTAAAAGATTAAAAACATTTAAAAAAAGTATAAAAACTTGATGTCCAGCAGCCAAAGCCCCAACTAAACGAGGGTCAACTAAACTTATCATATATGTGTTTATGACAAGGGTTGCTAAGTTTAAAAGCATAGTAAGATAAATCGGAATAAAAAGCCTTGTTAATGTTATATTTTTATCCATTAAGTTCTCTTTTTTAGTATATAAAGTTGTTCATTTACATGGGTATTTCTAGACTTTAAATTTCTACTTCCTCTAAAAGTATTGTATCTTTTTTCTATTATATGTGCTTCACCAAATTTTGATAAATCATTCAAAAATTCATCTTTTTTTACAAACCCTTCGCAATTATAAGAGATTAGTACTATTTTGGATTTTACACTATTTACTATCTCTAAAAGCGCCTCTTTTGCACTTTTTCTTTGGTTAAAAACGCTTCTATTCCAGTCTTTAGCAATGCCAGAAACTTTTGAAATTTTTTCAGGTCTTTTATATGAAGCTATTAAATTTAACATAAAGTAGTTTGAGCCATAAGGGTGCTGATTATATGGAGGGTCTATATAACAAACATCAGTATCTATATCTTTTGAAAGGACATTCGCATCTTCTTGCAAAACCTCAAATTCGCACTTAAATTTGCTAAATACAGGCAAAGCTAGCTCTATCTCACCCATTATCCTACTAAGTGCATTTCTTCCCTCCCCGCCAAACTGACCAACGCCATTTTTGTTTTTATAAAAACCTTTAAATATACCGCTTGTATTTGCATGAACACTTGCTTCGTAAAGTAGTGGGGCTATAAAGTATTGTTTTAGTTCTTTAGGGCAGTACTCATCTATGTTTTGTCTTATGGTGTCAATTATTTTAGCATTTTTATTTGTATAAAAAACCCTATCATTCTCTTTTATATTATTGTCATCTTTTGGTGCATAAAGTTCATTTATAAAGCCATCTTTTAAAACTTCTATATTGTTTACTAACTTATAGATGTTTTTAAGTTCTTTAGTTAAATTTGAGCTTTTGTTGCTTAGATAACATTCGTTGATTATCTTTGAATACAACTCCAAATCATTTGTTATTATGTAGTTAGAATGTGCTTTAGCATATCTAGAAACTACACCCGAGCCAGAAAAAAGATCACAAAAGCTAAATTTATCTTTTTTAAGCTCGCTTTTCGCATACATAAACCCCTCATCTATAAACCCAAGTAAAGATCTTTTGTTTCCTAGATATGTGATAATTTGCTCTTTTAAATACTCTTTTTTTTCTTTCAAATTTTATCCATAATTTTTATTTTAATTATAACAAACTGATAATTAAATATAGGATAAGCACAGTGAAAATTCATTTATGATACAAAGTGACACAAAAGCCATTAACTAAAAATTTAGTTGCACTAGGTCTAGGCTCTACAAATTTTCACTTCTATCTTAGTATCCGCTTTGATTTAGTACTTTATAGCTTTGACAACCTTTTCTCTCTCTTAGCTCACAAGCCTTACCAAAAAACTCTTTTGCTTTTGTTAGGTTTTGCTCCACTATATTAGAGTCTGTATATAGCATGCCTAAGTCCAAGCAAGACTGACTTACATTTAAGTCACAAGCTTTTTCAAAATATTTTAGTGAATCTTTTTTAACTAAACTGTTTTCGTTATTTATAAGATAATTACCTAGAAGCAGACATGAGCTAGAGTTTGATTTGTCTCAAGCAAAATTTAAGAGTTTAGTTGTGTTGTTATCATCTTTGATACCTAGATAATTTGTTTGGTAAATTTTGGCTAAGATATTGCAATTTTCTAAAACAGCTTTTTTGCAACTATTTTCTAAAATTTCTATACCCTTTTTAATCTCTTGTTTGATACCCCTTCCATCTATATATAGAAAAGCTAAATTTGCACAACCTATACTATCTATATATTTACCTTTTTTGTTTTTAGTGCAAGTAAGCTTATACATATCAAATGCCAAAAACTCATCTTCTTTTACACCTTCGCCATTTTCACTCATAACTCCAACATTGAAACAACTCTCTTTAAAGCCTAGCTTTGCAAGCTTTGTTGAAAAGAACAAAAGCAGCATTTAAATCTTTGTTTATAATAGAGCCATTATAAAAAGCAACAGCAAGACCATGACAAGAAGAAGCGTTGTTTTTTGACAACTCTCATCTATGATTTTTATATAATCTTCGCAGGTTTCAATTTTAGTTATTTTGGAGCTATCTTTTGCGTATGCTATCTAAAAAGCAACCACAGATAATAAAATCAAAAATATCTTTTTCATACAAAAACATCCTTTTAAATTTCATAAATTATAACATTTTTTAAAACCAAACAGTCTATATAAAACCATAAAGCATACTGTAAATCTTAATATAATATTTTAAATATTTTTATAAATTATTTAATAAAATTTTAAAATTTATATACAAATAGTAATAAATTAGTGTTAAATTTAATAAAATTTTGCTATAATGGCAGATGAATTTATATTTATTATAATTTTAGCTATAGAATAGATAGATTAATCAAATAAATTAAGTATAAATATATCAACAAAGAAAGGCATAAAGTTATGAACAAAGCTTACAGACATATATACAAAGAGGGCGTTGGATGGGTAGCAGTGGCTGAAAATTCAAGCTGTCGCTCTAAGATGAGTAAGAAAAGCATAAGCATACAAACAAGCGGTAGTTCAGTACTACTTAAATTTAAACAACTTTCGGCTGTGGCAGTAGCAGCACTTTTAGCAGTGAGTTTGCAAATTCCATTATTAGCAGCAGATACAAATACAACTAATGTTGTTTATGTGGATAGTGATGGGAATCCTTCCAATGTTATCGTGCCAAAAGGAACAGGTGAAGACACTAGATACTACACTCAAGAGGAATTAGATAAGTTAAAAAACAACCAATATACAGCACAATATGTAAATCTTTCTGGAATACCAACAGGCAATGACCATAGTGTTACCTTAAAAGAAGAAAACGGTAAATTATTTGTAATAGATGGTGATAAAAATATTGAAATTGAAAAAACTGACGATCCTAGCGGTTTAATATATAGAGAAAAAGGATATCATGGTAGCGGTTATGGAGGATCTTCAAGTCTTGGAATTGCAGGGAGAGATAATAAATACCTTTCCATTGAAGAAATAAAAAAAGATGGGGTAAGAGAAATCGCAAAAGTAACTGGTAAAGGTGATTATTATTGGGTATCAGGAACGGCTCCAAAAGGTGATTTGCAAGGTGGAAAAGTTTATATGCCTGTTTCCACATATGCTAGCAATTTAAAAACTGGTAAAGAATTTTTAGCTTCAGATGCAGGCAAAGCTTTTATAAATAAATATAAAGACAAATATACAGAAGAAAAACTAAGGCAAATAATAAAAAAAGATAAATTGTATTTTATAAATGGAGGAAATGGGGATGGAGAACCTCTGTTTATTACAGACAGAGGTAAATTTCATCAACTAGATAAATTTAGTGATTTTAAAGTAGATGAAGAAGGAGAACCTAAAGGTGCAAATGGTTCTTTTGGAGAAGCCGCAAATGGAGGAGGAGATATAGCATTTAATAAGGCTGTTATATCTGACCAATATGATTTTAAGTTGAACCAAAAATTAAATCAAATCAACCCATCTACTAATGATAGTATGAGACTAAATCTAGTAGGTAAAAATGGTGATCACAACTCACCTATTAGACTAGGAAATGTTGCAGATGCGATAAAAGATGATGAAGCTGTAAATCTTAGCCAACTTAAAAAAGTTATAAACACAGGCATCGGACTTCAAACTAACGAAAATGAAAAAACAACTGTTAAGTTAGGCGACACCATAAAAATCACAGATGGAAACTTCACTAAAGTCTCAACGATAACTAGCCAAGATGGTAATCATTCATTTAAAATAGATATAGATAAAAATAAACTTTTAGAAGGTTTGAGCGGAACATCAGCAGACAATCCATTGGTTTACACAGATAAAAATGGTAACAAAGTTTACAAACAGGAAGATGGGAGTTATAGCACAACAAAAGACGGCATAGGTGGAACAACCATTGATAAAGGTAATATCGTTGTATCTTTAGCCGATTCTACTGGTGATACTAAAAATCCTATCAAACTTACCAACCTAGGAGCTGGAACTATTGGAGAAAATTCAACAGATGCTATAACTGGTGGTCAAATTCATGCAGCCAATAGCTCTATTGCAACTGCTTTAGGTGGGGGTGCAACTGTTGATACTGATGGAAAAATTACTGCTCCAACATATACATTAACTAATAAAGATAATAGTAGTGTTGATAAAAATAGTGTAGGGGAAGCTTTAACTGTTCTAGATGAAGTTAATAAAGATCAAAACACTAAGATTGATAAAAATATTAAAGACATTGCTAAAAACACTACTAAGATTACTGAAAACAGCGAAGCAATTGAGGGCTTTACAGATAAAGATAAAGGTATGTTTAGTGTATTAGCTAAAGATGGCATTGAAAGTAAGATTATAGCTGGTGGAAAAGTTCAATTCAATGCAGGTGATGAAAACTTAAAAGTTACATCAACTAATGATGGTAATATAACTTATACTTTATCTGATACTTTAACAGATATAACAAGTTTAACTACTAAAGGCAACATAGTTATAGATAATAGTGGTATAGCTATGAATAATAAAAAGATTACCAACCTAGGAGCTGGAACTATTGGAGAAAATTCAACAGATGCTATAACTGGTGGTCAAATTCATGCAGCCAATAGCTCTATTGCAACTGCTTTAGGTGGGGGTGCAACTGTTGATACTGATGGAAAAATTACTGCTCCAACATATACATTAACTAATAAAGATAATAGTAGTGTTGATAAAAATAGTGTAGGGGAAGCTTTAACTGTTCTAGATGAAGTTAATAAAGATCAAAACACTAAGATTGATAAAAATATTAAAGACATTGCTAAAAACACTACTAAGATTACTGAAAACAGCGAAGCAATTGAGGGCTTTACAGATAAAGATAAAGGTATGTTTAGTGTATTAGCTAAAGATGGCATTGAAAGTAAGATTATAGCTGGTGGAAAAGTTCAATTCAATGCAGGTGATGAAAACTTAAAAGTTACATCAACTAATGATGGTAATATAACTTATACTTTATCTGATACTTTAACAGATATAACAAGTTTAACTACTAAAGGCAACATAGTTATAGATAATAGTGGTATAGCTATGAATAATAAAAAGATTACCAACCTAGGAGCTGGAACTATTGGAGAAAATTCAACAGATGCTATAACTGGTGGTCAAATTCATGCAGCCAATAGCTCTATTGCAACTGCTTTAGGTGGGGGTGCAACTGTTGATACTGATGGAAAAATTACTGCTCCAACATATACATTAACTAATAAAGATAATAGTAGTGTTGATAAAAATAGTGTAGGGGAAGCTTTAACTGTTCTAGATGAAGTTAATAAAGATCAAAACACTAAGATTGATAAAAATATTAAAGACATTGCTAAAAACACTACTAAGATTACTGAAAACAGCGAAGCAATTGAGGGCTTTACAGATAAAGATAAAGGTATGTTTAGTGTATTAGCTAAAGATGGCATTGAAAGTAAGATTATAGCTGGTGGAAAAGTTCAATTCAATGCAGGTGATGAAAACTTAAAAGTTACATCAACTAATGATGGTAATATAACTTATACTTTATCTGATACTTTAACAGATATAACAAGTTTAACTACTAAAGGCAACATAGTTATAGATAATAGTGGTATAGCTATGAATAATAAAAAGATTACCAACCTAGGAGCTGGAACTATTGGAGAAAATTCAACAGATGCTATAACTGGTGGTCAAATTCATGCAGCCAATAGCTCTATTGCAACTGCTTTAGGTGGGGGTGCAACTGTTGATACTGATGGAAAAATTACTGCTCCAACATATACATTAACTAATAAAGATAATAGTAGTGTTGATAAAAATAGTGTAGGGGAAGCTTTAACTGTTCTAGATGAAGTTAATAAAGATCAAAACACTAAGATTGATAAAAATATTAAAGACATTGCTAAAAACACTACTAAGATTACTGAAAACAGCGAAGCAATTGAGGGCTTTACAGATAAAGATAAAGGTATGTTTAGTGTATTAGCTAAAGATGGCATTGAAAGTAAGATTATAGCTGGTGGAAAAGTTCAATTCAATGCAGGTGATGAAAACTTAAAAGTTACATCAACTAATGATGGTAATATAACTTATACTTTATCTGATACTTTAACAGATATAACAAGTTTAACTACTAAAGGCAACATAGTTATAGATAATAGTGGTATAGCTATGAATAATAAAAAGATTACCAACCTAGGAGCTGGAACTATTGGAGAAAATTCAACAGATGCTATAACTGGTGGTCAAATTCATGCAGCCAATAGCTCTATTGCAACTGCTTTAGGTGGGGGTGCAACTGTTGATACTGATGGAAAAATTACTGCTCCAACATATACATTAACTAATAAAGATAATAGTAGTGTTGATAAAAATAGTGTAGGGGAAGCTTTAACTGTTCTAGATGAAGTTAATAAAGATCAAAACACTAAGATTGATAAAAATATTAAAGACATTGCTAAAAACACTACTAAGATTACTGAAAACAGCGAAGCAATTGAGGGCTTTACAGATAAAGATAAAGGTATGTTTAGTGTATTAGCTAAAGATGGCATTGAAAGTAAGATTATAGCTGGTGGAAAAGTTCAATTCAATGCAGGTGATGAAAACTTAAAAGTTACATCAACTAATGATGGTAATATAACTTATACTTTATCTGATACTTTAACAGATATAACAAGTTTAACTACTAAAGGCAACATAGTTATAGATAATAGTGGTATAGCTATGAATAATAAAAAGATTACCAACCTAGGAGCTGGAACTATTGGAGAAAATTCAACAGATGCTATAACTGGTGGTCAAATTCATGCAGCCAATAGCTCTATTGCAACTGCTTTAGGTGGGGGTGCAACTGTTGATACTGATGGAAAAATTACTGCTCCAACATATACATTAACTAATAAAGATAATAGTAGTGTTGATAAAAATAGTGTAGGGGAAGCTTTAACTGTTCTAGATGAAGTTAATAAAGATCAAAACACTAAGATTGATAAAAATATTAAAGACATTGCTAAAAACACTACTAAGATTACTGAAAACAGCGAAGCAATTGAGGGCTTTACAGATAAAGATAAAGGTATGTTTAGTGTATTAGCTAAAGATGGCATTGAAAGTAAGATTATAGCTGGTGGAAAAGTTCAATTCAATGCAGGTGATGAAAACTTAAAAGTTACATCAACTAATGATGGTAATATAACTTATACTTTATCTGATACTTTAACAGATATAACAAGTTTAACTACTAAAGGCAACATAGTTATAGATAATAGTGGTATAGCTATGAATAATAAAAAGATTACCAACCTAGGAGCTGGAACTATTGGAGAAAATTCAACAGATGCTATAACTGGTGGTCAAATTCATGCAGCCAATAGCTCTATTGCAACTGCTTTAGGTGGGGGTGCAACTGTTGATACTGATGGAAAAATTACTGCTCCAACATATACATTAACTAATAAAGATAATAGTAGTGTTGATAAAAATAGTGTAGGGGAAGCTTTAACTGTTCTAGATGAAGTTAATAAAGATCAAAACACTAAGATTGATAAAAATATTAAAGACATTGCTAAAAACACTACTAAGATTACTGAAAACAGCGAAGCAATTGAGGGCTTTACAGATAAAGATAAAGGTATGTTTAGTGTATTAGCTAAAGATGGCATTGAAAGTAAGATTATAGCTGGTGGAAAAGTTCAATTCAATGCAGGTGATGAAAACTTAAAAGTTACATCAACTAATGATGGTAATATAACTTATACTTTATCTGATACTTTAACAGATATAACAAGTTTAACTACTAAAGGCAACATAGTTATAGATAATAGTGGTATAGCTATGAATAATAAAAAGATTACCAACCTAGGAGCTGGAACTATTGGAGAAAATTCAACAGATGCTATAACTGGTGGTCAAATTCATGCAGCCAATAGCTCTATTGCAACTGCTTTAGGTGGGGGTGCAACTGTTGATACTGATGGAAAAATTACTGCTCCAACATATACATTAACTAATAAAGATAATAGTAGTGTTGATAAAAATAGTGTAGGGGAAGCTTTAACTGTTCTAGATGAAGTTAATAAAGATCAAAACACTAAGATTGATAAAAATATTAAAGACATTGCTAAAAACACTACTAAGATTACTGAAAACAGCGAAGCAATTGAGGGCTTTACAGATAAAGATAAAGGTATGTTTAGTGTATTAGCTAAAGATGGCATTGAAAGTAAGATTATAGCTGGTGGAAAAGTTCAATTCAATGCAGGTGATGAAAACTTAAAAGTTACATCAACTAATGATGGTAATATAACTTATACTTTATCTGATACTTTAACAGATATAACAAGTTTAACTACTAAAGGCAACATAGTTATAGATAATAGTGGTATAGCTATGAATAATAAAAAGATTACCAACCTAGGAGCTGGAACTATTGGAGAAAATTCAACAGATGCTATAACTGGTGGTCAAATTCATGCAGCCAATAGCTCTATTGCAACTGCTTTAGGTGGGGGTGCAACTGTTGATACTGATGGAAAAATTACTGCTCCAACATATACATTAACTAATAAAGATAATAGTAGTGTTGATAAAAATAGTGTAGGGGAAGCTTTAACTGTTCTAGATGAAGTTAATAAAGATCAAAACACTAAGATTGATAAAAATATTAAAGACATTGCTAAAAACACTACTAAGATTACTGAAAACAGCGAAGCAATTGAGGGCTTTACAGATAAAGATAAAGGTATGTTTAGTGTATTAGCTAAAGATGGCATTGAAAGTAAGATTATAGCTGGTGGAAAAGTTCAATTCAATGCAGGTGATGAAAACTTAAAAGTTACATCAACTAATGATGGTAATATAACTTATACTTTATCTGATACTTTAACAGATATAACAAGTTTAACTACTAAAGGCAACATAGTTATAGATAATAGTGGTATAGCTATGAATAATAAAAAGATTACCAACCTAGGAGCTGGAACTATTGGAGAAAATTCAACAGATGCTATAACTGGTGGTCAAATTCATGCAGCCAATAGCTCTATTGCAACTGCTTTAGGTGGGGGTGCAACTGTTGATACTGATGGAAAAATTACTGCTCCAACATATACATTAACTAATAAAGATAATAGTAGTGTTGATAAAAATAGTGTAGGGGAAGCTTTAACTGTTCTAGATGAAGTTAATAAAGATCAAAACACTAAGATTGATAAAAATATTAAAGACATTGCTAAAAACACTACTAAGATTACTGAAAACAGCGAAGCAATTGAGGGCTTTACAGATAAAGATAAAGGTATGTTTAGTGTATTAGCTAAAGATGGCATTGAAAGTAAGATTATAGCTGGTGGAAAAGTTCAATTCAATGCAGGTGATGAAAACTTAAAAGTTACATCAACTAATGATGGTAATATAACTTATACTTTATCTGATACTTTAACAGATATAACAAGTTTAACTACTAAAGGCAACATAGTTATAGATAATAGTGGTATAGCTATGAATAATAAAAAGATTACCAACCTAGGAGCTGGAACTATTGGAGAAAATTCAACAGATGCTATAACTGGTGGTCAAATTCATGCAGCCAATAGCTCTATTGCAACTGCTTTAGGTGGGGGTGCAACTGTTGATACTGATGGAAAAATTACTGCTCCAACATATACATTAACTAATAAAGATAATAGTAGTGTTGATAAAAATAGTGTAGGGGAAGCTTTAACTGTTCTAGATGAAGTTAATAAAGATCAAAACACTAAGATTGATAAAAATATTAAAGACATTGCTAAAAACACTACTAAGATTACTGAAAACAGCGAAGCAATTGAGGGCTTTACAGATAAAGATAAAGGTATGTTTAGTGTATTAGCTAAAGATGGCATTGAAAGTAAGATTATAGCTGGTGGAAAAGTTCAATTCAATGCAGGTGATGAAAACTTAAAAGTTACATCAACTAATGATGGTAATATAACTTATACTTTATCTGATACTTTAACAGATATAACAAGTTTAACTACTAAAGGCAACATAGTTATAGATAATAGTGGTATAGCTATGAATAATAAAAAGATTACCAACCTAGGAGCTGGAACTATTGGAGAAAATTCAACAGATGCTATAACTGGTGGTCAAATTCATGCAGCCAATAGCTCTATTGCAACTGCTTTAGGTGGGGGTGCAACTGTTGATACTGATGGAAAAATTACTGCTCCAACATATACATTAACTAATAAAGATAATAGTAGTGTTGATAAAAATAGTGTAGGGGAAGCTTTAACTGTTCTAGATGAAGTTAATAAAGATCAAAACACTAAGATTGATAAAAATATTAAAGACATTGCTAAAAACACTACTAAGATTACTGAAAACAGCGAAGCAATTGAGGGCTTTACAGATAAAGATAAAGGTATGTTTAGTGTATTAGCTAAAGATGGCATTGAAAGTAAGATTATAGCTGGTGGAAAAGTTCAATTCAATGCAGGTGATGAAAACTTAAAAGTTACATCAACTAATGATGGTAATATAACTTATACTTTATCTGATACTTTAACAGATATAACAAGTTTAACTACTAAAGGCAACATAGTTATAGATAATAGTGGTATAGCTATGAATAATAAAAAGATTACCAACCTAGGAGCTGGAACTATTGGAGAAAATTCAACAGATGCTATAACTGGTGGTCAAATTCATGCAGCCAATAGCTCTATTGCAACTGCTTTAGGTGGGGGTGCAACTGTTGATACTGATGGAAAAATTACTGCTCCAACATATACATTAACTAATAAAGATAATAGTAGTGTTGATAAAAATAGTGTAGGGGAAGCTTTAACTGTTCTAGATGAAGTTAATAAAGATCAAAACACTAAGATTGATAAAAATATTAAAGACATTGCTAAAAACACTACTAAGATTACTGAAAACAGCGAAGCAATTGAGGGCTTTACAGATAAAGATAAAGGTATGTTTAGTGTATTAGCTAAAGATGGCATTGAAAGTAAGATTATAGCTGGTGGAAAAGTTCAATTCAATGCAGGTGATGAAAACTTAAAAGTTACATCAACTAATGATGGTAATATAACTTATACTTTATCTGATACTTTAACAGATATAACAAGTTTAACTACTAAAGGCAACATAGTTATAGATAATAGTGGTATAGCTATGAATAATAAAAAGATTACCAACCTAGGAGCTGGAACTATTGGAGAAAATTCAACAGATGCTATAACTGGTGGTCAAATTCATGCAGCCAATAGCTCTATTGCAACTGCTTTAGGTGGGGGTGCAACTGTTGATACTGATGGAAAAATTACTGCTCCAACATATACATTAACTAATAAAGATAATAGTAGTGTTGATAAAAATAGTGTAGGGGAAGCTTTAACTGTTCTAGATGAAGTTAATAAAGATCAAAACACTAAGATTGATAAAAATATTAAAGACATTGCTAAAAACACTACTAAGATTACTGAAAACAGCGAAGCAATTGAGGGCTTTACAGATAAAGATAAAGGTATGTTTAGTGTATTAGCTAAAGATGGCATTGAAAGTAAGATTATAGCTGGTGGAAAAGTTCAATTCAATGCAGGTGATGAAAACTTAAAAGTTACATCAACTAATGATGGTAATATAACTTATACTTTATCTGATACTTTAACAGATATAACAAGTTTAACTACTAAAGGCAACATAGTTATAGATAATAGTGGTATAGCTATGAATAATAAAAAGATTACCAACCTAGGAGCTGGAACTATTGGAGAAAATTCAACAGATGCTATAACTGGTGGTCAAATTCATGCAGCCAATAGCTCTATTGCAACTGCTTTAGGTGGGGGTGCAACTGTTGATACTGATGGAAAAATTACTGCTCCAACATATACATTAACTAATAAAGATAATAGTAGTGTTGATAAAAATAGTGTAGGGGAAGCTTTAACTGTTCTAGATGAAGTTAATAAAGATCAAAACACTAAGATTGATAAAAATATTAAAGACATTGCTAAAAACACTACTAAGATTACTGAAAACAGCGAAGCAATTGAGGGCTTTACAGATAAAGATAAAGGTATGTTTAGTGTATTAGCTAAAGATGGCATTGAAAGTAAGATTATAGCTGGTGGAAAAGTTCAATTCAATGCAGGTGATGAAAACTTAAAAGTTACATCAACTAATGATGGTAATATAACTTATACTTTATCTGATACTTTAACAGATATAACAAGTTTAACTACTAAAGGCAACATAGTTATAGATAATAGTGGTATAGCTATGAATAATAAAAAGATTACCAACCTAGGAGCTGGAACTATTGGAGAAAATTCAACAGATGCTATAACTGGTGGTCAAATTCATGCAGCCAATAGCTCTATTGCAACTGCTTTAGGTGGGGGTGCAACTGTTGATACTGATGGAAAAATTACTGCTCCAACATATACATTAACTAATAAAGATAATAGTAGTGTTGATAAAAATAGTGTAGGGGAAGCTTTAACTGTTCTAGATGAAGTTAATAAAGATCAAAACACTAAGATTGATAAAAATATTAAAGACATTGCTAAAAACACTACTAAGATTACTGAAAACAGCGAAGCAATTGAGGGCTTTACAGATAAAGATAAAGGTATGTTTAGTGTATTAGCTAAAGATGGCATTGAAAGTAAGATTATAGCTGGTGGAAAAGTTCAATTCAATGCAGGTGATGAAAACTTAAAAGTTACATCAACTAATGATGGTAATATAACTTATACTTTATCTGATACTTTAACAGATATAAAAAGTCTAGCTATAACTGGTGGTCCAACACTAAGTGGCACTGGTATAGCTATGGGTAAAATTATGATAAATACTGATGGAATTGCAATCACACCTGTAAATAATAATGATAAAAGTAAAATTGTATCTTTAACGCAAAATGGTTTAAATAATGGTGGAAATACTATTACTAATATAAAAAGCGCTCTTGAAAAATATGGCAAAAGTATAGAAGACATTAAAAATATGTCAGATACTACTTTAAAGAATGAAATTATTAACAGTGCTGCAACCGTTGGAGACTTAACTACTATAAAATCAAATGTTAGCAATATAACTACAATAACCAACGATATATTAATTGGTAAAAATGATAAAAATGAATCTTATGTTGACAAAGATGGCAAATTAAGCGAAGCTGGTAAAATTGCTTTAACTACAAATGCATCTAGCAAACAAAATATTATTAAAAATGAAAATCTTATCAGCGCTATAACAAACATAAATAACGAAGGAACAAAATTTTTCCATGTTAACAGTAGCACTGCTCCAGAAAATATAGATATCAACAAAAACGATGACAATGATTCAAGTGCAGGCTCTTTTGGTTCTATTGCGATAGGGTTTAAAGCTATGGTTAGTAAAGATTCAAATAACTCAATTTCTGTAGGAACTGGCTCAAAAGTTACAGGAAAAAAATCAATCGCTCTAGGCTTTGAAAATATAGTTAAAGGCGAAGGTTCAGGTGCTATAGGTGACCCTAATATAATTAATGCTAATTCTTCATACTCAATAGGTAACAATAACCACATTGACGGAGAAAATACCAAAGATAAAATTACTATGAAAGATGTATTTATCTTTGGTAACAATGTAAATGTTACTAAGGGTATGAGTGGTGCTGTTATTTTAGGAAGTGGTTCAGATGGAATGTTTAAAAATTCTCAAAGGGTTATAGTTAAAGATGCTAATGTGACATATGGCAATAAGACAATTAACTTTGCAGAAGTTGGCGGTGGATTTGCTGGAAATGATAAATCAACAAACGCAGAATTTAAAGGCTATGTTGTATCAGTAGGAAAAGAAGGATTTGAAAGACAAATCAAACATGTAGCAGCTGGTCAAATTTCGGCTACTTCAACAGACGCCATAAATGGTTCTCAGCTTTATGCTACAAATAAATTTGTAGGGAATTTAGCTGGTAGTGTTGCAGGTATTTTAAATACTAAAGTTAATAACGATGGCTCATTAGTTTTAAATGGCAACACTTCATCTCAAGCAAATTCAGGATTAAATGTAGGCATTACAGGTGGTGACAAGACTACTATAACACCTAGCCAAACTTTAAGTTACAAAGCAGGCGATAATATAAATTTAAAACTAAGTGGTCAAGAAATAACTGTGTCCACTAGTAAAAATCCTGAATTTAATAAAGTTGTTTCTAATGTTTTAGAGATAACAGGTGGACCTACTATAAATAACAATGGCATAGATATGGGAGATAAAAAGATAACAAACCTAGCAAAAGGAACTGCTGATAAAGATGCTGTTAATTATAGTCAGTTAAAAGAACTAAAAAATTCAATAGACAATATAAGCCTTAGTGGGACTAAATGGGTAAGTGCTAACCCTAGCAATGAAAACAACATCGTAGCAAAAAGCGAAGGTGAAAACTCAGTAGCTGTAGGCGGAAATGCACAATCAAGTGGCAAAGACTCAACCGCTATAGGTAATGGTGCAGTTGCAAGCGGTAACAATTCAGTTGCTTTAGGGGCTGGCTCAAAAGATGATGGAAGAGCTAATACCGTATCAGTTGGTAGTGTGGGTAATGAAAGAACCATAAGCAATGTTGCTCCTGGTAGAAAGGGAACTGACGCTGTTAATGTTAACCAACTAAATAGCAAAATAGCAGGCGTTTATAATGATATGAATAAAATTAAAGATAACGCAAACGCAGGTATAGCAGCAGCATTTGCTGCAGGAAATTTGCCACAGTCAACTATTCCTGGAAAAGGTATGTTTAGTATGGGCGGTGGTTACTATGAAGATGAATCAGCCTTTGCTATAGGTATATCAAAGATGTCAGATGATGGCAAATGGGTATTTAAAGCAACTGGTTCTTATGATTCACAAAAAAATGTTGGTGCGGCAGCTTCTGTAGGCTTTCACTTCTAATTAAAAACTCAAGCATAAAAGAGATAATTTCTTATCTCTTTTATAGCTTTTTACCTTGTTATTCTAAATTTTTTATCTTATTATTTTAAGCGTAACGAAGAAATCCTTTTTACTCTTTATCATTCTAAGACTTTCACTATATCATTTTAGAGCTTTCACTTTGTCATTTTAGATTTTTTATCTTATTATTTTGAGATTATTATCTTGTCATTTTGAAATTGTTCTTTTATCATTTTGAGGCTTTAACCGAAAAATCCAAGTAAAATAACAAATAGTAAAATTAAACATAAATTAAAAGTTAAATCCTTTACATTCGTTAAGGATAACAAAGCAAATTTAAAACAACAAAATAAATTTAAGATAACAAAATAAATTCTCAAAATAACCTAATGCATTTTATCAAATGTTTAAAATTTTATAACTTTCACAGCCTAGCATATCTCTTAAATCACAAGCTATTCTAAAACTTTCACTTTGTCATTTTAGGTTTTTTATCTTATTATTTTGAGATTATTACTTTGTCATTTTGAAATTGTTCTTTTATCATTTTGAGGCTTTAACCGAAAAAGCCAAGTAAAGCAGTATTGAGCTAAACTTATATAATACTCTTACAATATTTTAATTTTATAAGTTTTTAAGTGATACTATTTTGCTACTAACTAAATAGTTAAAACTACATAATAGCAATATTTAAATATTTTATTAAAAAACACTGTTAAATTTAAAAGAGAGACAGAAAAGTTAAATTCAACATAAAATTTTAAAAAATTTTCTAAATATTATATCTAAAAATAGCTTAATTTAATTTATATTAAACATTATTTTACTATACTAGTAGTATTAAGATTTTTATAAGATATGCTTAATATGCCTATTTGGTATGTTTTATAAATTTTTAACTAATATAAGTTATTAAAGAAAAGAGGCATTATGAACAAATCATATAGACACATATATAAAGATGGTGTAGGTTGGGTAGCAGTGGCTGAAAACGCATCATCAGTAAATTCAGGTAAAAAGAGCGTAGTAGTAGGTAATAGCTCTAATAAATTTAAAACTTTTAACAGTTTTTTTGAAAATAGAAATTTTTTAGTAAAATCCTTGCTTTTAGGAGCTTTAACACTAACTCCATTTTCGTTAAATGCTGCGTGGATTGATGCAGCAGACAGCAATGGGGTAATAGCAGGAGAAAAGTTTGATACAAAATGGAGTAGTGGTGCGACATTAACCCTAAAGGCTGGTAATGGTGTGAAAATTGAAAAAACAGGAGCAACCTCTACAACTAGCGATCAAACTTACACCTTTAGCTTAGATTCTTCTAGTCTTGACATTAATTATACAACAGCTAATGGGACTAAACAAAGCACAACCTTAAGTAAAGGCTTCACCTTTAAAGGAGATGATAACTTAAACATAACAGCAGGAGCTGACGGCAAACTTAACTTTACTCTAGCACAAGCTTTAAAAAACATCACTTCCATAACAAATGGAACTCAAACATATAATTTTAATAGTACCGGTTCAAACTATCAAGATAATGATGTAGTAAGATACAGTCAAATCAAAGATATAAAGCCTATTCACTACTTTAGTGTAAACTCAACAGGCGGTGGCAACTATAACAATGATGGTGCAACTGGCAGTAACGCCATTGCCATTGGTAAAAATGCTAAAGCAGCTGGTAACAATTCGCTAGCCATAGGCCCCGACGCTATCGCTAATAAAAATTTCGTTACAGCTATTGGTAATGGAGCAGGATTTAGAACAACTCAAGGAGAGTCTAGTGTTTACTTAGGGCAAAATGCTGGTTCAAATGGTAACCATTTTGTCCATGGTCAACGATCATGGGGCTCTATCTATATAGGTCAAGACGCAGGGACAGAGGTAACAGGTGATGCAAGCATAGGTATCGGCTCAACAGCAGGATGGAAGCATACAGGTTCACAAAATATCTTTATGGGAGATTCGGCTAAACCTTTAAAAGAAGGGCAAAATGCTTATTCTTATACTTTTGGTAACAGAAATTTAATCTTTGGAAATCAATATATAGATAAAAAAGTTAAAGAAGCTGAAAGTGGTAAAGCAGATTATATCAACGATGTTATTGTTATAGGAACACTTGCAAAAGCTGAAAAATCTCAAGGTATTGCTATCGGTTCAAGTAGAAAAGATAAGGTCACGGGTGCTTACGCAAAAGGGAAGCGCTCTATCGCCATTGGTGTAAGTGAAGATGAAAGCAAAAAAGGCGCGCAAGCATTAGGTGATGACTCAATAGCACTGGGCACAGAAAGTTATGCAAAAGGCGAAACTTCAATAGCTATTGGTAGAGATTCAAATGTAACTGGAAAACAATCAATCTCTATCGGTTATAAAAACCAAGTATTGGGTGAGAAATCCGGTGCATTTGGTGACCCATCAGTGGTTACTGGCAATGGCTCTTACTCTTTTGGTAACGATAACAACATTTCAAGCGATGGCTCATTTATCTTTGGTAACAACAACACTATCGCTCAAAATGATACCTTTGTAGTTGGTAGTAAAGTAACCACAACTCAAGCAAATAGTGTGGTTTTAGGTAATGAATCTACAGACCGTGCCGCCACTGCTGAAACCAGTGCCACTGTAGGTGGTATTACCTACGGTAGCTTTGCAGGCGTAGGCTCTGAGGGTAATGGCGTAGTTAGTGTGGGTGATACAGGAAAAGAAAGACAGATTATAAATGTTGCTGCGGGTAAAATTTCAAAAGATAGCACAGACGCAATTAACGGCTCACAACTTTATACAACTAATAATGTTGTTAGTAATGTAGGAAATACCTTAGTAAGTAAAATTTTAGGTGGCAATGCCGAAATTGAAAAAACAGGAGAAAATGCTGGACAACTTCAAATGAGTGATATTGGTGGCACGGGTAAAGATACTATCGATGACGCCATAAAAGCTGCAAAAACTGAAGTTAAAGCAGGCAAACAAGTGACTGTCACTGATGCGCCTGATAAAACAGACGGTCACACCATCTACACCGTTAACGCTACCAAAACCACTTTAGCTAAAAAAGCAGATGGGAAAGTTGAAGTAACAGGTGGAACAGATGTAGATGGTCTACTTGCTTATGAGATTGATTTAACACAAGCAACAAAAGATGATATTCAAAAAGGTGTTGATGCTGATACAGAGGTTAAAAAAGGTTTATTTTTTACAGGAGATAACGGTAGTGAAACAGGTAAGATTAGTTTAGGTGATAAAATTGCTCTAACAGGTGATACTAATATTATAACTAATGCTACTGGAAAAAGTATTGCATTCTCTTTAAATAAAGATTTAACAGGTATCACTTCAATAGGTGGAGCAACTGGACAAGGTAAAATAACTTTTGGTGATAATAATGTTATTAATGCTAATGGTGGAAAGATTACTAATGTAGGAGCTCCAACAGATGGTGGAGATGTAACAAATAAAACCTATGTTGATTCTGTAAGAACAGAGGTTACATCAAATGATAAGAGTGTAACAGTAAAACAAACTGGAAATGAACACGGTAAATTAGTTTATGATTTAAAAGTTGATACAGATAAGATAGCCGAAACTACTAGACTGGCATATAAAGCTAATGGAAAAGATGATAATAAAGAAATTGTAACTTTAGAAAAAGGTTTAAATTTTATAAATGGTAGTAATACTGTTGCTAGTATTGATAAGGATGGGGTTGTAAAGTATGATTTAAATGACGCTACTAAAACTATTATTAACAATGCAACCAATAAAGATTTAAACAATTTAACAAATGCGGGCAATACTATTATAAGTAATATTGCAAATAAAGCTGTTGAGGTTAAAGAGGGTTCAAATGTTCACATTACTTCATCAAAAGACAAAGATAATGGCGATGGCACAAAAACCACAACTTATATAGTTGCAGCTGATAAATCTATAGTCTCAGTAGAAAACACATTAAAATTAGATAAAAACACAACTACAGAGAAAGATGGAGCTATAACAACTGATTATAAATTAGATTTATCTCAAGCCACCAAAGATAGCCTTGCAAAAGCAGATAGTGCAATTCAGTCATTTAAGGTTCAAGCAAATAGTGAAGCTGCAAAAGATGTTACAAATGGGCAAACTATTAAATTTATAAATGGTAGCAATATAAATATAATTCAAGATGAAAGAAATTTTACTTTTGCACTAAATAAAGAATTAACAGGTATTAACTCAATTGGTGGTGGAACCGGAAGCGGTTCTACTATAACATTTGGAGATAAAACTATAGATGTTAATGGTTCTAAGATTACTAATGTAGGAGCTCCAACAGATGGCGGAGATGTAACAAATAAAACCTATGTTGATTCTGTAAGAACAGAGGTTAAATCAACTAATGGTAGTGTAACAGTAGCGCAAGTTGGAAATAAAGACGGTAAATTAGTTTATGATTTAAAAGTTGATACAGCTAGCATAGCAACTAATACCAAACTAGCCTATAAAGCTAATAGTGGAACTAAAAACTCTGTATCTTTAGCTGATGGTTTAAATTTTGTAAATGGTAAAAATACTATTGCTTCTGTTGGAGCTGATGGTAATGTAACATTTGGCTTAAAAGATGATATCACTTTAAGTAGTGTTACTACAGGTGATACAAAAGTGGATACTAACGGTATCACTATAACTAATACAACAGATGCTAATAAAACAGTATCTTTAACAGATAAGGGGCTAAATAATGGTGGTAATGTTATATCAAATGTTGCTAGTGCTTTAGATAAATCTGGCAAACAATTAAAAGACTTAGATGCTTCTAATGCTGATGATAAAAAGATATTAAGCAGTGCTGCAACAGTTGGGGATTTAACAAAATTAAAAACTAATGTTACTAATAATATAACTAATGTTAGCAATATTCTTGGCGATAATAAGTATGTTGATGGCAATGGTTCATTAACCGAAGATGGTAAATTAGCTCTTAGAACAAACAATGCTGATGGAAGAAAGACAACTGAAAATACAAACATCATACAAGCTATTAATAATTTAAATAGTCAAGGAACAAGATTTTTCCATGTTAATAGTGATGTTAATGCTATAGGAGCTGAGAGACCAGTAGATGACAATGACTCTAGTGCTGGTTCATATGGTTCTATATCTATAGGCATAAGAGCTGATGTTGGAGATAGTGCAAAACATTCAATCTCTATTGGAACAGATTCAAATGTTACAGGAAAAAGTTCAATCGCTATAGGTTATGGAAACCAAGTTAAAGGAAACCACTCTGGTGCATTTGGAGATCCTACAGTAGTTACTGGTGATAACGCTTACTCTATTGGTAATAATAATAAAATAGACCATAATAATACTTTTGTATTAGGAAATAAAGTTACAAGCAAAACAGCAAATAGTGTTATATTAGGTAATCTTTCAACAGATCGTGCCGCCACTAGTGAAACGAAAGCCACAGTTGCGAGCATTGATGGAAAAACATCTATAACTTATGGTAACTTTGCAGGTAAAGGCTCTATGGATAACGGCGTAGTTAGTGTGGGTGCTGCTGGAAATGAAAGACAAGTTATAAATGTAGCTGCGGGTAAAATTTCAAAAGATAGCACAGACGCAATTAACGGCTCACAACTATTTGCAACAAATCAAGTTATAGGAAATGTAGCAGGTAGTATTAAAAATATTCTTGGTGGAGATGCTAATGTTACATCTGATGGTGATATTACTATGAATGATATTGGTGGAACAGGAGCTACTACTATTGATGGTGCTATTAGATCTATTAAATCAGGCGGTACTAATTTAATAGACGGAAAACCAGCTTCAAGTAAACCTAAAGACAAAGCATCAGCAGTTGCAAATGGAAAAGGTAGTACAGCTGTTGGTTATGGAAGTGTAGCTGATGGTAAAAACTCAGTTGCTTTAGGTGCTGGTTCAAATGATGGTGGTAGAGAAAATACTGTTTCTGTTGGCTCAAAAGGCAATGAAAGAACCATAAGCAATGTTGCTCCTGGTAAATTAGGAACTGATGCAGTTAATCTTAATCAATTAAATCAAGGTCTTGCTGGTGTTTATAGTGATATAAATAAATACAAAGATAGTGCAAATGCAGGTATAGCAAGTGCCATTGCTTTAGGAATGTTACCACAGTCAAACATACCTGGTAAAGGATTGCTTTCTTTAGGAACAGGGTATCATAATGGAGAATCTGCTATATCTATAGGTATATCAAAAGTATCTGATAATGCTAAATGGATATTTAAAGGCGGAGTTAGCTATAACTCTGAAAAAGATGTTTCAGCTGGTGCTTCTGTAGGGTTTCATTTTTAATTAATATTTCAATTTATGTATAAAAGGGAGATTTATCTATCTCTTTTATACATTTTAAATTCTATTTTATAATGTTACTAAGTATTTTTTAATTAGTTTTTATAATTGTGCTTATACAATTAGTAGTGTTATTTATATTTTAACTTTGCAATCTCGTTTTTTACAATTATAATACAATTTTATATAATTATAACAATTTTTACATATTTAATTGTATTTTATAGGGTTTTTAATTCCTAGATAAAGTAACAAAATATATCTTTTTGTCTAAGAAAAACAAAAATAAGACTTATTTTAGAATTACTAAATAAATTAGGTGTTATGTAAAAATATAAATTAATATTCTGCGTCTTTATTTAAAATTTTATAACTTTCACAACCAATTGGGTCTCTTAAGTCACAAGCTTTTCCAAAATAATCTTTTGCTATTTCTAAATTTTGATTTACAAATTTGCCATTTGCGTAGAGTACACCTAGATCTAAGCAGGATTTTGCTAATTTTAGATCGCAAGCTTTTTTAAGAATTAATATAGCTTTTTCATACAAATTATTATCATTTTTTGATAACAATTCATCAGCTAATTTATGACAAAAGATTGCATTGGATTTTTTGCATTGTTGCTCTAATATCTTTTTAAATTCTTCTGGTCTTGGCTTTATCCCTAAATATCCATCTTTATAAATTTTAGTTATGATATCACAGCTTTTGATATTGCTATTTTTACAAGTTTCATCTAAAATTTCAATACCTTTTTTGTAATCTTGTTTTACTCCTCTACCATCTATATATAAAATGGCTAAATTTGGACAACCAACACTTTGTTTGTATCTATTCTTTTTATCTTTTGTGCAAGTTAAGCTATATTTATCAAAGGCTAAAAACTCATCTTTTTTTACACCTTGCCCATTTTCGCTCATTACTCCTACATTGAAACAACTTTCTAGAAATTTACCATTGCAAGCTTTATTGTATAGTATAAATGCAGCATTTAAATCCTGCTGTATAATAACTCCTTCGTAAAAAGCTGTTGCTAGATTATGGCAAGATTTAAGATCATTTTTTTTACAACTTTCATCAAGGCTTATAATGTATTTTTCATAATCATTAAGATTGTTTGCTAAAGAGTTTGAAAAACCTAATATAAAAAGAAATAAAATTTTGTATATTTGTCTCATGTTTATCTACCTTTTTTAAAATATTTAATTATACAGCGTTTATTTAAATTTAGATATATTTGAAAATTTATACTATTTTTACTCATTTTATTATAAAATATTAAAATTTAGTTTTGAAAGGCAGTTTTCTTTGGCACTTGTTGATCTTATCGATATTGATAAAAAATTTGGTATAAAAGTTATTTTAGAAAAGGCAAATTTAAGTATAAGTGAAAAGAGCCGTACAGCTATTATTGGAAAAAATGGTGGCGGAAAATCTACTTTGATGAAAATTATAGCAGGTCTTTATA
Source organism: Campylobacter blaseri (assembly GCF_013201895.1). Taxonomy (NCBI): domain Bacteria; kingdom Pseudomonadati; phylum Campylobacterota; class Epsilonproteobacteria; order Campylobacterales; family Campylobacteraceae; genus Campylobacter; species Campylobacter blaseri. The sequence goes on along the minus strand of NZ_CP053841.1, from coordinate 1,157,613 downwards.
AGCCTGATGATGGAAGAGTTATAGTTCAAAACAATATAAACATTCAAATGCTTGATCAAAATCCTAAATTTGAAGATGGACTTAGTGTAAAAGAGGCTATAACTTCACAGTTAAAAGAGATTTTTGATGCTATAAAAGAGTATGAAGATACCTTAAATTTAATTTCAAAAAATCCAGAAGATAATGAATTATTACATAAACAAAACGACCTTATAAAATTTATAGAAAGCAAAGACGGCTGGAATTTAGACAATAAAATAGAAAGAGTTATAGAAAATTTTAACCTCAAAGAGTATGAAAACAGAGATGTAAACTCACTTAGTGGTGGAGAGATAAGAAGAGTGGCTCTAAGTGCTTTAATACTAAAAAAGCCAGATATTTTGCTACTTGATGAACCTACAAACCACCTTGATGTCTATATGGTTAAATTTCTTGAAGATATGTTAATAAACTCAAATCAAACCATAGTTTTTATATCTCATGATAGATATTTTATAGATAGAGTTGCTACTAATTGTATCGAGATTGAGGATGGTAGGTTGCTTTTCTTTGAAGGTGGATATTCAAAATATCTAAGGAAAAAACAAGAAATTTTAGCTTCTATGCAAAAAACACACGAAACTTTACTTAAAAATCTAAGGAGCGAAGAGGAGTGGTTAAGACGAGGGGTTAAAGCAAGACTCAAAAGAAACGAAGGTAGAAAACAGCGTATATTTGCTATGAGGGAAGCTGCTAAGAAAAATCCAGGTGTTATAAGGAAGATAAAAATAGAGCTAGAGCGAACAAATGTAGGGTTTAAAATAGGTGGCATAACTCAAAACAGAAAAAAAATGCTTTTTGAATGCAAGAATCTATCAAAAAGTCTAGGCGGAAAAAAGCTTTTTGAGAATTTTAGCGCAAGAGTTCTTCAAGGTGAGAGGATAGGAATAGTAGGGAGAAACGGAACAGGTAAAAGCACCCTTTTAAAGATACTTCTTGGAGAGATGAGTTATGATAGTGGGATGCTGAAAAAAGGTGATATTAAAATAGGCTATTTTGATCAAACAAGAAGTAGTATTAGCGATGATAAAACTTTGATAGAAATTTTTTGCCCAAACGGTGGTGATCACATAATGGTTAAAGGGCGATATATGCATGTTTATGGGTATTTGAAAAATTTCTTATTTCCAAAAGAGTTTCTAACTCAGCCAGTTGCAACTTTAAGTGGTGGGGAAAAGAACCGTCTAGCACTTGCTAAGCTTTTTACTGCTGAGTATGATTGTTTGATCCTTGATGAACCTACTAATGATCTTGATATTGCTACTATAAACATTTTAGAGGAGTATTTGCTTGACTTTGATGGTGCTGTGATAGTTGTAAGTCATGATAGATATTTTGTAGATAAGATTACAAATAAACTATGGATATTTGAAGATGAAAAGATAAATCAAAGCCATATGGAATATAGCGAATATCTTGAATATGAAGATGAGATAGATGAGCTAAACAAGATAGAAAAAGAGGCCATAGAGCAGCAAGATTTGCAAGCAAAACAGAAAGAAAAAACTCAAAAATTAACTTATAGACAAAACAAAATTTTAGAAGAACATCCACATTTAATTGAAGATATTGAAAATAGAATCAAAGAGCTAAACCATGCACTTTCTGATCCAGAAATTTATCAAAAACTAGGACTAAGCGAGCTATATGAAGAGCTTGAAGATAAAAAAGGAAGTTTAGCAAAACTTGAAAATGAATACTTTGAAGTTTTAGCTATAGCAGAAAGCTTAGAGCAAGAGTAGCTAGTATAAATAATGTAAAATTATAAAACTTGTGTTTTCACCGTTTTTCTTATTTTAGGCAATACTTAGTTATTTATATTTTCATATTTTATCATTTAAACACATTTTGTATAGTTTTTAAAGTTATTTAATTTTTTTAAAGTATATTATTGCTTTGTTATTCTGAATTTACTTTGATATCTTAAATAATCTTTGTTTATTCTTAGTGTATCGAAAAATATCTTTTATTCTTATTGCCTTAAATTTATTTTGTCATTTTGAACGAATGTGAAGAATTTAATTTTTAATTCATACTTATAATTTGTTATTTTACTGGATTCTTCACTACGCTTAGAATGACAGGATAAAATACTTAAAATAATAAGATAAAAAATCTTTTAAATGATAAGATGAAAGAAAATTAAAAGTGAAAAGTTAGGGTAAGCTTATAAACTTACCCTATAGAATAATTTATATTATCTTTTTACCAAATACTCTTAGCATTAAAAATACAGCTATAAAACCAAGTGGAAGTGCTATAAATACTGAATACCCCATTGCAACAGGTATATAACCAGCCACAACAGTTATAACAGCAACTGATAAAGCGTATGTAACTTGCGTTGCAACATGGTCTATATGGTTACAACCAGCACCCATTGATGAAAGTATCGTTGTATCTGAAATAGGCGAGCAGTGATCTCCAAAGATAGCTCCTGTTAAAACAGCCCCTACATTCATAATCATATAATTATGCATAGCCTCTCCCTCAAAGCCATTAAATCCACCTATAGCAAAGGCTAGTGGAACAACTAGTGGCATTAATATACCCATAGTTCCATAGCTTGTTCCGGCTGCAAAAGATATAAATGAACCAAGAACAAAGATTATCGCTGGAAGTGCCCAGCTAGGGATAGCATCTGATAAAACATTTACTAGATAAACAGATGTTCCTACATCTTTTATAACAGAGCTTAGTGACCATGCAAGAAGTAGTATAACTATTGTGATTATCATAGTTTTCCACCCTTTTATCCATACTTCTATCGCCTCTGAAGCTGTAAATATCTTTCTATACATACCAAGAAATATAGCCACAACAGTTGCAAATAAAGCAGCCTGGAAAAGAACTACAGACGCATCAGCATTTCCAAATGTTTCACGAAGTGCAAAAAACGATAAAGGTGATGCTTTGACTTGCGCTAAAGCCTCTCCTTCAAGTGTTGACATACCATTTAGATAAAAGCCTGTAAATGCTGCAATCATTAAGACCAAAATAGGAATTATAGCATTTGAAGTTTGAAGTTTGATCCCTTCTTTTGGAAGAAGTGCTTTATCTTCTACATTATTAATGCTTTGTTGGTTTGTTGATTCAACTACACCTGTTTTTAAAGCTCTCATTTGTGCTTTATACATTGGTCCAAACTCCCTGTTCATAACAGCAGTGGCTACAACAAAAACAAGCATAAATATATTATAAAATCTATAAGGAATTGTTTCTAAAAATATAGCAAATGCGTTTATATCTGTAACGCCTATTAGCTCATAAGATGATTTAATAATTGAAAGCTCATAGCCTATCCATGTTGAAATTATAGCAATACCAGCTATAGGTGCTGCCGTAGCGTCAATTATAAATGCAAGTTTCTCACGAGAAATTTTAAATTTATCAGTTACAGGACGCATAACAGGACCAACAATAAGGGCATTTGCATAGTCATCAAAAAATACAAAAAGTCCCATTACCCAAGTATAAATTTGAGCAGAAACCCCACTTTTTGACTTTTTAGCAAGCCACTCTGCGACCGCCTTTGTTCCACCCATTTTTGAGATAAGAGCAACTACACCACCTATAGCTAAAACTTGAAGCATAATTCCAGCATTCCAAGAGTCAGCCATTGAGTTTATAGCTTTATTGCTAACATCAACAAAGCCTTTTATGATAGCTATAAAGATATTGTTTTCTATAACACTTATCATAAATGTTCCACTAAAAACACCTAGGAAAAGTGATAAAACAACATCTTTAGTTATAAAAGCCAAACTTATGGCAACTAGTGGTGGGATAAGGGTTAGTATCCCAAATTTGTCTGCGTTAACACTACTTACATCATCAGCAAAAAGTGCTAATGGTAAAATAGTGAAAACTAAAAAAAGAGATAAAAATTTTCTCATATTTCAACTTTATATTGGATTTTGTAAATTTATATAGTTTATCTAAAAAAAGCTTAGTTTGAAATTTAACTATAAATATCGCTTAATGCTTCTTTTAATAAAGGGTATTCAAATTTAAATCCATTATCGAGTAGTTTTTTAGGTTTTGCATCAACTGAGCTTGTTAAAACAGTTACACCCTCTTTTAATTTTAGTTTTAAAACAAAAACTGGAATGGTAAAAAACATAGGGCGGTTTAAGGCACTAGCAAGCTCTTTTGAAAAAGCTTCATTGCTTATTGAGTTTGGGCTAGTAAGGTTGTATATATCATCTTTTATATCTTCATTTAAAGCTAATTTTATGGCTTTTGCAAGATCTTTTATGTGTATCCAAGAAATAATATTTTTTCCATTACCTATCTTTCCGCCAAGACCTAGTTTAAAAGGAAGCTCCATCTGTTTTAATGCTCCACCGCTTTTACTTAAAACTACACCAAATCTAAATATAGTTGTTTTTATACCAAGTTCATTTTTGGCTCTTAGTGCCTCTTTTTCCCAGTCTTTTGCTAAATTAGCCAAAAAATCATTACCATAAATTGCCTCTTTTTCGCTACTACTAAAACCATCTTCATAAATTCCAACAGCAGAAGTTGAGATAAAAACTTTTGGCTTATTATCTAACTTGCCTAGTGCATTAACTATTTTTTTAGTTGTTTGAATTCTACTTTCATAGAGCTCTTTTTTATAGCTATCTGTCCATTTTTTAGATATTGTAGCTCCTGCTAAGTTTATAATTCCATCACAATCTTTTAAAGCATTTAACAAACTTTCATCATCTGCTAAAATTTCACGAGTTAAACCTATAACTTCAACCCCTAGATAGTCTTTTAAATATCTCCCAACCATGCCGGTTGAACCGCTTATTGCTATTTTCATATTTACCCTTATTTTTTATTAACTAAATTTAACTAAAATTTACTATTATTTTACATGATAATAAACAATGGAGAAGCAATGTTAATATTTTTAATATCGGTATTTTTAGTATATACAATGATAAAAATTTCATTAGAAATTTTAGAGATAAGTTTTATAAATGAGGAATCCAAAAAAGATGCAGTTATTTTAGACGATAAAATCTATAAAGAGGCTGCTAAAATTTCAGTAACAAATAAGAAATTTGAGATAACTACTTTGGTTTATGATTTTATACTCACTGTGTTTTGGCTATCTTTTGGCTTAAAACTACTCTATACTAAGATAGTTTTAGATGATACAATAGTTCAAAATTTACTATTTGTAATGAGCTATATAGTAATCTCATCTATCTTAGGACTACCATTTGAGATATATTCTAAATTTATAAAAGATAAAAAGTTTGGTTTTTCTACGATAGATAAGAAAACATTCATTTTAGACTTTATAAAAGCATTTAGTTTAACTATAATTTTTGGCTCTTTATTTGTGTATTTGATACTTTTATGCATTGAGTTTTTGGGCGCTTCGTGGTGGATTTGGGCAGCAGTTTTGTCCTTTGTTATAATCTTAATTATAAATTTCATATATCCAACTATCATAGCTCCTATGTTCAACAAGATGAAACCATTAGAAAACAAAGATCTTCAAGATGGTATTGAAAGCTTAATGCAAAAATGTGGATTTAAAAGTAGTGGAATTTTTACTATTGATGCAAGCAAGAGAGATAATAGGCTAAATGCCTATTTTGGTGGACTTGGAGCTTCAAAAAGAGTGGTTTTATTTGATACATTGATACAAAAATTAAGTATAAATGAAATTTTAGCAGTACTAGGTCATGAGTTAGGGCATTTTAAAAATAAAGATATAATTAGAAATTTAGTGTTTGCAAGTGTTGGCATTTTTATTATGTTTTTAATTTTTGGAAATTTACCATTTAGTGTATTTGAATCAGCTGGAATCGCAAAAAGTGGAGGAAGTATCATTATAATGTTAATGGTTTTAAGTCCTATTTTATCGTTTTTTATAACACCTATTCAGTCATCTATAAGTAGAAAATGTGAGTTTAAAGCCGATGAGTTTGGAGCAGAAATTCAAGATAAAGATGATATGATAAGTGCTTTGAAAAAATTAGGTAGTGAGAATAAAGCTTTTCCAAAATCACATAAAATTTATTCTAATTTTTACCATTCACACCCAACACTATATGAAAGAATTACACAATTAGAAAATGACAATATTTGAGGCTTTTAAAAAAGCTAGTGAGGAAACAAGCTCAAGAACCGTAGCTAAAGAACTTTTAAAATTTGTTTTAAATACTGATGAGTCTAATCTAATTTTAAAATTTAATGAAAAACTTAAAGATGAAAAAGAATATTTTAAACTTATTGAAAGATTTAAAAACTCAGAGCCACTTGAATATATAGTTGAAAAGGCAAGCTTTTTAGATAGAGAGTTTTTTGTAAAAAAGGGAGTATTAATACCTAGGTTTGAAACTGAAATTTTAGTAGAAAAAACTTTAGAGATTGCCAAAAATATTAAAAATCCAAAAATTTGTGAGATAGGTTTTGGAAGTGGGATTATAAGTATAAGTTTAGAAAAAGAGCTTCCTAACAGTAAAATTATAGCAAGTGATATATCCACTAAAGCACTTGAAGTTGCAAAGGTTAATGCCAGTAAGTTTAATAGCAAAGTTAGTTTTATAAAGTGTGCATATATGGATAAAATAGATGGAAATTTTGATATCATAGTATCTAATCCACCATATATAAAAGAGGATTATAAGCTTGATAAATGGGTTAAAAATGAGCCTGATATGGCACTTTTTGGTGGTAAAGATGGACATGAAATTTTAGAAAATATAATCATACTTGCAAAAAAACGAGCTAAATATCTAGCTTGTGAAATAGGATATGATCAAAAAGAGATTTTATCAAATATCTTGGATAAAAATGGTTTTGTGTATGAGTTTTATAAAGATTTAGCAGGTTTTGATAGAGGGTTTGTAGCTATGAATAAAAGGGAAAATTTTGAGTGATAATATATTTTTGATACAAAGACTCCAATATTATAAAGCTTTTGGATATAAATACATTGATGATAATTTTATAAATTATAAACACGATAATAACTTTGAAAATATAGAAAAGCTGCAAAATGCCTTAAAATGTTGTGAACTTTGTGCTTTTTCAAAAAATAGAAAAAATAGCATATTTTCAAACAATACTTCAGCTAAATTAATGGTTATTTTAGAAAACCCTACATTTAAAGAAGATGAGAGTGGAAAACTTTATAGTGGAGAGGTTTCTATAAAATTAAGAGAACTTTTGTTAGAATATAGTGGATTAAAAGAAGATGAGATTTACACTAGTTTTTTAATTAAATGTAAAACTCCTAAAAATGTAACCATAACAGAGGAGTCTGTTATGAAGTGTAGCCCATATCTTTTTGAAGAGATAGATAAGATAAAACCTAAGGTTATATTGACTATGGGCGAGCTTTGTTCTAAAATAGTTTTACAAGATAGTGATTTACCAAGTTTAGATATTAGCCATGGGTCTGTGTTTAAGCTTAACAACTCTTTTTTAATTCCGGTTTTTGATATGGATTATATTGCTAAAAATCCAAGTAAAAAAGATGAATTAATAAAAGATTTAGAAAAGATAAGAGAGTTAATATGAGACAAATTTTAATTTTAATATGTTTAGTACCAATGTTTGCATTTGCTAAAGTTCAGAAAATTTCAGATATTCCACCTGCAAGTATTAATTACATAGATATAGAGCATGGAAACTGCGATGCTAACTGTCTTCAAAATTTAGTTAATAGCGGAATGGAGTTTAGTTTTCTATCTAGATTTAAAGAAAGCAATGCAAATAATTTCTTATCAAATTTATATGCAAAACTAAGCGGAAATATAAAATCTTTAATTGCTTTTGGTGGTTTAGATGGTGGTTCAAAAAATAGCTCAAACTCTGTGAAAATTGCTGTTTTAATTCCTCAGCAAGTGATAAAAGGGTATTCGCATGTAGTTTCTGATGCTATATTTTCATATGTAATATCTCAAAACATTAATGCAGATATTAAGTTTTATCTTAGTGGAAATGAAAGTTCAGCCTCTTTAAGAAATGCTTTATCACAGATAAAAAGAGATGGAATTTCTCTTGTAGTAGCTCCACTTACTGTTAATGGCGCAAGATATATAGCAAGCAATTCAGACCCTAATACATTCTTTTTTATACCGACTTTAAACTATAGCTCGGTTGGCTCTAGTAGTGGGAATATCTTTTTTGGTGGTATTAGTTATGAGGATCAAGTAAGAGAGCTTTTAAACAAATCCTCATCAAATTTAATAATCTATCACGATGGAAGCTATTTAGCAAAGACGCTAAATGGATATGTTGAAATAAATTCAAATAATGTAATTGCAAAAAATATGGTTGATAATTCAAAAAGAGCTCTTTTTGATACTATAGATGAGAAATTTAATGAGAGTGATGTTTTTTTAAATTTACCGCTTAGCAAGACTGAATTTGTAATAAATGAGATTAGTATAAATAAAGCAAAACCAAAGGCATATCTAACAACTCAAATCAACTATGCACCAAAGCTACTTACCTCAATAGAATATGGAAATAGAGAAAACTTATACATAGCTAATTCTATATCATATATACCTAGTGATATTTCATCTACTGCTAGTTTACTTGGTTTAGATATGGAATATAATTGGGTTGCGTATTCAACTGCTATAGGGATTGATTACCTTTACTCAACATATTCAGGAGCTAATAAGCAAAGAGTTTTTGATGAGCAAATTTCTGGTGCCGGGATAAGATATGATACAAAAATATATAAAACAACTAGATATAAATTTATTCCAATAAACTAGGGTAGAGCGTTAGCTAATTTTATTTAAAAAATCAATTATATCTTTATCCATTTTAGCTGGTTTTTTATCTAACACAAATGCTAATTTGATATCTGCATTAAAAACTAATTCAGGCTTATTTAGCGGTTTTTCAATACTTGCAATCCTATAGATGTTTTGCTCTATTATAATACTTGCTTTTTTAATTTCTTTTGCTTTTGATTTAATCTCTAAGATATCGCCTAAAAAAGCTGTTTTAATAAATTTAGCATTTATAGAAGTTACTACAAAATGCCTATTTTTTGTAAAAGCTTGTATATTTGAGCTAAAAAATAGTTCACTTCTAGCTCGTTCACAAAATTTTATAAAATTTGCATGATAGACAATGCCTGCTGCATCTGTATCTTCATAATAAACTCTTAATTTCATAACTATTTCCTTAGTAATTTGTATATACATTTAACCATATTTTTTGGTAAAATTCTAACTATAAATCTTATAGTAACATTTCTTATAAACTCAAATATATTTATAAAACCAATTTCCAAAAGTTCTTTTTGAAACCTTAATTCATATAGTGCATATTTTAAACCCTTTCTTCTTTTTAGTTGGCTAAAGCCTGCTCTCATATCAACAAGAGGTTCTTGAATATTATAAAATTTTGCTCCATTTATTATCATTCTTGCCCATAAATAGTAATCTTCAAACCATAGCATTTTTTTATATCCACCTGCATTTTTAACAACCTCTTTTTTGTACATAGTTGCTGGGTGATTTAGTGGATTTCTGCTTTTTGAAAATTTTATAATATTTTTATGAAATTTGGGAACTTTTTTATAAGAAACGATATTTGTCTCATCACCATCAAATTCTCTTGCCCAAGAACTGCATATATCAATATCTTTTTCTTTAAATATTTCTATCTGTTTTTTGAATCTATCGGGCATTGATATATCGTCTGTGTCCATTCTGGCAACTAAATTAAAACTACATTCTTTTAAGCCAATATTTAAAGCATCACCAAGTCCAAGGTTTGATTTAAGTGCTATTACTTTTAATATATTTGGAATTTTTTCTTGCCATATAGATATTACTTCATCTAATTTTGCAGTTAAAGGGCCATCTTTAACTAAAATGATTTCATCTGGTTTTAGCGTTTGGTTATCCCAAATGCTTTGCATAGCCTTATTAAAAAATTCAGGAGTTTCTTTATAATATATAGACATTAAAACTGAAAATTTAGTTTTAGGATTGCTCATTTTGACTATCTTTTTTAAAATTCAATATGTTTTTAGTTTTAATTAATAGTTTGATTTGTTTTTAGGAAATCTTATGAAAAATAAAATAGTTTGAGCTATCATCATAATTTTCATAGACCACTCGCTTGCTTTATGGATTTGATTAAATTCACTACTTTGAATAGTTGCTATTTCGCCTAATTTTTGAGCTTCCAAGATATAGCTTGTAAAGTAAAAAATAAATAAAAGTGCAAGAGCTAAATTTATAGAAGCTAGCATAAAAGTTGAAAATCTAATGTTAAAATTTTCAATTTTATTTTTAAAAAAGTTTATAGTTTCATATAAAAAAGCCAATACAGAAACAGCAATTAACACATAATTAAGCTTAACAAATATTGCTGACATCATTTGTCCGCTTTGAAAATGGGTTAAAACACCATCTCCTATCAAATTTTGCGGGAAAAATATAACAGGTGCTACAAATGCACCAGCACTTATCTCCATACCAATTAACATGGCTAGTAAAAACATATATATATTTAAAATACTCTTCATAATTACCCTTAATAGTAGTTTTAGTTATTGTACTAAAAAGTATTTTAATAATAGTTTATTTTTTATATAATAGGGTTTTGATTTATAAAATATTGGATAGGGTGGTGTTGTATAGTAGATATCTTATCTATTTTTAAGTGAGAATAAGATAAAATCTTCTTTCTGTATTATTTTTAAAAGGAAAACAATATGAAAAGAACATATCAACCACATAAAACTCCTAAAAAGAGAACGCATGGTTTTAGAGTTAGAATGAAGACCAAAAACGGTCGCAAGGTTATCAATGCAAGACGTGCAAAAGGTAGAAAAAGATTGGCTGTCTAGGTAATTTTGCCCCAATTAATGAGGCAAAAGAATTTAAATATATTTATGAAAATGCAAAGAAGTGGCATTGTGAATGTGCTGTAGTTTATTTTCTCCCATTTAATGAAGATAAATTTACAGTTGTAGCAAGTAAAAAAGTAGGAAATGCAGTCAAGAGAAATCTATCAAAAAGACTTATTAGAGCTGCTTTTTTAAGTTTCAAAGACGAGTTAGAAACTGGCAAATATATAATAATAGCTAAATCTAAGATAGGCGAACTAAAATATGATGATATTTGTAAAAATTTAAAATGGTCATTTAAAAAGATGGGCGCTTTAAGATGAAAAATATTTTTATATCTTTGATTAAATTTTATAGACTCTTTATCTCTCCACTATTTCCTGCAACTTGCAGGTATTATCCAACTTGTTCAGAATATGCCATGATTAATTTTCAAAACAGCTCTATTTTTAGAGCTATTTTTTCAACTTTTTTTAGAATTCTTAGGTGTAATCCGCTATTTAAAGGTGGTATAGATTACCCTGTTATATATAAGAAATTTTCTAAAATAACATTTTTTTATAGACCAAATATATCTAAGATATATTTTTGGTATGTGCCTTTAAAAAAGGATAAATATTATATAATTAAATCATTAGATTTTAAAAAGGACAAATAGTGTTAGACGATCTTTCAATTCAAAAAAGAGCTATTATAGCCACTCTTTTGGCATTTATTTTTTTTATAGGGTATGATCATTTTTATCTATCAAAGTTAAAAGTAGCCCCAGAACAAAATCAAACAACGAAGCAAGCTATGCAAAATAGCGCTCCAGTAGCACAAGGCAAAGCACAAAGTATAGAACAACCTAAAGTAGATTATACTAAAAAACCCATAGTAAATATAAAATCAAAAACATTTGAAGCAAGCATAGATGAGCTTGGTAGGATTAGTGCTTTTATACTAAAAGATGCAATATATAAAAGCGATGAAGGTGTGTCTTTTAATTTAGTAGATCCTAGTTTTTCACCACTTCCTTTAGAGATTAGATTTTCAGATAGCGAGTTAAATAAAAAAGCGTTTGAAGCACCATATAGCACATCTATTTCTAGTGCGGATTTAACTACTGGTTCAAAAACGATTGTTTTAACTCAAGAGTTAGGCGATATCACTATTGTAAAAACCATTAAATTTAATTCAAATGGAAGTTATGAATTAGATGTTAAATTAAATAAAGATGTTGAGTATTTTATAACTCCAGGAATGAGACCAAATATAATAGTTGACTCATATACAGTTAATGGATTACTTCTTAGAGATAGTGAAGACAAGTTAGAGATTATTAAAGATGGTAAAGTTGAAAAAGGTGGCGAGGATTATTCGGGTATAGATATTGCAGCTGCTTTTGATAGATACTATACAACTATATTTTATAATTTTGACAAGCCTTTTGATGTTGTTGCAACACAGCATTCAAATAAAGTAAACCAACTTTTTGTCTTAGCAAAAGGCTCTTTTAAAACAAATGGTTTTATAGGACCTAAAAACCAAGAATTGTTAAAAAGCATAAGCCCAGAGCTTACCGATGTAATTGAATACGGGTGGTTTACATTTATAGCAAAACCAATGTTTTCGTTTTTAAGTATTTTACATAACTATGTAGGTAACTGGGGATGGGCAATTGTAATTTTAACTCTTGTCATAAGGCTAGTGCTATTTCCTTTAACATATAAAGGCATGGTATCTATGAATAAAATGAAAGATTTAGCGCCAAAGATAAAAGAAATTCAAGCAAAATATAAAAATGAACCGCAAAAAATGCAAGCTCAGGTAATGCAACTATATAAAAAGCATGGTGCAAACCCAATGGGTGGATGTCTTCCTATATTGCTTCAAATTCCTGTGTTTTTTGCTATTTATAGGGTTTTATTAAATGCTATCGAGCTTCAAGGCGCTCCTTGGATATTTTGGATACAAAACCTTGCTATAAAAGATCCTTATTTTGTGCTTCCTATAATAATGGGTATATCAATGTTTTTACAACAAAGACTAACACCTACTAATTTTACTGACCCAATGCAAGAAAAGATAATGAAATTTCTACCTTTAATATTTACATTTTTCTTCATGACATTCCCTGCGGGTCTTACTCTTTACTGGTGTGTTAACAACTTATGTTCTGTAGTACAGCAATTGGTCGTTAATAGAATTTTTAAAAAAGATAAAAAAGAAGCTATATTGGAGAAAAAGCAATGAGAATAGAAGCAAAAAATTTACAAGAAGCAATAACTAAAGCGGCTGAAAAACTTGGTTGTTCTGTTGTTGATTTAAAAATTGATGTTGTGCAACATCCAAGTAATGGAATATTTGGCTTTTTAAAGAAAAATGCAATAATAAATGCCAGTTTTGGCAAAGATGAACAAAAAATATCTAAGACAAAAGATGTAAAAGAAAAAAATATTAAAAAAGATAGCTCTAAAAAAGTTGAAAAAAAGCAACAAGATTTGACAAAACAAGAAGAGCTTGATACTATCAAGAAACCTAGTAGATTAAATAGGACTAATAATAAAAAATCTAAAAGAAAAGAACCAGTAAATATAGAGCTAGTCTTATCATCTATTGATAAAGAGATTAAAGATCTTTTTTCAAAAAGCATATTTGAAATAGAGGTCGTAGAGATATCTAAATTTGATGATAGAACTATATATGTAAAACTTGATGGTGAGGATGCTGCTCTTTTAATAGGAAAAGAGGGAGCTAGATACAAAGCCATCTCAACCTTGCTTTATAATTATCTGAGTTTAAAATACGGTCTTTATGTAAGGCTTGAGATATCACAATTTTATGAAAATCAAGAAAAGATGATAGCAAATTATCTAAAAGATATATTTGAAAAAATTGACAATAATGGAAAAGCACAAACTAGACCCTTGGATGGAATTTTAATTAAAATTGCCTTAGAGCAACTAAGAGAGGCGTATCCTGAAAAATACATAGGTGTTCGCTCATCTAAAAATGGAAAATTTATAGTTATAAACGATAAAATTAAAAAGCAATGAATGATACTATAGTAGCCATAGCAACAGCTCACGGAATAGGTTCAATTTCAATAGTAAGGCTTAGTGGAAAAAATGCGTTAAGCCTAGCTTTAAAACTTATAAAAAAAGATACACTAATTCCAAGATATGCCACTTTTTCTAAAATTTACTCAACTGTGGGTGAGCTTGTAGATGAGGGTATAATTATATATTTTAAAGCACCAAATAGTTTTACAGGTGAAGATATAGTTGAATTTCAAACACATGGCGGACTTATAGTAAGTAATTTTATCCTAGAAGAGCTTATAAAGCTTGGTGCTAGACTTGCAAACCCAGGCGAGTTTAGTAAAAGGGCATTTTTAAATGGCAAAATGGATTTAGCTAAAGCAGAAGCTGTTCAAAGCCTTATAACATCTAGAAGTGAAGACGGTATAAAGATACTAGCAAGACATCTAAAGGGTGAATTAAGTAGCTATGTTAACTCTCTTAGAGATGAGCTTGTTACAACTCTTGCTTATGTTGAAACTTGTATTGATTATGCTGAAGAGGATCTTCCTTTAGATATTTTAGAGCAAACCAAGAGTTTGCTTATTGAGAACTATAAAAAACTAAATGAGATAGTAGAGATTAGCGAACAAAGAAAAGGGCTTATTGAAGGTTTCAAAGTTACAATTATAGGCAAGCCAAATGTGGGCAAAAGTTCAATCTTAAACTCACTTTTGAAATTTGAAAGAGCAATTATAAGCGATGAAGCAGGAACAACTAGAGATAGGGTAGAGGAAAGCCTTAAAATAGGAACTCATCTAATTCGTATCATAGATACGGCTGGCATTAGAGAGGGTGTTTCTTTAGTTGAAAAAATTGGAATTGAAAATTCAATGAAGGCAGTTGAGGAAGCAGATATTATAATAGCTGTTTTTGATAGTAGTAGAGTAAAAGATGAAGAAGATGAGAAAATTTTAGAAATTTGTAAAAATAGTGGTAAAAAAATAATATATGTTTTAAATAAAGATGATTTGGAGTCTAAATTCAACTACGATTTTGAAGAGTACATCAAAATTTCTGCTAAAAAAAGTTCAAATTTAATAATAGAAACATTAAAAAAGTATCTAGATTCTCAAAACTATGATGGCATAATGCTTAGTTCAACTAGACAAATTTTATCTTCTAAAAATGCCAAAGAAGCACTATATAGGGCAAAAGATCTGCTCAATGAAAATGAGTTAGAGCTTTTTGCATATGAGTTAAATTTAGCAATTATGGAGATATCAAACATAGCAAAACCATATGAAAGAACCGAAATACTTGATGCTATGTTTTTAAATTTCTGTCTTGGTAAGTAGGGTTTAAACATTTTCTAAGTAGAATAAAATAAACTAAACATGGGATAGATATGAAGAAAAAAATTGAATATTTTCTAGTTTTAACTTTGATTAAAATAAGTAAAATTTTACCAATTAAAGCTAATTATTATCTATTTGATAAAATTGGCTCTTTTATGTTTAAAGTTCTTAAAAAAAGAAGAAATGATGCTATTTCAAATTTAAGATTGATATTTAATGATTTAAGCGAACAAGAGATAGAGGATTTAGCAAAGAGAAATTTTAAAAGTATCGCTATAACTGCTTGTGAGTGTTTGCTTTTGCTAAATAAAAAGATAGAAGTTATAGATCTGATTGAAAATATAGAAGAAGCCACAAAAAGTATAAAACAAGCATTTACTGATAATAAGAATGGATTTATAGTAATTGCTGCCCATTTTGGAAATTGGGAAATATTACCAAAATTTGCATCAAAATTGGGTTTTTCACAGTTATTGATATCAAAAAAAGGAAACAATGAGCTAATAGAAGAGAATATAACATCACTTTTTAGAAATGATGAGAGAGTTGAAATTATCGATAAAGAGGGCGCTACTGGCAAGATAATTAAAAGACTTAGAAGTGGTGGAGTTGTGGGACTTCTTACTGATTTAAAAACAAGTGCAAATATGGCAATTATTCCATTTTTAGGAAAAGATGCTATGACTGTAAAAACTGTTGGTACTTTATATGTTAAATATCAGCCAAAAATAGTGCCTTTATTTGCAAAAAGAGTTGCAAGTGGAAAGTATGAAGTGATAGTAAAAGAGTTTCCTGAAATTAAATTAAGTGATGATAAAGAGCAGGACATTATAGACATCATCAAGATGTGTAATGATGTTTATGGTGAGATTATAATGGAAAATCCAGAGCAATGGTTTTGGGTACATAGAAGATGGAAAATAAACGTATAATTAGATATTATGAAAATAGCTATCATTAAACTATCAGCTTTAGGTGATATTGTTCATTCCAGTATAGTTTTACAGTTTATTAAGAAAAATATCCCTAGCTCTGAGATACATTGGATATGCGATGAGAGATTTAGTGGAATTTTAAAAGATCATGAGTATATTGATAGGGTTATATCTTTAAAGCTTAAAGATAAAGAGTTTAGAGATAGCTATACAAGATTAAAAAAGCTTAAAAAAGAGAATTATGATATAGCTATAGATCTTCAAGGGCTTATAAAATCAGCTATAGTAGGCAAAATAATATGTTCAAATTTGGTTGGTTTTGATAAAAATAGTATAAGAGAAAAATTAGCTGCTAAATTTTACAAAGATAACTTTTTTATAGATTACTCTGAAAATATTATTTTAAGAAATTTAAAATTAGTATCTAGAGCTTTAAATTTTAATTTTAATGAAGATGAAATTAAAAACAAAAAACCATGCTTTGCTAAATTAAAAAGAGAAAAACCATATAATAACATTAGTAAAATTTTAATAACAATTGGATCTAGCTGGAAGAGTAAAATATATCCAACCAATTTACAAATTCAACTTATTAATAAATTGAAAAATTATGAAGTATATCTATGTGCAGGAAATAAATACGAGCAAGAGATTGCCAAAGAGATATCTGCAAAAACAGATGCTAAAATTCTAGAAAAAATGGATATTCAAAATTTGGTAACTAAGATGAACGAATTTGACTTAGTTGTAGGTCCTGATAGTGGTATAACGCATATTGCTTGGGCACAAAATATGCCATCACTTACTATTTATGGACCAACTCCAAGTTTTAGAAACAGCTATATTACAGATGTAAATTTAGTAATAGATAGTAGAAAAGATATAAATCCGTTAAATTTAAATAAAGATAGTAATTATATTAACTTGATTAAACCAGATGATATAGTTGTAAAAATTGAAAATATAATGGATTTAGTAGAAAAAAAAGAGCTTAAAGAATTTGTTTTAAATTTAGACATTGAATCGCTAAACTATATATCAAAAATAAAATTTAAAAATAAAATTTATTGGTTAAAAAAGGCTAGACAAACAGGTCCTAGAAAGATTCAAAGCTTTTATTCTAAAATTTTTAATTTTGATATACTTATTTTACCAGAAAAAAAAGATAAAAAAAATTCACTTAACTATGAGTATGAAAAAAATCTCTATTTTTCAAAAAATGGTATAAATGTTCCTAGGATAAGATATAAAAATGATGAATTTTTTATAATGGAAGATAGTGGAAAAACACTACATGAACTGCTAAAAACTTGTAATGAAGATGAGATAAAAAATTTGATAGATTTATCTTTAGAACAACTTTCAAAAATACATAATATTAAAGAGTATCATGGAGGCTCTCAAACTAGAAATTTTACGTATATAAATGATAAGATGTATGTTATAGATTTTGAAGAGAGTTTTGATGCTAAAACTAGGCTTGATGTTTTGCAATTTAGAGATTTTTTGCTTTATTTGCTATCTTTTACTAAGATTAAAAACAAAAAGATTGATTATAGATATATCATAAATAGATATATAGAATTAACCAATAACTCTTTTGTAGAAAAAAAACTACTTAGCTACTCTAAAGCCTTAAAACCATTTTTAAAAATATGCAATATCTCTTTCATAAAAAAAAGACTAGGAAGCGATGTAAAGAATTTTCTAAATCTTTTTAGTGATATTGAAAAACTAGACGATAAAAATATTTTTTAAATTTCAAGTAGTTATTTTAGGTTTTTAATTCAATTTAGTTCTTTATATATCAGTAGATTAAAAGAGTAAAAATAGTAAAATAAGACTAAATTTATGCAAATTAAAGACAAATTTAGTATCTAAATAACATTTATAGAGTAAAATATGCATAAAATTTTGACAATCTATTATAAAATGTAAGATAAAGAAGGTAAAGATGAGATATGAAATAAATAAAGATGATAAAGAGGTTAGAAATTTTATTTTAAATATTCAAGACTATTTTAGTAACAATGATTTAGTAATTCACAAAGCTAGAAACGAGGTTAAAAAAATTTATTATAATGACAAAAACTATATTGTAAAATCTTTTCAAACTCCAAAATTACTTAGAAGGATATATTTTACATTTTTTGCAGACTCAAAGGCTAAAAAATCCTACAAAAACTCCTATAAGATTAAAGAATTTGTTCCAACACCATCAGGATATATTGAATTTTTTAAAAATGGGCTATTGGGGAAGAGTTTTTTTATAAGTGAGGAGTATAAGTATGATTTTACTATAAGAGAACCACTTTTAGATAAGTCTTTTAAGGATAGAGAAAATATATTTAAAGAGTTTGCTCTATTTACAGCGACACTTCATAAAAATAATATCTTTCATAAAGATTATTCACCTGGTAATATCATTATTAAAAAATTAAAGAATGGGTACGAGTTTAGGATAGTTGATGTAAATAGGATGAAATTTATAAAAGTAAGTCCAATAAAAGCTTTAAGCAATTTTATGAAACTTTGGATTGATGATGATGATCTTGCTATTATGTTAAAAGAGTATGCTAAAATTAATAAAATAGATGAAGAAAATTTTGTTAAAAAAGGTTTAAAGGTTTCTAATAATTTTAAAAAAATAAAAAATATTTCAAAAAAAATAAGAGGTAGAAAATGAACTATTTTGATATATTTATTATATAAACCCATTACTTATATTAAGGTTCAAACTATAGTTTTATAATTTGATTGATAAAATATATCATTAAAGATATATTTGTTATAAAAAAATAAATAAAAAGGAGAGATGGTGAGTATAGCATTTAATTTGCAAAAGTCAAATAGAATTAATTTTGAAAAAATATATTATTATTTGATTTTATTTTTAGCTTTTGCATCCCCGCTATCTAAAGCATTAAATAGTTTTAATATTATACTCTTATCTCTTGTTTGGCTTATAGAAGGAGATTTTAGAAGAAAATTTAAGATGATAAAAAGTTCAAATTTGCTTTTATGTCTAATGGCTTTTTTAATACTAATAACGATAAGCCTTACATATTCAAATTTAGAGCTATCACTTGGATATTTTAAAAAATATTGTTATTTACTTTTAATAATTGTAATAGCAACATCGGTAAAAAAAGAGTGGATAGGCAGTATAATTACAGCTTTTCTTTGTGGTATGTTGATAACTGAAATTTATGCACTTAGTCCTTTAGTTTTTGATTTTGAAAGTAGCATTAAGACTTCTAAAATAGATGCTCAATTTTTTAATCCAACTATGCTTTCAATTCAATATAGTATTTTTTTAGCATTTTGTGCAATAATAATAATAGAAAAGATATTTAATATTAAAAAATTAAATTACAAAACTATACTTATGTTTATGTTTTTATGCACTACTTTGTTAAATCTATTTTTATCATACTCAAGAACAGGGCAGCTTATATTTTTTGTTCTTCTTATTTTTTGGACGATATATAGGTTTAAAATCAACTATAAGGCAATAATAGCTCTAGCAATAGCTCTAATTTTGATTTTTGTTCTTGCTTTTAACTATGTGGATAATTTTAAAAAAGTTGTTAAAAAGACAGAAAACGAGATAGCATTACTTAAAAAAGGAAATTTCAACTCTTCAAATGGTATTAGGATTGCTCTTAATATATTATCAATTGAGGTTATTAAAGATAATCCATTTTTTGGTGTAGGACTTGGGGACTATGAAGAAGAGTATAAAAAGCTACTAAAAAAAGATGAATTTGCCTATATGAGTAATATAAGAGGTTTTATTGAAAAAAACAGCCCACATAATCAATATACATTTATAGCTATGCAAGTTGGCTTGATTGGGCTAATGGTATTTTTATTAATTATCTATGAATGTTTTAGGGCTTTAAGAAGGATTGAAAATGAAGAGCAAAGAACTGTTTTTTTGTTTTTTATACTCACTTTTTTAATTGCTTTTTTGACGGACAATCAGCTAACAGGGCAGACAACTAGAACATTATTTATAATATTTATTGGGGTATTTTCAGTTGTGAGCATTAATCATAAAGATGAAAAACATTAAATTATAATAGTTCTTAAAGTAGTATTGAAAAATTTAACTTTTGCAATTATAGATAGATTAATTGTACTTTTTGGGCATAGGCTAATTGTGTAAATTATCTATTTGTAAAAGTTAAGTACTATGAGTTTAATTTAATATATTAAAATTTAAATTACCTTTAAAACCATAAGCAAGGTAGAGGTGAGCGACCTATTTTAATATGAGGTGAAAGATGTTAATTGGTGTTATGTATCATCATGTAAATAGTAATACTTGTAGTAATGATCTATCTATTTTTGAAAAACATTTAGAGTATATAAGCAATAATTATATATCAGTTTTTCCAAGCGATAAACTTTTTACAAATAGCATATGTTTAGTTTTTGACGATGCTTATGCTGATTTTTATTACTATATTTTTCCACTTCTTAAAAAATATAATTTAAAAGCACTTTTAGCAGTTCCAACTAAGTATATAATTGAAACAACGAATTTATCAAAGGAACAAAGACTAAACTATATTCATGATGATTTGCTTATAAATTATCAAAGTGCAACTTGTTGTACATTTGAAGAGTTAGAAGAGATGGTAAAAAGTGGTTTAGTTCAAATTTGCTCACATTCACATTCGCATATAAATTTATTAGAAAAAGGTGTTGATTTTAAAAAAGAACTCCTACTTTCAAAAGAAATTTTAGAAAAAAGACTGGATATTGAGGTTGAATCTTTTGTCTTTCCGTTTGGAAAATATAATCAAGAAATTTTAGAAAAAACAAAAGAGATTTATAAATATGCTTTTAGAATAGGAAATGCGGTTCAAAAAGATTTTAATGGAATAAATGGCGTTATATACCGTATAAAAGGTGATGAATTAAAAAGTGAAGATGAAATTTTCAAACCATTAAGATTATTAAAATACTACATAAAAGGTCTATTTAAGAAAGTGACAAAAAGATGATAAAAGATATTTCAGTTGTTATGATTGCAAAAAATGGGGAGAGAACGATTAGAAAAACTCTTCAATCTTTAAAAGATTTTGATGATGTGGTTGTTTATGATAATGGCTCAACTGATGAGACTATAAAAATAGCTAAAGAGTTTAGTAATGTAAATTTAATAAAAGGCGATTTTTTGGGTTTTGGAAAAACAAAGAAAAAAGCAACACAGTATGCAAAAAATGATTGGATTTTGATTTTAGATGCAGATGAAGTTGTGGATAAAGAACTAATCGAAACATTAAAAAATGAAAAGCTAGATGAAGGCTATGTTTATCTTTTAAATTTCAATGCATATTACAAAGATAGACAGATAAAACATTGTGGTTGGAGTAACCAAAAGATAAAAAGACTTTTTAACAAAAAAATTACAAACTATAATGATAATGATGTTCATGAAAAAATAATTGATGAGAATTTGAAAAACAAGATATTAAAGGGCAATGTAGAGCATTATAGTTATCATAGCATTGATGAGTTTGTTCAAAAAGCAAATGTTTACGCAAGACTTTTTGCAAAAAATAATCAAGGCAAAAAGAAATCAAACCCCTTAAAAGCATTTTTAAATGCTATTTACTCTTTTAATAAAACATATTTTTTTAAGCTTGGTTTTTTAGATGGATATGTTGGCTTAGTTGTGGCATTTTCACATATGGTTACAAATTTTTATAAATACATTATGCTTTATGAAGCAAACAAAAAGTCATAGTATGAATATTTTAATAACTAGACATGATAAAATAGGAGATTTTGTTTTAACTCTTCCTATGATTAAACTAGCTAAAAACAACATCAAAAATGTTAGAATAATTTTATTGGTATCAAAGGTAAATTTTGAATTTGCCAAAGAGCTAGAGTTCGTTGATGATGTTATTTTATATGAAGATGATATTTTAAAACTAGCTAAAAAGATTAAAAAGGCTAAGATTGATGTAAGTATTAGCGCTTTTATAGATACAAAGTTAGGATTAGCTCTTTTTTTAAGTGGAATAAAACAAAGAGTCGCACCAGCTACAAAAATAGCCCAAATATTTTTTAACAAAAGATTAAAACAAAGAAGAAGCAGAGTTGAAAAAAGGGAATTTGAATACAATATTGATCTATTAAAATACCTTTATCCTAATGTAAAGTCATATTTTTCAAGACCTGTTATTAATATGGATAAAAAAAGACAAAAGCTCATATTTGATGAGTTTAAAGCAAGATATAAGATAGATGAAAACAAACAAATTATTTGCTTTCATCCAGGTTTTGGTGGAAGTAGTGATGGGAATTTAAAAATTGAAGACTATGTGAGATTATATAGATCAATTGCTAGTAAAAATATACAAATTGTATTTAGCTTTGGTCCAGATGACAAAAAAAGTTTAGAGTATATTAAAAAATATTGTGGTAATAGTGTTGTGTGTTTAGATAGCAAGTACTCTTTAATAGATTTTTGTTATCTTATATCAAATTTTAAAATTTTTGTTAGTACATCAACTGGTCCTATGCATTTAGCGGGTGCTGTTAATATAACTACATTTTCATTTTTTGGAAGCTCTTTATTTGCTAGTGCCAAAAGATGGGGCAGTATAAATGAACCATCTAAGCAAAACAATTTTTCTATAAATAAAGACTATTTAGAGGAGGACTATATTAAAATTGAACAAGAGTTTAAAAAATTAGTAAGTGAGATTGAAAGTGAGTAAAATTTTAGAAGTGTGCCTATCACCAAATATTGGAGGATTAGAGCTTTATATGAAGGATCTAACTATAGAGATAGATGCACTTGCAGTAGTTGGTAAAAGCTCTAAGCTAAAACACTATTTTGATAATAAAGAGATAAAATATTTTCAAATAAAACGAAATAGCTTTATAAAACTAGCTAAAATAATTGATGAAAACCATATCGATATAGTCCATTTTCATTGGACAAAAGATTTGCCAACTGTAGTTTTAGCAAAGATCTTTTCAAAAACAAAACCTAAAATAGTTCAAACTAGACATATGCATATGACTAGGTTTAAGAGTGATTTTTACCATAAATTTTTATATAAAAATGTAAATGCTATAATAGCAGTAACAAATTTAGTAAAAGAGCAGTTAGAAAAGTTTATACCAAAAGAGATTAGACCTAATATTATAAAATCATACATAGGGGTAAGGGACTTTAAGCCAATAGATAGTAAAAGAAAAGACGAACTTAAAAATAAGCTTGGTTTAAAAGATGAGTTTATCGTCTCAATAGTTGGTAGGATAGAGGAGGCAAAAGGGCAATATAAAGTTTTAGAAGCGGTTGAGAGACTAAGACAAAATGGTGAAAATATCAAGGCTTTAATTGTTGGACATAGTATGGAAGAGAGTTATTTGAAGGATTTAAAAAGTAGATATAAAGATGATATTTTTACAGGTTTTGTTGATAATACCAATGAATATATGCAAATATCTAATTGCTTAGTTTTGGCTACTAAAAAAGAGACATTTGGACTTGTTTTGGTTGAAGCCATGAGATGTGGAATTTGTGTAATAGCCAACAATAAAGGCGGACCACTTGAGATAATAGAAGATGGCAAAAGTGGGCTACTTTTTGATGGTGAAAAACAAGATGATTTAAAAGAGAAAATTTATCTATGTATGAAAGATGAAGCTTTGTTAAAAAGCTTAGCTATTAATGGTAAAAATAGAGCTAGTGAGATTTTTGATGAAGTTAAGCAGTTTAATGAAGTTAAAGGTATTTTAAAGTCAATATGAAAAAAGAATATGAACATTTTATTTGGGATAAATTTTCAGACCAACCTTGCGTGATTGAAAATAAAAAATTTAAAAAAAATGCTAGATTGAAGTATCTATTAGACTATCTAAGACTATTTATAACAACTATTTTTATACTTCCAATATCGCTTTTTTTTATGCTATTTTTAAAAAATAAAAATAAAAAAAGTTCTATAAATTTTTATGGAATAGGTGTAAATTTAGACAAAGGCAACATTCAACAAGACTTAGTTGAGGAGCTTGGTGTAAAAAATCTACTCATTAGAATACCGCTTAGTGATATTGAAAATTTAGACAAATATTATGAGTTTTGTAAAAGTTTCACAAAAAAATCTAAAAAAAATATAGTTTTAAATATTATTCAAAATAGAGAAAATATAGATAACTTAGAGCTATTTGCAAAAAACATTACTTTAATTTTTAATAAATTTAATAAATTTGTATATGAATATCAAATAGCAACTACCATAAATAGAATCAAATGGGGATTTTTTGCACCTTGTGAGTATTTGAGGTTATATAAAATTGCCTATGATATTAAATGTAGTAAATTCCCAGATATTAGACTAATTGGTCCAAGTGTAATTGACTTTGAGTATCACTATGCCATAAGAGCTCTATTTAACTTTTATAATTTAAAATTTGACATTGCAAATGCACTTTTATATGTTGATAGAAGAGGTAGCCCTTTTAACAAACAATATTTATTTTTTGATACATTAAAAAAGGTAAAACTTTTTGCATCCTTAGCAAAACTAAGTCCAAAAACTTCTAACAAAGTCTATATAACGGAGGTAAATTGGCCATTAAAAGATACAGCTCCATATGCTCCAACTAGCCAAAAGGAGTGTGTAAGCAATGAAGAATATTGCAAATATATGTTAGAATATCATAAAATAGTTTTACAAACTGGCTTAGTTGAGAAAGTTTTTTGGCACCAATTAGTTGCTCCAGGGTATGGGCTAGTTGATAATAGAGATGGAAAAGTTATAAAACTTCCGCAATTTTATGCATATAAAGAGATGATAAATGCAAGAGATTAAAAAAATAGCAATAGAAATTCCAAATTGGCTAGGAGATGCTATCATGGCAACTCCTGCCATTGAAAATATAATAAAAACTTATCCAAATTCTAAAATTATTTTAATAGGCTCCTATGTTTCTCTTAAAGCTTTTGAGGGCTATAAAAATATAGAAAAAACTATTATAAACGACACTAAAAAGGCAAAATTTAGATATATTGGGTTGTATAAACTTGCAAAAAGTATTGGAAAAGTTGATTTGGCTATATCGTTTAGAAGATCAATTTCATCAAAGATTATGATGTTTTTTGTAAAAGCATATAAGAAATTTAATTATAAAAGACTTACTAAAAATACAATTCATCAAGCAATTCGCTACAATGATTTTGTAAATTATGCTTTGCATTTAGAGCATAAAACAGGCGATTTGTCTTTGAAATTTATCCCTTTTTTGTATAAAAAACCAACACTTGGTATAAATCCAGGTGCAACTTATGGAAGTGCAAAAAGATGGTACCCTAAAGAGTTTGCACAAGTTGCTACTAATTTAAGTAAAAATTATGATATTGTAATTTTTGGCGGTCCTAATGAAAAAGAGATTGCTAAAGATATTGAAGATGAACTTATAAAAAATGGGGTTTTAAACTACCAAAATTTAGCAGGAAAAACAACTATAAAAGAGCTTTGTGAAAAAATTGCAGGACTTGCTCTTTTTTTAACAAACGATAGCGGTCCTATGCACATTGCAGCAGCTTATAAAGTAACAACATTTGCTATTTTTGGTCCTACAAATTTTAAAGAGACAAACCAGTGGAATAACCCAAATGAACATATAATAACTAAAAATTTATCATGTTCGCCCTGTATGAAAAGAGTATGCCCACTAAAACACCACAATTGTATGAAAAGCATAAAGGCTAGTGATGTTTTAAAAGTTATTAAGGAAAATATATGAAAAAGGCTCTTTTTTTGGATAGAGATGGTGTTATAAATGAGGATAAAGGTTATGTTTATAAAAAAGAGGATTTTTTGTTTTGTGATGGCGTTTTTGAGGCCTTGAAATTTTATAAACAAAAAGATTTTTTAATTTTTATAATAACAAATCAATCAGGTATAGGAAGAGGGTATTACACAAAAGAGGATTTTTTAAAGCTAAATGAGTATATGTTAAATGAGTTTAAAAAAAGATCTATTTTTATAGATAAAGTATATTTTTGTCCTCACTCTCCAGAGGAAAAATGCGAGTGTAGAAAGCCAAAAATCGGAATGATTTTAGAGGCCAAAAAAGAGTTTGATGTAGATTTAAAAAACTCAATTTTAATAGGAGATAAACTCTCAGATATAAAAGCAGGTATAAAAGCAGGTATAAAAAATTTATTTTTAATAGGCAAAGAAAAAGCAAAAGAGTATCAAAATATAACAAGTTTTTATGATAGTATAAAATTTTACAAGAACTAATGTTTTTATTATTTTGATATAATTTTTTAAAAAAGGAAAAATTGTGAAATTTAATGATGAAAAAATACTAATAACAGGTGCGGCTGGATTTATAGGTTCAAATTTGGCTCACTATTTTGATAAAAATTATAAAAATACAAAAGTTTTAGCTTTAGATATTTTTAGAACAGGTGAAACTTTTTCAAATGGAAATTTAAAAAGCTTTGGTCATTTTAAAAATTTAAAAGGTTTTAGCGGAGAGATTGTTCAAGCTGACATCACTAAACCTGAGTTTTTAAAAATTCTTAAAAAATTTAAACCAGATATCATCTTTCATTTAGCTGCGATTTCTGATACAACTGTGCTAGATCAAGCTGTTATGATAGAGACAAATTTAAATACCTTTAAACCACTTTTAGAGTATTGTAGAAAAAATGGTGCAAAACTTATATATGCAAGTTCAGCCGCTACTTATGGGGATGCAAAAGTTCCACAAACAGTATGGGAGTGCGAAAATCCAAACAATGTTTATGGCTTTTCAAAACTTAGTATGGACTATATGGCTTTAAAATACATAGAAAAAGGTGTTCATGTTGTTGGGCTTAGGTATTTTAATGTTTATGGAGAAAGGGAGTATTTTAAAAATACAACAGCTTCAATGGTGCTTCAATTTGGGCATCAAATTCTAGCAGGAAAAGAGCCAAAACTTTTTGAGGGAAGTGATAAAATCTTTAGAGATTTTGTATACATAAAAGATGTAATTAGTGCAAATATCAAATCTGTTTTTACAAAAAAATGTGGTGTTTATAATGTTGCAACAGGCAAACCAAGAAGTTTTCAAGATATAGTTGATATCTTGCAAAAAGAGCTTGATACAAACTACAAATGTCAATACATTAAAAATCCACACAAAGCCTACCAATACTTTACTCAAGCAAATATGCAAGAAAGTAAAGAATACCTAGATTTTGAGGCAAAATATACCTTAGAAGAGGGCATTAAAGAGTATATTCCAGAGATAAAAAGACTATATAAAGAAGAAGTAGATGTATAATATAAAAGATAAAGAACCAAAAATTTTAGTAATTGGCGATTTAATGCTAGATAGATATCTTTGGGGGAATTGTGATAGAATCTCTCCAGAAGCTCCTGTTCAAGTTATTGATGTAAAAAATGAAACAAAACACTTAGGTGGTGCTGGCAATGTTTTAAACAACCTTTTAAGTCTTGGTGCAAAAGTTGGCATTATAAGTGTCGTTGGAGATGATAAAACTTCAAAAATAATAGAGAAAATTTTAGATGAAAAATTGGTTAAGATAGAGTTTTTACATAAACAAAAAAGAAGACTAACATCACAAAAAACTAGAATTATCTCAAGTAAACAGCAAATTGTAAGATTTGATAAAGAGAGCGTTGAGGATATCTGTGAAGATGTTGGGCTTAAACTTTTAGATAAATTTAAAGATATTGCTAAAAATTATGAAGTTGTTGTTTTATCAGACTATGGAAAAGGCGTTTTAAGTGATAATATTTGTAAACAAATTATCAAAATTTCAAATGAGCTAAATTTACCTGTTTTGATAGATCCAAAGGGAAGTGATTACTCAAAATACAAAAATGCAACACTTCTTACACCAAACAAAAAAGAGGCTTATGAGGCAACTGGCATTAAAATTATAGATAATGAAAGTTTGCAAAGATGTATTAAAAAGCTAAAAGATGAGCTAAATTTAAAATACTCTTTGATAACTTTATCAGAACAAGGCGTTGCATTTTATGATGATAAGCTTACTATAATTCCTGCAATTGCTAGAGATGTTTTTGATGTAACGGGTGCTGGAGATACGGTTCTTTCAGCACTTAGTTATATGCTAGCTTGCAAAGAAGATATAAAAGATGCTGTAATTTTTGCAAACAAAGCCGCAGCTGTTGTTGTTGCAAAAGTTGGAAGTGCTACTGTTACTTTTGAAGAGATAGAGCATTATGAGAGAGAAAAGGGCATTGGTGAGCTTGAAAGTAGAATTAAAACTAAAGAAGAACTAAAGCAAATTTTAAGTAGTAGCAATAAAAAAATTGTTTTTACAAATGGTTGCTTTGATATTTTGCACGCTGGGCATGTGAAATACTTAAAAACTGCAAAATCGTTTGGTGATATTTTAGTTGTCGGCTTAAACTCAGATAATTCTGTTAAAATTTTAAAAGGTAAAGAGCGTCCTATAAATAGTGAGCTTGATAGAGCTGTGCTTTTAAGTGCATTAAGCTTTGTGGATTATGTGGTTATATTTAATGAACAAACTCCTTATGATTTAATCAAGTATTTAAAACCTAATGTGCTAGTAAAAGGTGGGGATTATGAGGGAAAAGAAGTTGTTGGTAGTGATTTAGTTGATGAGTTAAAACTTGTTAAATTTGAAGATGGAAAGAGCACTACAGGCATTATTAAAAGGATAAAAAATGAAAGAAATGATTAAAAAAGAGCTAAATTTACATGAAAAAACAATACAAGATGTTAAGATTTCTTTACAAGATGATATTTTAAAAGCTTGCGAAATGGTAGTTAGATGTATAAAAAATGGAAATAAAGTTTTACTTTGTGGAAATGGTGGAAGTGCTGCTGATGCACAACATATTGCAACTGAGCTAACAGGAAGATATAAAACTGAAAGAGTAGGGCTTCCTGCAATTGCTATCACAACTGATACATCAGCCTTAACTGCTATAGGAAATGACTATGGTTATGAGTTTGTATTTTCAAGACAAGTAGAAGCACTTGCAAAAAAAGGAGATTTGCTTTTAGCTATTTCAACAAGTGGAAAAAGCCCTAATGTAATTAAAGCCATAAATCAAGCTAAAAATATGGGTTGTGATGTAATTGGTTTTAGTGGAAAAGATGGTGGAGAGATGAATGAAATTTGTGATTTAAACATAGTTATACCTTCAAATGACACTCCACGCATTCAAGAGATGCATATTTTAATAGGTCATATTATTTGTCAAGCAGTGGATAATAATTTTAGCTAGATTAAAGTAAAATAGCCTAGAAACTCTAGGCTATTAAAAAATTATGTAACTTTATGTAAGAAATATAGGTGTTTTCTATATTGCTCTACAATATCGTTTAAAATAGAGTCCTTGCTCCATCCCATTACATCATATCCTTGACCACCTTCAAGTAGATAAACTTCAGCTGTATAGAGTGTATCAGTATTGGCATAATCAAGAGCTTCGGTTTTAAGTATTTTTATACCATATCTAAAATCTCTATCATCTCCCATTCCTACATGTATGTGAATTTGAGATTTTTCTTTATTTTTTTCTATAATAGCCACTAAGTCATTTTTTTCAAATTCCTCTTTGACCTCTTTAAAAGCAGGCTCAACAATTTTATTTAAGAATTTTTCTGCATCTCTTTTATCTGGGACATATATAATTGCTTGAAGTTTTTCTCTCCAATTTTTTGAAGTACCAGTTGGAGATATAGCGCCTAAAATTTGAGTTCTTTTTTTCTCAGCATCAATACTTAAAGCTTTAAAAAGACCATATATACAACCGCCTAAAGCTATAGTAAGTGGAAAAGCAGCTATAATTGTCATAGCTTGAAGTGCTTTTAAGCCACCTGCATAGAGTAAAACTGAGGCTATGACACCTATTAAAACACACCACCATAGTTTTTGCCATTTAGGTGTATCGTCTTTTCCATTTGAGCAAAGCATATCTATCACCATAGCAGCTGAATCAGCTGATGTTACAAAAAATATTATGATCATTATGGTTGCAATAGTTGACATTATAAAACTAAATGGAAATTTCTCTAAAAATACAAATAAGGCTAAAGAGACATTTTCATTTACTGCTGTTGCAAGCTCTGTGTATCCTCCATTTATAAGTTCAATCGCACTATTTCCAAATACAGTCATCCACAAAAAGACAAAACCCGTTGGAACAAATAAAACACCAGCTACAAACTCTTTAATAGTTCTACCGCGGGAAATTCTAGCTATAAAAAGTCCAACAAATGGAGCCCAAGACAGCCACCAAGTCCAGTAAAGTAACGTCCAACCACCAATCCAACTTTCATTTTGTTTTTCATATGCATATAGATTGAATGTATCTCTTAAAAATGATGACATATATGAACCTATGTTTTCAACCAAAGAATTTAAAAGACCTGTTGTATTACCTAAAAGTAGTATAAAGAGAATTATAAAAACCGCAAGTATCATATTTGTATTACTAAGTAGTTTGATTCCTTTATCAAGTCCACTTGTTGCAGAGATTGTAACTAAAACAGTTATTATGGCTATAAAAATAATCTGAGTTGACGAGGTCATAGGAATTTCAAAAAGATGGTTAAAACCAGCATTTATCTGAAGGACTCCCATACCTAAAGATACAGTAACACCAAAAAATGTAGCAATTACAGCAAAAATATCTATAATATCTCCAAAGGTTCCATAAATTTTATCTCCAACTAATGGATAAAAAGCAGATTTTAGGGTAAGTGGAAGATTGTGTCTATATGCAAAAAAGGCTAAAATTATTGCTACAATTCCATAAATAGACCAAACGCTTATTCCCCAGTGAAAAAAGGTTATAGTCATGGCTTGTTTAGCTGCTTCTACGGTTTGTGGATCTCCTGTTGGTGGCGCTAAGTAGTGCATAACAGGTTCACCAACTCCCCAAAACATTAAACCAATCCCCATTCCTGCTGAAAAAAGCATCGCAAACCACGATACATTGGAGTAGGCAGCTTCAGCGTGATCAGGACCTAGCTTTATGTCCCCATATTTTGAAAATAGTAAAAACATAACTGAAAAAAAAATAATAGTTACAGATAGTACATAAAACCAGCCAAATGTTTCAGTTAGATAGTTTTGTATATTGGTTAATGATACAAGCATTATCTTTGGAAATATTAAAGCAATAGCTAGTATCGCAAAAAGCAATACAATAGACGGATAAAAAACCGACGGATTAAAACTTTTTTTAAATTTCATATCTAAATCCTTTCTATAAATTTAACAAATATTAAAGAAATTTAATATTTCTACATATATTATTTTGCAGTAATCAATTTGCAATTTTAAAGAAATTTACACTGTATTAATTTATAATACAGTGTAAATGTTTAAAGACTATTTTAGGTGGTTTTATATAAGAAATGCATATGGTTTCTATATTGCTCTATAATATCATTTATAATAGACTCTTTACTCCAGCCGATGACATCATAATCTTGACCACCCTCAAGCAGATAGACAGTTGCTCTATAGTATCTGTCTGTATCAGCATAGTCAGGAGCTTCAGCCTCAACTAGTTTAATGCCATATCTAAAATCTCTATCATCACCCATTCCAACATGTAGATGAATTTGCCACTTTTTAATATCTTCTTCTATTTTTGCAGACATACCATACTCTTCAAATTTAGCTTGCACATCTTTAAAAGCTGGTTTTATAACTCTTCTTAGAAACTTTTCAGCATCATTTTTATCAGGAGTGTCAATTATAGCTTTTAATCTCTCTTCCCAGTTTTTTGAGCTTCCAGTTGGTGCTATAGTTCCAATATCTTGAGTTTTTTTCTTCTCTACATCTATAGCTAGGGCTTTTATAAGTCCATATATACAACCAAGCAGAGCTATAGTTAGAGGAAAAGCAGCCGCAATTGTCATAGCCTGAAGTGCTTGCAAACCACCTGCATATAGTAAAACAGAGGCTATAAGCCCAATTAATACGCACCATAGAAGTTTTTGCCATTTAGGGGTATCATCTTTTCCGTTTGAACAAAGCATATCTATAACCATAGCAGCTGAATCAGCTGAAGTTACAAAAAATATTATAATCATTATAGTTGCAATTCCAGACATAATTGAGCCAAGTGGAAATTTTTCTAAAAATACAAAAAGAGCTAAAGATACATCTTCATTTACTGCAGTTGCAAGCTCTGTGTATCCACCATGGATTAAATCTATTGCGCTATTTCCAAAAACAGTCATCCATAAAAATATGAATCCAGTTGGCACAAATAAAACACCAGTTATAAACTCTTTTATAGTTCTACCACGAGAAATTCTAGCTATAAAAAGACCAACAAAAGGAGCCCAAGATAGCCACCAAGTCCAGTAAAGTAAAGTCCAACCACCAATCCAGCTCTCTTTTTGTTTTTCATAAGCATATAGATTAAATGTATCACTTAAAAATGATGATAGGTATTGACCTGTGTTTTGCACAAGTGAATTTAAAATAAATGTTGTATTGCCTAAAATTAGTATAAATAAAACTAAAAATATAGCAAGTATCATATTTGTATTGCTAAGTAGTTTAATGCCCTTATCAAGCCCACTTGTTGCAGAAATAGTTACTAAAATAGTTATCACACCTATAAATATTATTTGAGTAATTATACTAATATCAAGTCCAAAAAGATGACTAAAACCGCCATTTATTTGTAAAACTCCAAAACCTAAAGATATAGTAACACCAAAAAATGTAGCAATTACTGCAAATATATCTATGATATCACCAAAAACTCCATAAATTTTATTTCCAACTAGTGGATAAAATGCTGATTTTAAAGTAAGTGGGAGGTTATGTCTATATGCGAAAAATGCTAAAATGATAGCAACTACTGCATAAATTGCCCACACATTTAAACCCCAGTGGAAAAATGTTATACTCATAGCTTGTCTTGCAGCTTCAACTGACTCAGGGGAGGCTGAAGGAGGAGCTAAGTAGTGCATAACAGGCTCACTAACGCCATAAAACATAAGTCCGATTCCCATTCCTGCTGAAAAAAGCATTGCAAACCAAGACATATTGGAATATGATGGTTTTGAGTGATCAGGTCCTAGTTTTATATCTCCATGTTTTGAAAATAGTAAAAATATAATCACAAAAAATATAATGGTTACAGCCAAAATATAAAACCAACCAAATGTATGTGTTAGATAGTCTTGTATTTTGGTGATTGAGTTAAGCATTCCTTCTGGAAATATTAGCGTTAAAGCTAATATTACAAAAAGCAATACAATAGATGGGTAGAAAACCGATGGGTTAAAACTTTTTTTAAATTGCATAAAAATCCTTATTTTTAGTTTTTTGTATTACTTTAAACAATATTGAATTTTAGTAAATTAATCTTAAATAAAGATAATATTATATTTATTGAAATTACTATTTTAAGGATATTTTATAGCTTTTATAGGTTAAATTATGGTTTTATCAAAAATATAGAGAAAATTTGATATTATTAGGGAATTATTGATTAAATTTGAGGATATAGATATGGATAAAGAGACCATCAAAGCACATAAAATTAGTGATGAAGAGTATTCAAAGATACTTGAAATTTTAGGACGAGAGCCAAATTTGCTTGAGCTTGGGGTATTTTCTGCTATGTGGAGTGAGCATTGTTCTTATAAATCAAGCAAAAAATATCTAAATGGTTTTCCAACTAAAGCACCTTGGGTTATACAAGGTCCAGGAGAAAATGCAGGTGTTATAGATATAGGCGGAGGTATGGTAGCAGTTTTTAAAATGGAGAGCCATAACCACCCAAGCTACATAGAGCCATTTCAAGGAGCAGCAACTGGAGTTGGCGGTATACTTCGTGATGTTTTTACAATGGGTGCTAGAGTTGAGGCAAATATGAATTCACTTAGATTTGGAGATATCAAGGGAAATGAAGCTGTAAATAGATATCAAAGATATTTAGTTAAAGGTGTTAGTGGTGGAATTTCTCACTATGGAAATTGTATGGGAATTCCAACAATTGGAGGAGAGATTAGCTTTGATAGCGGATTTAATGGAAATATCTTAGTAAATGCTTTTGCGCTTGGAATTTGCAAAAAAGATGAGATTTTTTATGGAAGGGCTGAGGGTATTGGAAATCCTGTAATCTATGTAGGTAGTAAAACAGGTAGAGATGGTCTAGGTGGTGCTGTTATGGCAAGTGATAGCTTTAATGAAGAAAACAAAAGCCTTAGACCTACTGTTCAAGTTGGAGATCCTTTTGCTGAGAAGCTTTTAATGGAAGCTTGTTTGGAGCTTTTTAAACATGATTATATAATAGGAATCCAAGATATGGGTGCAGCAGGACTAACAAGTTCAAGCTTTGAAATGTCTGGACGAAGTGGTAGTGGTATGAAGATGTATCTTGATAAGGTTCCTATGAGAGAAGAGGGAATGACTCCATATGAGCTTATGCTTAGCGAATCTCAAGAGAGAATGCTAATTTGTGCTAAAAAAGGTTGTGAAGATAAAATTAAAGAGATTTTTGCAAAATGGGATTTAGATGCTGAAGTAATTGGTGAGGTAACATCTAGTGGAAAGATGGAGCTTTTTTGGCATAATGAGTTAGTTGGTGAAATTCCAATAGATCCACTTAGTGAGGCAGCTCCAGTACTTGATAGACCTACTAAAAAACCAGCATATTTAGATGAGATTAAATTAGATAACTTACAATGTGCTACTATAAATACAATGAAAAATCAAGAGGCATTTGAGAGAATTTTAAAAGATGAGCATATTTTAAATAAATCTTTTGTTTATGATCAATATGATGCAAATATAGGAACAAATACCATAAAACAACCTGGACATTTAGGTGCTTCTGTTATGAGAGTAAAAGAGAACAATTGTGCTATTGCTATGGGTATGGAGTGTAACACAAGAATGAACTTTGTAAACCCAAAAATAGGGGCAGCTTTAGCAGTCGCATCAAGTGGTAGAAAGGTTGCAATGAGTGGAGCAACTCCTCTTGCTATAACTGATTGTCTAAATTATGGAAACCCTGAAAATCCTGAAGTTATGTGGCAATTTGCACAGGGTTGTGAAGGTATAAAAGAGGCTTGCAAAGAGCTAAATACTCCTGTTGTTAGTGGAAATGTTAGTTTATATAATGACACTGATGGTGTTAGTATCCAGCCAACTCCAGCTATAGTTAGCGTTGGAGTAAATGAGGATTATACAAAAACTTTGCCTTCTGTTTTTCAAAATGAAAATACAGCTGTCTATCTAGTTGGCGATACTAAAGGCATATTTGCAGGCTCACTTTATAGAAAAGTTGTAGAAGATAAAATCACCGGAACTTTGGTTGAAGTTGATTATAAAAAAGAGAGAGCCTTGTGGGATTTAGTCATTAGTGCTAACAAAGACGGATTGCTCGAGTTTGCAAATTCTGTTGGCATTGGTGGTGTTGCCATGACACTTGCTAAGATGAGTTGTAATGCTGGTTTTGGTGGAGAGTTTAAAATGCTTTGTGATGATAGTAGAGATATCTTTGATGAAAGTTATAGTAGAGCTATAATAGGGGTAAAAGATGAGGCTAAGTTTAAAGAGTATTTGCATAAATTTGGACTTGTATGGCAAAGATTAGGTGAAACAGGTGGTAATAAATTTAGTATAAATGAAGTTAGTATGAGCTTAGATGATATGAAAGATATATATTTTAATGATTTTGTTAAAATCATCAAAGATGAAAAATAGATAAAACTATATTAGGTTTTTAATGAATTTTTTTACTATACTATTAATTGTTATAATTATATATTATTTTTTAACAAGCTCAGTTAGGGTTAAAAAAAGCCCTAATATGGGCTTAACTTTTTTAGAGGCAAAATACCTAATAAGCCTACTTGCAAAAGTTGCTAAAAGCGATGGAAGAGTAAATGAATTTGAAGCAAATTTAATAAGCCATATTTTAGATGATTTGACTGTTCAAATTAATGGAACTAAAGAGGATAGAGAAGAGCTTAAAAAAGTTTACAATATAGAAAAAGAAAATATCTACAATGCTTACGATATAGCTAAAAAATATCAAAAAAAATTTAATCTAGGTCTTAGGGATAGAGTAGGTAGGGTGTATTTCTTTTTAAATATTGCCTATATAGATGGAAATTTTTCAAAAGCAGAACAGGATATAATAAGTAAAATTTGTGAAGGTCTTGGCATTCACCCACAGATACAAAATGAAATTTTTGCAAGATTTCAAAAGGATTTTAAATTTAGAGGCGGTAAAGAGCAAAACTACTATAATAAAAAATATATCCATAGAAAAGATCCATATAAAATTTTAGGTCTTCAAAAAGGAGCTAAATTTGAAGATGTTAAAAAAAGATATAGAGAGTTAGTTAGAAAATATCACCCTGATATCTTAATGGGCAGAGGAGCTGATGAAGAGATAATAGAGGCTGGAACAAAGAGATTACAAGAGATAAATGAAGCTTATGAAGAAATTAGAAAATTGTAGAGAACTCAATAAAATGGTTAAATTTTTTAATCAAATCATTAACGGCGATTGTATTGATGTTTTAAAGACAATCCCTGATAACTCAATAGATTTGGTTTTTGCAGATCCACCATATTTTATGCAGACGCAAGGAGAGCTTTTAAGGGCTGATGGTGATAAATTTAGCGGAGTTGATGATAGTTGGGATAAATTTAAGGACTATAAAGAGTATGATGCCTTTTGCGAAAATTGGTTAAAAGAGTGCAAAAGGGTAATGAAAAAAGATGCTTCTATTTGGGTAATAGGTTCATTTCAAAACATATATAGAATTGGCTATATTATGCAAAATTTGGATTTTTGGATACTAAATGATGTTGTATGGTCTAAACCAAATCCAGTTCCAAATTTCAAAGGCACAAGATTTTGCAATTCACACGAAACTTTACTTTGGTGTTCAAAAAGCCAAAAATCTAAATTTACATTCAATTATAAGACAATGAAGTATTTAAATAATGACAAGCAAGAGAAGAGTGTATGGAATATAGGTATTTGTATAGGACAAGAAAGAATAAAAGATACTAATGGTAAAAAGGCACATTCTACTCAAAAACCAGAAAAGCTTTTAGAAAAAATAATATTATCGAGCTCAACAATGGGAGATATTGTTCTTGACCCATTTTTTGGCACAGGAACAACAGGTGCTATTGCAAAAAAATATGGTAGAAATTTTATTGGAATAGAAAAAAACAGCGATTATATAAAGATTGCTAATGATAGGATAAAAAATATAAATTTTGTTGAAAGTGATATAGCTAGTGGTAAATTAGAGACAAAGCCTCCAAAAGTATCACTTGATATGCTATATCAAGCAGATATGATTTGTTTAGGTGAAATGCTATATGATAAAGCTGGAAATAATCCAGTAAAATATATAGGCAATGACAGGGTTAGTGATGGGTCAGATGAATTAAGTATTCATAAAATGTCAGCAAAAATTTTAAATAAGGTAAATCATAATGGCTGGAGCTATTTTTATATTATGAGAGATGGTGCTTTGTTTGAGATAGATAAATTAAGATATTTATATAAGGAAAAAAATGCAAGATGATATTTTGACAAAAGCTGTTAAAAATTTAATAACACATTCCAAAAGCAAAAGTAAAATAGAAAGTTTAAGAAAAAAACATAGTAAAAAATTGCATTTCATACCTATAAAATATAGAATATTTGGTGGAATTTTGCAAAGTATGAATATTTAGTTTGGAAATTTTATAGAAGAATTAATGCAAATTTTAGTATATGAGAGTGGGAATGAAATTTTAAATATTAGTGGTAAAAAAAATAATAAATTTTCAATATCAAAAGTTATTGAAACTAAGATAGACAATTATATTAGTAAAGCTCAAAGTGATGATAATTTTAATCTTAATGAAGAATTTTCAAAATTACAAGATGAAATTTTGGATGATAAATCAAATGATTTCATTACGATTAAACACGATATAGATTTGATTTTCAAAGATAAAAATGACATTACATACTATGTTGAAATAAAATATAATGATGATCACGATACTGGTAAATTTATTGATATTAATAGAAAATTTATAAAAACTTATGCTTATTTGGTTCGCAAATTTAATATATCATCAAAAGAAAAACTAATTCCAATTTTATTTTATTTTAACAATAAAAAGATGAAAGGAAATATTTATATACCAGAAAAAACTAATATTTATAGAGGAAAAAATTTTTTGATAAATTTTTAAATGTAAGCTATGAAGAAATAGAAAAAAAGTTATTAAATTTTTCAAATAGTGATGAAAATATTGAAATTTTTGAGCAATTATATAAAAATATAGTAAAAAACTAGTTAATTTATAAAAATAATAATCAACTAAATAAAATTAAAAATGGAGGGGAAATGAGAGCTTTAATTAGTGTTAGTGATAAAGATGGTGTAGTTGAGTTTGCCAAAGAGTTAGAAAAACTTGGTTGGGAGATTTTAAGTACAGGTGGGACTTATAAGCTTTTAGTTCAAAATGGGGTAAAAGCAGTTGAGGTTAGTGAGTATACAAAAAGCCCTGAGATGTTTGAGGGTAGGGTAAAGACCTTACACCCAAAAATTCACGGCGGTATACTACATAAAAGAGATGATGAAAATCACAAAAAACAGGCTATGGAATTTGGCATTGGTGGGATAGATTTAGTTTGTGTTAATTTGTATCCATTTAAAGCAACCATTGCTAGAACTGATGATTTTAATGAAATTATTGATAACATAGACATTGGCGGACCTGCGATGGTTAGAAGTGCAGCAAAAAACTTTAAAGATGTTTTGATAGTTACTGATATTTTGGATTATGATGAAATTTTAGATAGATTAAAAAACAAAACTGATGATATTGAATTTAGAAGAAATTTAATGATAAAAGCATATGAGCATACAGCTGCATATGATTCTATGATAGCAAACTATATGAACAAAAGATTTAATGGCGGTTTTGGGGCTAAAAAGTTTATAGTTGGAAGTAAAGTTTTTGATACAAGATATGGAGAAAATCCTCACCAAAAGGGTGCTTTGTATGAATTTGAAAACTACTTTACAAATAATTTTAAAGCACTAAAAGGTGAAGCTAGTTTTAACAATATGACCGATATTTATGGAGCTGTTAGCTTAGCAAGTAGCTTTGGAGAACTTCCTGCAATTGCTATTTGCAAACATGCTAATCCTTGTGGTTTTGCTATAAAAGGTAATTTGTTGGAAAGTTATGTGGAAGCTTTAAAATGTGACCCAATATCTGCTTTTGGTGGAGTTATTGCGATAAATGGCACACTTGACAAAGAGCTAGCTTTAAAACTTCATGAAAAGGGAACTTTTATGGAGGTAATTATCGCTGCAAATGTTACAGATGAAGCGTTAGAAGTTTTTGCTGATAAAAAAAGAACTAAAATTTTTACTCAAGAAAATAAATTTTTAGCAAGAAGCGATGAGGATTATAACTTTAAGTTTATAGATGGTGGTTTTGTATATCAAGAGCGTGATTTTGTAGATGATAGCGAGATATTAGATGCAAAATGTGTTACCAAAAAACAATCTTCAAAAGATGAGTTAAATGATATGCTAATGGCATGGAAAATAGCAGCTTTAACAAAGAGTAATTGTGTTGTTTATGTTAAAAACAGTGCTATGGTTGCCATTGGTATGGGTATGACAAGCAGGGTTGATG
This sequence comes from Campylobacter blaseri, assembly GCF_013201895.1. Taxonomy (NCBI): domain Bacteria; kingdom Pseudomonadati; phylum Campylobacterota; class Epsilonproteobacteria; order Campylobacterales; family Campylobacteraceae; genus Campylobacter; species Campylobacter blaseri. The sequence continues at coordinate 1,117,720 of NZ_CP053841.1, read as the reverse complement.
CGGCTAGGGCTGCTGTGAATAAAGCAAATGATATGGGGCTTGATTTAAATGGTTGCACTTTGGCTAGTGAGGCATTTTTCCCTTTTAGAGATAGTGTTGAGATAGCAGCTAAAGTTGGAGTTAAAAATATAGTTCAACCAGGTGGTTCAATAAGAGATGAAGATGTTATAAAAGCAGCCGATGAAAATGATATTGCAATGTATTTTACAGGAATAAGGCATTTTTTGCATTAAAAATAAATAAAAGAGATATCAGTAATTTGATATCTCTTTAAAGAATGAAAGAATATATAGTTTTTAATTAGTCCATTTTATTTCTAAGATAAGCTTATGTGTTTTAATTAGTATATTTTTAAATCTTCTATTTGTTATTTGTAAAATTAATATATAAGCATAATACTTTTATTATTTCAACTATTACATTTACATATTTTATTATACTTTATATAATTATTCCTTATTCTTATAATACTTTCTCCTAATTTTGAGCAAAAAAAGAATAAGAATTTTTATTTATTATTCCAGCTAATACTTGTATTACATTATTTTTATTTAAAATTTTATTTCTGTATTTATAATATCGTCTGCTTTTTTTACTAAAATATCTTTAATTTTTAAAATTTGATTATATTGTTTTGATATTTCAATTTGAATATCGCCATCTATATCTCCATAGCAATTAAATGGTATAGGTATTTTTATATCGTCAATCATATTTTTGGTTAATTTTGTAAATTCATTTTTGCGACCTATTCCTTTTCTTCCCTTTGCAATATCTCTTAACCTGTACTCTAATACATTAGATACATATTCTAAATTTATATTTTCCATTTTAGGAATTAAAATAACTCTGTCAGCATTTATAGAAAATTTTTCATTGAAAATTTTCATTACTCCAGCTATACCATTAACAGAAACAGATAAATACTTTCCACTATAATCATAAGTATTCATATATGATAATGGCGAATAATTATCTGCTGAATAAACTGGATATTGTCCGTAATTATTTTTACAATATGTTTTCGTGTATTTACTTTTTCCTCTAACTATATTAAATAATTCGCTAACGTTTATATATATATATATATATATATATGGAGTTAAGCCATCTAACTCAACATTTGCAAGTGTAAAAGGTAAACCTTTATCAGTTATTTTTTGTTTCATTTCATCAATTAAATCATATTTTTTTACAATTGCATTTTGTTTATCTAAATCTATTTTTCCATCTTTAGTTGCGGGAAATTCTATTTTTATATTTAAATTTTTTATCATTGTACTATTTATTTTTGTATATTCATTTTTACCTTTAATACCCTCTCTACCTTTAGTATTTTGTCTAAAAATAGGTTGTAATATTCTTCTAATATACTCTAAATTAACAGTATCATAATATTCAGATTTCAATTTCATTATACCAACAATATTTGTAATAGAAAATTTACCTTCAATATTTCTAATATAACCACCAAGACCATCAGTATTCCATATAAGATATTTTCCATCATACATAAAGTTATTAATGTAGCCAAAAGGCATATCTAATTGTGTAGAATATACTGGATAATCACCTTTATTATTATTTATATACATTTGAGAAATTACTTTTCCTCTTTCTATTTCAAACAATTCTTCAAATGGCAAAATAATAGTTCTTTTTTCTTCATTACTAGCCATAAAATCTACTTCAACACTATTTATATAATCTAATTTTTCTTTTAATTCTAATTTTTTATCTTCTATAATATTATATTTTTTTACAATTTCTTTTTGTTTTTCAATGTCAAAATCACCATCTTCATTAACTGGAATATTTATTTCTGTTGTTTTTACAAGGGTTTGGTTTAAATTTTTTTGTTTTGACCCTTTTACCCTTAAAAGAAACTTTTGCTCTGCCATTAATCTAATAAATTCAAGCGAAAGAACACTTTTATATTCTTCCTTAATCTTTACTCCACATACATTTCGACCTATAGAAAACCTATTCGTAGTAATATTGTATGTTTTACCAGAATCACCATAATTGACAACACAAAAAACTTCTTCATTCTCAAAATCATAATCACTAATATAGCCAAAAGGCATATTTGTATTTGCGGAATATACGGGATATTCCCCTTTATTATTATTAATATAGTTTTTAGTATATTTATGATTTTCAGGTATTATATCACATATATCTAAAATTTGTTTTTCAACGTAACTTATTTTAGCCATTCTAATTCCTCCTTAAAGTCTTTTAAGGATACAATCATATCTTCCAATAAATCTTGAAATTCATCTACTGTTACAATATTTTTTGCCTTTTTAAGTCCTATATCAATTTTTTCTTCTTCTGTCCACCAATTTTCAATTATCCAAGATTTATTTTCGTTAAATTCGTCTATATTAATTAACTTCAGCTTTTTATCATTTTTAATATATGATTTAATAGGTTCTACAATATTATTTTTATCACCTTTTCTATAAAAGTTATATTTTGTTACAGCTTCTTTTAAATCACTATCATAATTATCAAATCTATATACATCAAGTGTTTCACCTATTGTATTTGCAATATATGTAAATACAGGATATTTTTGATGTATATTATTATTTAATTCATCCTCTGTTTTCTTTTTTAATGTTAAAATATATGTCTTCTTAGGTGTATTGAAAAATGCCCCAACTGGTAGTGATATAATACTTTCTATATAAAAATTATTTATAATATATTTTTTTATTTTTTTATTTGCATAATTTGAGAATATACCATCAGGAAGTACAATATTTGCTACCCCACCATATTTTAATGATTTTAATATCCATTCTAAAAATAAACTTTCAACACCACTACCGCCTAAATTATAATTCCCAGTATTTTTGGCATTCTCCATCATTATTTTACTTTGATAATAAGGTGGATTAGCAAGAATTAAATCATATTTATTTTTTTCTAATTCTCCTAGAGTTCCTAACATTGTTTTATGAAGATAAAAAGATTTATCTAATAAACTTTGAGATATTTTTTTTACATCTGATAGGGAATTGTTTTTTTTAAACAATTCAGAAAAATAAATTAACATATTTGCTTTTGCTAAAATTATAGTTAAATCATCTCTCTCAGACATCATTTTGTCATAACCTATAATCTCTATATTCTGCTCTAAATTACCTTTTTCATATTTATAGTAATCAGACATTTTGTCATCTATTGACTCAAGTAAAAATTTTCCTACACCACAAGCTGGGTCACATATTTTCATTCCTTTATTTATATCAACCATAGAAATCATTTCATTGACAATTTTTAATGGCGTAAAAAACTGACCCATATCAGACTTTTCATTACTGTTTTTCATAAAAGTTTCAAATAATTTTGATTTAAAATCTGTACTAATATTCAAAAATTTTCCGTTTTCTTTTTCATATTTATAAAACTCTAATATGACTTTTTTAAATATTTCATCTGTATTATCTTTACTAATATAGTTATTAAAATCATCTTTTTCTATATGAAAAACTTGACCATTTATAATACTAGTGCCATCATTAGCTTCAGGAAATAATTTTTTCATAGTCTCCCTTGCTCCATCTATATATTTACCTAATATTTTAGCATCTGTAATATCTGGGTCTCTTTTTTTGTAATCGTCTGAATACATATTTACAATATGAGAAAAGGAACTATCTCCTTTTAAAACATTTATATCTGATAAATATTTAAATAAAAATAATTCTACAAATGTATATAACGACATTTTAGCTGATGCAAAAGTTAGATTTACAAGTATTCTATTAATTTTTACGGCTAAAGTTGTTGGGTCTAAATATTCTTTTTTTAATATTTTGTCATTAGTAGAGCTAATAGATTGAGAAATATTATTTACAAGAGTTGCTATCTCCTTCTCGTTTTCTTTTGGTCTTATTGCTAAATTAATCTCATTGCCATTTTCGTCTAATATAGGATTTCCTGTTTTGGGATTTATCCAAATATACGACTCTCCATCACTAACAATATAAATTAAAGAATTAATTGCTTTTGCAACTGATAATTCTTGATTTATAGCTCTTTTTATATCATTTTCACTTTTAAATTTATGTGGCACTTTTTGTTCAAGATAAATTACTACTTCTTTTTCTTTATTTATTATTAAAACATCTGGTTTTTTCTTGGCAATATCTTTATTTACTTTATATTTTTTTATTATATTTGAGTCAATTAAAGATTTTACAGTAGTTGCACCAAGACTTAAACACTCATACCTATCAAGTATGGTAACATTATTAGAGTATATTTTATTTTGTGTTAATTGTTCTGATTTACTCATTTTTTATTCTCTGCTTTTTTTATTTTTCTAATTGTATTATAGTAAATTTTCTCTTGTTTTGAATAAATTATTTAATATTATTTGTTTTTCAAAAACCTATTCTTGTATTATACATTTTTTTATTTTACAAGATATGATTTTATTGTATAGTTTGTTTAAATTAATCACTAAGCTACTTATAATATCATATCCTTATTTGTTATTTTTGTTTTATTATTACAAAAACTTAATAATATATTTTAATGTTTAATTCAGATATATTAAAGTTAATTGTATATAATAAATTAAATAATTCTATATAAAACTCAAGATTTAGTTATGACTCAATTAAAATTACTTACAAATCTCTTTAATCTATTATTATATTTATTAAAATTTTGTACATGATAAATTATTTTACTCTTTTCTATTTTTTAATGAGAAAACTCTATATTATTTTAAAGTATATAATTTTTATATACTTTAAATTTATCTGTACATAATATTAGAGTATTTTAATATTTAAATATCTATCTAGACTTATATTTTATTTCTTTGCTTGATAATTTTTTGCAATATCTTTCTTTTAATTTTTGCTTTTTCTGCAAGTATAGCATTTTGTTAGTTAAAAAATCTATGAGATTTTGATTTTCTACCTCTCTTTTTAGAATTTATTGTTAAATTTTTATAACCTTTATTTGATTATAATAATATTTTCCATTTATTTAACTATTTTATTAAAATTATATTTTAACATTTAATTTAAAGATTTAATAATTTTATATCGCTAATAAAACAAAGATATATAATACCTACCATACATTTTTTCTATATGCTGATATTGTATTTGTGTTATTTGTAGAAGTCTTATTATAATTGTATATTTTATCGAACTTTATATGTGTTCTTTTTATTAACATTACTTTTAAATTTTTAATATCTAATTCTAATCCTTTTAGCATTTTTAAATTTGTTAATTACCCATAAGCATCGCTTCTATTTTTACCTTTGTAATAGAAATATAGTATATTCCAAATAAAAATTAACACTTTGATTCAATAGAACCATAAAATAAAAAGTTTGTTAATTTCAAAACCATTTTGATTAATATCGCAAAGAGTTTGGGTTAGTTTTTATAATAGTAAGTTTAATACTAAAATATCATTGGTATTAAACTTATAAAATAGCGATATAGATATGTAAGAATCTTAACATGATTTAAAAAATAAGCAAATTAAAAAATCTTAATGCAAAAGAACAACCAACATAAATTTAAAATATATTAATAATAACCATAGTTAATTTTTTATTTCCATGAATATTTAATTATTGATTTGGAAATTATGAATCAGCATATGAAATTAAAATTTAAATACTTAGTAGATTTTTTATTATTATATTAATTTTAATATTATAACTAAAACTTTAGTTTTATTTTATATATAAGACACTTTTTACATTAATAAAAAAAGAGATATCAGTAATTTGATATCTCTTTAAAGAATAAAAGAATATGTAGTTTTTAATTAGTCCATTTTATTTCTAAGATAAGCAGGTTGTTCTAGCTCATCATAGATATCATCACTATCAAAACCACCACTAACTTTTCTTAATTTTCTCATACTTATTTGTTGCGTTGTTTCATTCATATTAGAATTATTTTCGTTGTTTATAACTTCCTTTACTTTTTTTTCGCCTTCAAAACCAGTTGCGATTAAGGTAACTTCAACTCTATTATTTTCTATTGTATCATCTGAAGTAGTTCCAAAAATAATATCAGCATTATCATCAGCAACTTCTTCGACTATACCTACAGCCTCACTTATTTCAAGCAAAGAGCAAGATGGATGAATTCTAAAATGTATTAAAATTCCCATTGCACCATTTATCTTCATATCATCTAAAAGGGGTGATTGAATAGCATCTTGAACAGCTTCTATAGCTGCGTCTTCACCTTCACTAACTCCTGCACCCATAAGTGCCAAGCCTCTGTGGCTCATAATTTTTTTAACATCAGAGAAATCAAGATTGATATCGCTATCGCCGGAGTCTAAAATGATTGAAGTCATGCCATTAACAGCTCTTGCTAATACATCATCAACCATTTTAAAAGCCTCTTTGATACCTGCTTTTTTATCAATTAAGCTTAGTAATTTTTCATTCGGTATTACAAGTATAGAATCACACTCTTTTTTAAGCTCTTCTATCCCCTCTTGCGCTAGGGCTAATCTTTTTTTACCTTCAAATTTAAATGGAGTTGTTACAACACCAATCGTTAAAGCTTTATTTTCTTTTGCGGCTTTAGCAACAATTGGAGCAGCTCCGGTTCCAGTTCCACCGCCAAGACCAGATGAGATAAATACTATATCAGAGTATTCTAGTGCATCTTTTATGATATCGTAGCTTTCTTCGGCTGATTCTTTTCCAACTTCTGGTATCATACCTGCACCAAGACCTTTTGTTCTTACTTCACCAAGCTGAACTTTTGTCTTTGCTAAGGATGAATCAAGTGCTTGCGCATCTGTGTTGGCAACTATTAAATCAATTCTGTCAAAACCTTCTCTTATCATATGGTTTATCATATTTCCGCCGCCACCACCGACGCCTATTACTTTCATTTTGGCTCCATATACGCCTCTATTTTCTTCCACACTAAATCCTTTCATACTCTTCATCCTTTTTAAAATAATTGTGTTAATCTATTCCATAACTTTACAAAAAAACTACTATTTTTATCATTTTTTCTAAGTTCTGGTAAGTTGGTTAAGCCTTCTTCAGGACTGCTTTTTTTCTCATCATTTATTTGAGAATTGCTTATTTTTTCATTTTTTTGGTTTGCAATTCTGTGATTGCTTTTTATACTATTATTTTCTTTATATTTTAATTCGCCATTTGAATCCACTTCATAAGGTGTAAATTCGCCAGCTCCGTATAAACAAAGCCCAACTACACAAGAATTAGAAGGATCTTCTGATATCTCATATAGCCCTTCAACTTTTCTCGGTTTTGCAACTCTAACAGGGATATTATCAAATATAGCAGATGTTAGATTTCTTATATCATCAAGCTTAGACATTCCTCCAGTTAGAACTATTCCAGCCCCTAAATGTTTCATATGTTCGCTAGATTCTAATTTTTTAGCAAGAAGCATTAATGTCTCTTCTATTCTCGCATAGATTACATTTGTAACGATATCTAAACTAACAGTATGTTTAGAGCTTGATTCCCCCATAGTTGGGATATTAAGTTCTTTTTGATTTTCTGTAACTATTTTTGAATAATTAAGTTTTAACTCCTCAGCACTACTTAAAGGAGTATTTAAAGCATGTGATAAATCACTTGTTATACTAGAAGAGCCTATAGGTAAGGTATAATTATATATAATTGAATTGCCTAGATGTATAACTATATCACAAGTTGATCCACCTAGATCCATAACTGCAACACCTAAGGATTTTTCATCCTTATTTATTGTAGATATGGCTGAAGCATAACCAGCTAACACCATATTATCTATATTAAGACCAGCCATTTGGGTTGCTTTTATTAGATTTTTAACTGAATTTTCATTGGCAGTTATAACGTGAGTACATACTTCAAGTCTTGAACCGCTCATTCCGATAGGATCTTCAATATGTTCTTGACCATCAACTTTAAAGTCATAAGGTAATACGTGTAGTATAATTTGATCTTTTTCTAAAATAGTATTATCTTCAGCCATTTGCATAGCTCTTTTAATTTCATTTAGAGTTATCTCTTGGCTAGGAACACTTACTATACCTACAGATTTTTCACTTTTTGCACAAGCTCCTGAAATAGATACTATTATGTGATCAGGTATTGCTCCTGCACTTTTTTGAGCTTCAAGTACAGCTTTTCTAATAGATATAGATGCTTGCTCAATATTTGTAACAGCACCTCTTCTAAGTCCAGATGTTTTAACTTTTCCTATACCGCTTATAGAAAACCCATCATCTCCAACTTTAGCTATAGCCGCTGTTATATCAACAGAGCCTATATCTAGACCTAGTATAAAAGAATTATTCAAGATTGCTACCTTTATAATAGTATTCTACTTTATATCTTTTTTGTAGTAAATTTAATAAATCTTGTTGCAATTGATTATTTTTTAAACTAAAAGCATTTTCTTCCAAAATAGATTTATTTTCATTAATAATTTCTGCATTCGCTAATTTTTGATCTGTTATTTCATATAATATAGCTTTATTTTCAAGTTTTGCATACCCTTTTGTTTTGTTGTTTGTGCTAAATAATTCATTTAAGAAAATGGCAAATTCTCCTTCTGAAATATTATCAAAACTTTTTGTTGTATCTCTTGATACAAAGCCGATATCTTTGCCTTTGAAATTTTCTAAAGAACTGATAGCGAGTTTTTCTAAATCATCTTTTGCTTTTTGATCTTTATAGTCAGCCTCTGCTAGCTCTTTTGCCTTTTCAAATTCCATTGCTTTTGGTTCATTTACTTTGCTTATTTTTGCTATTAGATAACCATTTTTATATATAAAAGGTTTTATAAACTCGCCAACTTCTTTATCTTTTAAATTTTCTATAGGGAATTCTATATCATTTTCAAATATAGACATTTTATCTGTTGTAGAATCTTCTTCTTTTTTTAAGGATAGATATTTTTTTAGAGAATCACTTTTTACAGCGTCAAATTTGTAGTCTTTTGTGGCTTTATCTTTTGCCTCTTCAAATTCCATAAGTTTGTCATCGCTGCTTATATATTGGTTTTTATTTTCTTCCCAATATTTCTTAATATCTTCATCACTAACTACTACGTTATCTATAGAAATAAAATAGGTGTCTATATCATAGCTTTTTATAGTTTTGTATTTATCTTTATTTTCTTGCCAGTATTTTTTAATCTCATCCATGCTTGCAGTTATATTTTCAGGTTTGACCTCAATCACATCAATTGATAATCTATCTTGCATAAAGTAAGCACTGGCTAGTAGTTCTAAATCTTTATCGTTAGTAGGAATGTTTAGTGCATGAGAAAGTTTATCTGCTATAATATTTTTTTTCAAATCTTTTTCAAAATCAACTGGTTTAATTCTTAGATTTGCAAGCGAACTTTTATATAAATCTTCATCAAATTTGCCATCTCTTTGAAATTCAGACATGCTAATAAGATAATTTGCTATATCTTTATCGCTTCCACCAATTCCTAAGTCGTGTGCAAAATTTAATCTCATAGTATCTTGAATAGAGCTATTTAATGCAATTTGCTCAAGATTCATACTATCAGCTTGCTCTTGAGTCATTCCCCCGCCAATTGCACTAAAAAAATTGTAAAGATTATTATATTTTTGTTGAAATTCTTTAATCGTTATTGGAGTATTTCCTACTTTTGCAACTGCTGTGCTTTTGTTTTTGTTTAAGCTGTATTGACCCCAACCAACAAATCCAGCACCAACAAATGCTATAGTACTTACCCAAATGGTTGGTATAAGATACTTTTTATTTTTTTGCATCCAATTTATCATTTATTTCCTTTTTTATCACTAACTAACAAGTATTGAAATATTTTACTGAATTTAAACTTAAAATAGCTTAAAATAGGCGATAATAATCAAATTTTTTTCAACTAACAGTTTGTTAGTTGGTCATTAACTATAAATTTTCTCATATTGTAAAATTTTGCAACTATTATCAAGCAGTGCTATATCTTTTACAAGCTCTTGCGCGGTTCTACTGTATGCGACAACTCCATACCCTTTTATAATCATTATATTTGTCTTCTCATTTATCATATGATTGCAAATTTCATATGGAGCTCTTTCATACCAATCATCAAAATTCTTAGGATCATATATTTTTATCTTGCCAAATTTCTCTTCACCAAAAAAATCTTTTGGCATTATATAACTATGATTTAAAGAGTAACTCACAGTATATGGAGACATTGCAAAGGCAATATATTTGGCTTCAAATATATTTTTATAAATATTGAGATGAATTTCACTATCAATACTAGCTTCATTCCACCTATAATCTTTTTTATCATATAAAACCACTAAATCATTCTTTGTAATATTATCAAATATTGCATATTTTTTATTTATAAGAAATTTATTTTGTGCAATTTTAGCAGAAACAGAGCCGTGAAATATACCAAAAAAGTTTTTTCTAAACATAGATAGTGAGAGTTTTTGAATTGTTTCAATATGTTTTTCTATTTCCAAATTAGACCTTTTTAAACTTTTGTTTGTTATTATACTAAGAAATTTAAAATCAAAGGTTAAAAATATTTGATACATATACCAGTTTTGATAAATGAAGTTTTAGATGCCTTTAAGGATATTGAAGATGGAGTTATAGTTGATTGTACTCTTGGATATGGTGGACATAGCGAAGCTATCTTAAATAATAACAAAAATATTAAAATAATAGCTTGCGATAGAGATGAAGAGGCTATTAACTACTCTAAAAAAAGATTAGAAAAATATAACGGTAGAATAGAGATGCATAAAACAACATTTTCAAATTTAGTCAAAAATATTGATCTAAAAAGTGTTAGGGGAATTTTAGCTGATATTGGAGTGTCTTCTCTTCATTTAGATAAAAATGATAGAGGTTTTTCTGTAAAAAGTGATGTTTTAGATATGAGAATGAATAAAGAAAGTAGTTTGGACGCTAAATTCGTTGTCAACAACTACACACAAGACAGGCTTGAAGAAATTTTTAAGGAGTATGGTGAATTAAAAGATGCAAGAAATACCGCTAAAAAAATAGTTGATTATAGAGCTAAAAAAGAGATAACAAGCGCTAAAGAGTTAGCAAATTTAATAGGTCTTAATCCAGTTAGGGGAAATAGCGGTATAAGTAGAGCTACTTTGGCATTTCAAGCCATTAGAATAGAGGTAAATAAAGAGCTAGAAGAGCTTGAAAGCTTACTAACAACGATACAAAACTCAGATATAAAACATGCTATTGTGGCTATAATATCTTTTCACTCATTAGAAGATAGAATGGTAAAAAACTATTTTAAGAAATGGAGTAAAAATTGTATTTGTCCTGAGTTTTTTATAAAATGTGAATGTGGTGGAGATAATGCAATTGGAAAAATTATTAGCAAAAAAGCAATCGTTGCAAAAAAAGATGAAATTTTAAATAACTCAAGAAGCAAAAGTGCAAAACTTAGAGTTTTTGAGATTGATAGGTAAACAATGAAACAAGATGAAATTTTAGAAAATTACGAAAATAGATATAAACAGGAGAAAAATTTATCTTTTTATGATCTGCTTATTGCTTATATTATAGTTGCTGTTTTTGTTGTTTTGTTCGTTCCTGCAATATACATAAGGAATGAAATTTATTATATAAGTAGAGATATTCATAAACTTAAAAATAAACATTCAATCTTATTAGAAGAAAATGATGATCTTAAATATAGGTTAAAAAGATTACAATTTGAAAATGAGATAATACTGCCTTTAAAGATTAAAATAGATGATTAGTAATTTAAGTTTATACATAATATTTGCTCTAATTATTATTTTTTTCTCTATAATTATTTTTCTTATAATATTTATAGTTAGACAAAATGAGAAATTTAAACAGCAAGTAGCTAACTTGATAAATGAACAAAATAGTGTAAATCAAAATTTTATGAATGATTTTAATGATTTAACTATTGATAAATTTTTTATGTTAAATAGAAATATAAATGAATTTTTAAACTTATCAAGTTTAAATACAACTAATAATTTAAACAATAATATGAATATTCTTGATAAAAGATTCCAAAATATTTTAGAGAAGATTAACGATTTAGAGGATTCAAACAGCTCAAGTGAAAAACTTAAAGAGCAGGTTATAAAACTAAATTCTATTTTTAGTAATATTAAACTTAGAGGTATTTTTGGAGAGATAGAGCTTAAAAAGATTTTGGAGATTAACTATGGAGATAATAAAAATCTTTATGAGCTTCAAAAGAAACTTTCAAACAACTTAATGGTTGACTCTGTTTTATATGTTAAAAACAAAACTATGCTTCCAATAGATTCAAAATTCCCACTAACTAACTATCAAAAAATTTGTGAAGCAAGCAGTGCAGAGGATAGTAAAAATGAGATATCAAAGTATGAAAAGCTATTCATAAGAGATATAAAAAACCATATAGATGATATCTCAAATAAGTATATTCTGCCACCAGAAACTACAGAATATGCTATTTTATTCTTACCAAGTGAGGCAATCTTTACATATATTTGTTCAAATTTGGTAGAAATTTTTGAGTATATGAGTAGAAAAAATGTATTTATAGCATCTCCTTCAACCCTTATGGCTATAACTCACTCCATAAATATTTTTACTAAAGATGAAAAGATTATGAAAAATACAAATTTAATGAAGCATCATATAGCTGAACTTTCAAAAGAATTTGAGATATTTAAAAAGCAAAATAGTGCTATTTTAAACTATGCTACCAAGTTACAAGACGCAATTAAAATATTACATAAAAACTCTAAAAAAATAAGTGAAAAATTTGATGATATAAGTAGTATCTAATCATTTTGTACCAAGCTATCTAAAATATATTTTTCTAAATCTCTTTTTGGAAGCTCTTTTTTAAGCGCTTCTTCATAAACTTCTTCAACTTTTGTGGAGTATTTTTCATATGGGAAAAATGGAAGATGATTTTCCCATGCTTTTTTAATAAGTTGTTTAGTAAGAGATTTTCTAGCCCATGCTTTAAAAATATCAAATGTTACAAAAACTCCAGAAGTTGCCAATATAGTAGCAATTATAGATATGTGAAAATCAATTTTTTGAAAAAAATCATGAGTTAAAATAGTAAAAGGTATAAATACCAAAAAGCAAATTACAGAAAAAATCATATAAGATTTACCATATCTAAATTTGAAATTTAGTTTTCCAGGATCAACTAGCATACCTTCATTAAAGCTTGCATTGGCTTCAAGCAGGTCTTTGAATAAAACTGGTTTTTTTGATACAGCAAACATGCTTTCAATAATCTTTTCTTTTAAAGTTTTGTTTTTCATATCACTTCCTGATAATATATTTAATACTATTTTATCAAAAAATTCTCAAAATATCTTTATACTTCTCTTATTTTTTAAGACAAAATTATAAATTAATATAAAATTTATCGCTTAGAAAAGAAATTTTAGGTAAAATACGGTTTTATCATAAAAAGGAAAGATATGGCAGGCAAACTTAAAGATATAGTTTATTTAAATGGTCAGTTTTTGAATAAAGATAAAGCTAGGGTTAGTGTTTTTGATCGTGGGTTTTTACTTGGAGATGGCATATATGAGGTTGTTCCTATAGTTAACTCACACTTAACTAACATAGAAGATTTTTTTGAAAGATTTGAAAATAGCCTTTCAAAGATAAACTTAAAACTTCCTTTAAAAAAGGATGAAATTTTAAAAGTTTTATACGAATTAATCTCTAAGAATACATTAAAAGAGGGTGCTGTTTATATACAAGTAACAAGAGGTGTTGCACCAAGAGAGTTTCATTTTATAGAAAATTTGGAGCAAACTTTTATGGCATTTGTTTATGAAAAAGATGTTATAAATGATGATCATCTAGAAACTGGCGTAAAGGCTATAACATCTGAAGATATTAGGTGGAAAAGAAGAGATATAAAATCAATATCACTTTTAGCACAATGTATGTCAAAAACAGAGGCTAAGAAAAATGGTGCATTTGAGTGCATAATGGTAGAAAATGGATACATTACAGAGGGTTCTAGCTCAAGCATTTTTATAGTTAAAGATGATGTGCTTATAACCAAGCCTTTATCAAACGAAATTCTCCCTGGTATTAGAAGAAAAAATTTACTTAAATTTGCAAAAGTTGCCGGACTTAAAACAGATGAGAGAAATTTTACGTTAGATGAACTTTATAGTGCAGATGAAGTTTTTATGAGTGCAGCAACTCTTGTTTTACTTCCAATTGTTGAAGTTGATGGTAAATTAATAAATAATGGCAAAATAGGAAAATACTCTAAAAAACTAAGAGAAATATATGTTCAAGATTTAAAAAAACAAACAGGTTTGTTATGAAAACTAAGCCTAAAATTTAGGCTTAGTTACTTAAGATTACTAACTTTGTTATCTTAGATAAAAGTAGGTTGCTGTTAGGTATATCTTTGTTTTCTTTTCCTATCTCTAGTGTTGTTAGTGCCATTTTAGCTATTAAGGCTCTGCCGTTATTGTTAGTTCTTAATCCCCAAACATTATGTGCTACACTAACCTCATTTTTTATAACTCCTGTATAGAGCATTATATGTCCTGGCATATAAACAAGGCTAAAATATGGTTCTCCATGATTTTTGATTATTTCTAGCTTTTCTTCATTTGTTTTGTTTTTTAAATCTATAGTTTTATATATTGAAGCTTGTGCTTTTGAATTTCTAGGAAGCCAAATTCCAAATACTGACATAAAGTCTTTTGTAAATAAAGAGCAATCTCTATAATACTCAAAACCGCCCCAACCATAAGGTTCGCCTAGTATGCCTTCTATTATTTGCTTTAGATGTTTATCATTAATTTGTGCTGGCCAAGTTGTAGCTGACTTAAGTTTTATTTTATATCTTTTTAGTCCGTTTTTCGTAAATACATCTCCGTAGTAATATCTCTTATCCTTGCTATCATTCATAAGTATAGTTCCTACTCTTCCATAAAAAAGGAAGTTATCTTCTATATCTAATATTGGAGTTCTATCATCTAATATTGTTATAAAATTTGAGTTTTTGAACATATTAATTTCAAATTCATTTAAAATTTTAATATCTCTTGCATCAATCCAGCCCCAAACAGTATCATTTTGCACAAAAGCAAAATCTCTATTTTTACTAAAATGAGAAACATAAAGTGGATAGTTTATGCCTAAAGTTGAGTTTGAAAATTGATCAAATGGATAGCCCCCACTAGGATGAGAAAAATTTTTAAATATTGGTTCATGCGAAGGTGCATTTCTTAAAAATGTATTTTTTAAAGTGATTGCTGGTTTTGATATTTTGCCAAATTCATCTATACTTGAGTTTTCTTTTATATTTTTAAAAAACTTATCACTATATGTGCTTCTGTTTGGTCCATAGTATGATCTATGTTTGCTGTTTTTATATACATTTAAAGCCCAGAAAGCATCTTTTTTAGATGTATCTGGTTTTGTATTATTCCAAACTCCAAAGTATCTTTTCATAAAAACAGAACCATCTAATTGTTCTTGTTTTTTTAGTTTTGGAAGTATTTTAGTATCTTGTTTTAAATCTAATTTAAGATTATAGCTATTACTAGTTACTATCTGTGCAGTTTTGGTTGAGCATCCATTTATGAAAATAATAGTAAAGAATATAAATATAAAATTTCTCAAATTTAAAACCTTTTAGTATAATTAAAGCTAATTTTATACAAGATAGGACAATTATTGTTTAACAAGCTACTTGAAATTTTACAAACCTCAAATCTTTTTATAACTGGAGGTGGCGGTGTAGGTAAAAGCTACACAACACAAAAAATTATAGATTATTATAGAAGTAACAATAAAACTGTAATATCACTAGGAAGCACAGGCATAAGTGCTGTAAATATTGGTGGTGTTACAATCCACTCATTTTTTTGTTTTGGAATTTGTAAAAATATTGACGAGTTAAAACGCCAAGATAGAGGAAAAGCTTCGAAAGAGAGGGTAAAAAGGCTAAAAGAAATTTTGAAAAATAGTGATTTGATAGTTATAGATGAGATATCTATGGTTTCATCTGAGCTATTTGATATGATATATTATAGATTAATAAACTCAGAATTCAAAGGCAGGCTTTTGGTTGTTGGGGATTTTTATCAGCTTCCACCAGTTATTAAAAAAAGTGATATACAAGATGGAAATATTTTTTATTCTAAATATGCGTTTTCCTCTTATTCATGGGAGCATATGAAATTTCAATATGTTGAGTTTTTAAAATCAAAAAGAACAAAAGACCTTGAATTTTATGAGGTTTTATCTCGTATTAGAGTAGGCGATGTTGATAGTAAGGTTATTAACTATATAAGTAAACTTCTTACTTCAAAAATCGATGATAGTGATAATAAAACAGTTCTTTTTGGACGGAATAAAGAGGCTGAAGAGTTGAATAAAAAGATGCTTTATAGTCTGCCATCTAATCTTGAGATAGCCTATGGCTATTATGAGATATTTGATAACACTCTAAATAAAGATAAACTTCATAAATGGCTTAACAGCCTAAATGTTATTCAAAATTTTGAATTTAAAATTGGAACTAGGGTTATTTTTACTTCAAACAAGTATAAAAACCCCTACAATAAAATATCTTTTTTTAACGGCGAGCAAGGTATTATTAGAAATTACAAAAAAGAAGATGGAGCTATAATATCTATAGAGGTTGAAAAAAATAGTGGTGAGATCATAGATATTGAGCCAAATAGCTACGATCTAGGCGAGTATGAACTAAATGGAAATGAAGTTAGTTATAATGTGTTAGCAAGTTTTTATCAGTTTCCACTTCGTTTAGCTTACGGGATAACTATACACAAATCTCAAGGTATGAGTATAAAAAATTTAGTTTGTGATTTAAATCATATATTTGCAGAAGGACAACTATACGTTGCACTCTCAAGAGCAATTGACCCTAACACTCTTAGTATAGTTTATAGTAGAACCGAAAGTTTTTCAACTTATTTAAAAAGAGTCATAAAAACCAGCTTAGATGTTGCTAGTTTTTATGATGAGGAAAATTTTTTATACATTGATTAATTATTGTAGACAACATCATAATCTTTTGGTATCATTGGAATCAAGTTAGTTTCATCAAGCTCTAAATCTTTTTTTAAGTTTTTTATATCTATAACGACACTATTGTCTAGATTGTCTTTGTAAGAAATTCTATTTAATAAATTATTTTTTAGTTCTATTTTATAGATTATATCCTCATATGTTGCTTCATATAAGTCTTTGCTTTTTTTTGTAGCATTATCTAAGATGTTATTTAAATTTGGAGTCTCTTTTAAAGATGTTATTATGGCTTGTTCTAAAAGTGGCTCTATCATTACAGCTTTTTCTTTGCTAACATAAATATCTTTTTTAGCAGGACTTTCGTAGTGCCATAATGCTAGCTCTTTTGTTATTATGAAGCTTCCTTTATATTCTATTTTACTGCCATTGTTTGTTATAGTTTGTGTAAAATCACCTTTTAGTGTTTTAAAATCCAAAGGATTAGCAAAAATGGTAGTTGCTAAAACTAAAAATATATAAATAACTTTTTTCATATTAAATATCCCTTAATTTTTTAAAAATTTTAACGTGTTTAAATTAATATAAATTAATATATGATAAAATAAGAGATTAAAATTTTAAACAAGGCAAGATGAATGATAAAACAACTTACAAAAGCTATATTTGGAACAAAAAATGACAGAATTGTAAAACAATATGCAAAAAAAGCTATGCTGGTTAAGAACTTAGAACCAAAATATGAAGCTATGAATGATGATGAGTTAAAACAAGCCTTTTTGGATTTAAAAGAAGATGTTAAAAGCGAAAACAAAAGCATGGACGATGTGCTTTATGATGTTTTTGCAATCGTAAGAGAGGCTAGTAAAAGAGTTTTAAATATGCGTCCTTATGATGTTCAAATCATAGGTGGTATGGTGCTTCATGATGGAAATATTGCTGAGATGAAAACAGGTGAGGGTAAAACTTTGGTTGCTACACTTCCTGTTGTTTTAAATGCTATGAGTGGCAAAGGTGTTCATGTTGTTACTGTAAATGACTACCTTGCAAAAAGAGATGCCACAGATATGGGAGTTTTATACAACTTTTTAGGTCTTAGCGTTGGTGTTATAGTTAGTGGTGAATATGATGATAGGGCTAGAAAAGATGCATATAATGCAGATATAACTTATGGAACAAATAACGAGTTTGGGTTTGATTATTTAAGAGATAATATGAAATTTAGACTTGAAGATAAAGTTCAAAGAGAGCATAACTTTGTTATAGTTGATGAGGTTGACTCTATTTTAATTGATGAGGCAAGAACACCACTTATCATTTCAGGTCCAACAAATAAAACTTTAGATGGTTATGTAAAAGCAAATGAGGTAGCAAAACAGTTAACCAAAGGAAAAATAGCTGAAAATCCAGATGAAAAACCAACGGGAGATTTTATAATTGATGAAAAAAATAGAACAGCAGTTTTAACAGAAGATGGTGTTACAAAGGCTGAAAAATTATTTGGAGTTGATAATCTATATAGTCTTGAAGATGCGGTTTTAAGTCATTATTTAGATCAAGCTTTAAAAGCAAACTATCTATTTGAAAAAGATGTTCATTATGTTGTAAAAGATAATGAAGTTATAATAGTTGATGAATTTACAGGAAGACTTAGTGAAGGTAGAAGATTTAGTGAAGGCTTGCACCAAGCCTTAGAAGCTAAAGAAGGAGTTAAAATTCAAGAAGAGAGTCAGACATTAGCGGATATAACATTTCAAAACTATTTCAGGCTTTATAAAAAACTAGCAGGTATGACAGGAACCGCTCAAACTGAAGCGGCAGAATTTTCTCAAATTTATGGACTTGAAGTTATTTCAATCCCTACAAATGTTCCAGTTATTAGAATTGATCAAAATGACTTAATTTATAAAACCGAAGCTGAGAAGTTTAATGCTGTTATAAAAGAGATAAAAAGAGCAAATGAAAAAGGGCAGCCGGTTTTAGTTGGAACTGCGTCTATTGAAAAGAGTGAAAAACTTCACGAACTTTTGAAAAAAGAGAAAATTCCACACTCTGTGTTAAATGCTAAAAACCATGAAAAAGAGGCTCAAATAATAGCTGATGCTGGTGCAAAAGGTGCTGTAACAATTGCTACAAATATGGCAGGTCGTGGTGTTGATATAAAAATTAGTGATGATATAAAAGATCTTGGTGGACTTTATATAATAGGAACTGAAAGACATGAAAGTAGGCGTATAGATAACCAACTTCGTGGTCGTTCAGGAAGACAAGGCGATCCTGGAGAGAGTAGATTTTTCCTAAGCTTAGAAGATAATTTGCTTAGAATATTTGGTAGTGATAGAATTAAAAATATCATGGAAAGACTTGGTGTAAAAGATGGTGAAAGTATCGAGTCAAAAATGGTAACAAGAGCTGTTGAAAATGCTCAAAAGAAAGTAGAAAGTCTTCATTTTGAATCAAGAAAATATATACTTGAGTATGATGATATAGCAAATGAGCAAAGAAAGACTGTTTATAGATATAGAAATGAGCTTTTAGATCCAGAATTTGACTTGAGTGAAAAAATTAACTCAAATAGAGAGGATTATGTTGCTTATTTATTAGATAGTGCTGAAATTTTTGAAGGAATTCAAAAAGAAGATTTCAATGTAGATGCCTTAGTTGGTCAAATTAAAAGTGAAATAGGTCAAAGTTTAGATTTAGAAAAGCTTGATACAGCTGAGGATTATGAGTCTTTGAAAAATATGGTAGTTAAAGATTTAAAAGATGACTATGAGGCAAAAATGAGTCTTATAGAAGAAGAGCAAAAAAACAATATAGAAAAACAGCTATATCTGCAGATAGTTGATAGAGATTGGAGAGAGCATCTTTATCAAATGGATATCTTAAAAACAGGAATTGGTCTTCGTGGATATAATCAAAAAGATCCTCTTACAGAGTATAAAAAAGAGAGCTACAATCTATTTGTAGAACTTGTTTCAAGGCTTAAAAATGATAGCATAAGAACACTTCAATCTATTAAATTTAAAAGTAAAGAAGAGATAGAAGCTGAAGAGCAAGCTATGAATGCTAGAGCTTCACAAAATAATCAAGAAGAGCTAACTACTAATAGAGAAGAAGAAGCCCAAATGCCTAAAAGAAAGGTGAAAAGAAATGAACCTTGTCCTTGCGGAAGTGGTAAAAAATATAAAGATTGTCATGGAAAAAGTGGTCCTAAAAAGGGAGCTTTTGCTAGATAAGGGATTGTTTTGGTAAAGTATTTAGTTCCAAAATATTTAAGATTTGATAAAAATCAACCATTTATAAGTCTATGTGCAATACTTGCCTTTTTGGGTATTAGCATCGGGCTTATGGTGCTAATTATAGCTATGGCTATTATGAATGGTTTTGATAAGGAATTTGAGAGAAAACTCTTTACTATGAATTACCCAATAACTATATATGGCCACTTTAAAGCCGGCATAACAGATAGTGAGTTAAAAGACCTTAAAGAAAATTTTAAAGATATGAAATTTAGCCCATATATAAGCTCACAAGCTATTGCAAGAAGCGGTAATGGTCTTGAAGGAAGTATGGTTTTTGGGGTTAATATGGACGATGAAAAAGAGATAAACTCAGTAGTTAAAGATGGTATTAAAGATAAAAATTTAACTAAATTTGGAAGTTTGGTAGGAAAAGGACTTAAAGATGAATTTTTGTTAGATATAGGTGATAAAATAACTCTTATATTTACCAAAATAGACCCCGGTGGTTTTTCTTTAATGCCAAAAATGAAAAGATTCGAAGTTAGATCTGATTTTAGCTCAGGACTAATCGCATATGATAAAAGCTATATATATGTTGATATTAATGATTTAGCCAAGGTTCTTAGCTATGAAGATGGTAAATTTGATGGAATTCATGTGTATTCAAAAGATCCTTTTAAAGACAAAGAGAGGCTTAATGAATACCTACCAGGTACGATGAAGGCTATTGGCTGGTGGGAGCAAAATGGAAACTTTTTTTCTGCACTAGAGCTTGAAAAAAGGGCTTTATTTATAGTTTTAATGTTAATAATTTTAGTAGCAAGTTTAAATATAATTAGCTCACTGCTTATGACTGTTATGAATAGACGCCAAGAGATAGCTCTTCTTTTGTCGCTTGGCACATCTAAAAAAGAGATTAAAAAAGTGTTTTTTTATATTGGTATGGTTATAGGTGCAGGCGGAATTGCTTTTGGGCTTAGTTTAGGACTTTTTGGAACTTGGCTTTTGGGAAGTTTTGATATTGTAAATTTGCCTGCTGATGTTTATGGAAGTTCTAAACTGCCTATGGAACTCTCATTTACAGATTTAATTATGATAGTCGTTGGAGCATTTGTAATAGTAACTTTATCATCATATTATCCAGCTAAAAAAGCTACTCAAATAGATGTTTTACAAACTTTAAGAAATGAGTAGTATTTTTCTTATCTGAAATTTAACCTTGACAAAAATATAAAAAAAATATAAAATAACACTCCAAATTAATTTAGAAGGAGCTAGAATGAGTTGTCCCATGGTTGATCTATATAGATGAAGAGACAAATTTAAAATTTTTACTACAAAATTTATATTATGACAAAATATATTTTTACTATTTCAATACACAAAAAAACATATTATTAAACAAAAAATATCTACAAACACCCATGTGCAATTAGCACTTTTTCTCTAATCTTATTTTTCAATTTTCAATCTTTAGTTTTGTAAAAATTCAGTATATTTTTGCATTTTTTTAAATTAAATTTAAATTTTTCAAAGGAAATCTTATGATAAAAAGTTATGTAACAGGTTTTGGTAGAATAGGTGAGCAAAGAGAGCTTAAAAAAGTTTTAGAAAATTTTTGGGCAAAAAAAGCTACAAAAGATGAGCTAGAAAAAACAGCAAGTATTCTTAAAAAAAGACATTGGAAATATCAAAAAGATGCACAAATTGATTTTATTTCCAGTAATGATTTTTCATTTTATGATTTAGTTTTAGATACCATTATAACTCTTGGTTGTATACCTGATAGATTTAAGGGATTAGATGGACTTGAGCTTTATTTTGCTTTAGCTAGAGGGCAAAAGGATATTAAAGCTCTTGAAATGACAAAATGGTTTAATACAAACTACCACTACATAGTGCCTGAGCTTAATAAAAATACAAAATTTAAGTTAAATTCTCAAAAAATTATTAATGAGTATAAAGAGGCAAAAGAAAATGGCATAAAAACTAAAATTAATCTAATAGGACCTATAACATTTTTAGCTCTATCAAAAACTAATGATGGTAGTTGTAGTTTTGAATTACTCAATGATATCTTGGTTGTTTATGAGGAGTTATTGGAGGAAATTTCTAAACTTGATGATGAGATTTTTGTTCAATTTGATGAGCCTATTTTTGTTACAGATTTTGGCGATAAAATAGTAGATAAAATTTTGCCTGTTTATGAAAAATTAAATAGTGTTTCAAAAAATATAAAAATTATATTTGCAACCTATTTTGAAGAGGCACTAAAAGCCGTTGATGAATTAGTTAAGAGTTCAATTTATGGCTTAGAGCTTGATTTTGTATATGGACAAAAAAATGAATTAGCTTTAGAAAAAATAGCTAAAACTGATTTAACACTATTTGCTGGTATTATAGATGGGAGAAATGTTTGGAAAAGTGACATTGATGAGAGATTAGAGTTTGTAAATAAAATTAGCACTATAATACCAAAAGATAGGCTAGTTTTGGGTACAAGTTGCTCTTTATTGCATGTTCCTTTTAGTTTAAAATATGAAGATAAATTAAATAAAGATATAAAAAGTTGGCTTAGTTTTGCATTGGAAAAACTTGAAGAAATTGCTATTATAACAAAACTTGCAAACAATCAAGAGCTAAATGAAACTGAAAATAAAATTTATCAAGAGAATAAAAACAGCTTAAAAACTAAATCAACTTCAACTCTGATTCATGATAAAAATGTTCAACAAAGGGTTAAAAGTATTAGCAAATTTCAGCGAGAAAAAGATTTTGCAGAGCGTATAAAAATTCAAAGACAAATTTTAAACTATGGTATTCTCCCTACTACGACAATTGGTTCTTTTCCTCAAACTTCTGAGCTAAGACAGGTAAGAAATGCTTACAAAAAAGGTTTGATTAGTAAAGAAGTATATGAAGATGATATTAAAGATTATATAGATAATTGTATAAAATTTCAAGAAGAATGTGGAATTGATGTTTTAGTCCATGGAGAACCTGAAAGAAATGATATGGTTGAGTATTTTGGTGAGCAACTTAAAGGATATGCATTTTCCAAAAATGGTTGGGTGCAAAGTTATGGAAGTCGTTGTGTAAAACCACCTTTGTTGTTTGGTGATGTAAGCAGACCAGAGCCAATGACGGTAAAATGGATAACTTATGCCCAAAACAAAACTAAAAAAATAGTAAAAGGTATGTTAACTGGTCCTGTTACTATATTAAACTGGTCTTTTGTGCGTAACGACATACCAAGAGGCGAAATTGCAAAACAATTAGCTCTTTGTATAAATGATGAAATAGCTGATTTACAAAACTCAGGTATAAAAATCATACAAGTAGATGAGGCAGCATTTAAAGAGGGCTATCCTCTAAGAGAAGTTAATGTAGCAGAGTATGAAAAATTCGCTGTTGATTGTTTCAAGCTTAGTGTTAGTAGTGCTAAAGCAAGTACACAAATACATACACATATGTGTTATTCTGAATTTAATGACATCATCAAAACAATAGAAGCAATGGATGCAGATGTTATCTCCATTGAAACTACTAGAAGTGGAAATGAGTTGCTTAAAATTTTTGCCAAAGTTGGCTACAAGCAAGAGGTTGGTCCTGGAGTTTATGATATACATAGTCCAAGAATTCCAAATACCAAAGAGATACTAAATCAAATAAAAGCTTTGCTTGAAGTGCTTCCAAAAGAGCGTTTGTGGATTAATCCTGATTGTGGATTAAAGACAAGAAAATGGGAAGAGGTTAAACCAAGTCTCATTAATTTGGTAAAAGCGACTAAATTAGCAAGAGAGTTATAGAAGAATTGTTATGCTAAAAGATAAAATTTTAAATAATGAACCAGGAATTTTACTCTATGGAATCACTCCTCCAAGGATGAATTTGCCAAACAGTGAATATGAAAGGATTGGCAAAATACATAAGCAAAGGTTTGAAGAAATCGGAGTTGATGGTATTATTATATATGATTTACAAGATGAAAAAAGTAGAAATAGTAGCGAAAGAATTTTTGATTTTGTGCAGACATTGGATCCGCAAAAGTACTATGAAGATTTTTTACACACCAGCATTGAGCCTATAATATATAAGGCTGTATCAAAATATGATACAGCCACTTTTTATGATTTTTTGCAAAAAGAAAAAGATTATATATATGTCTTTGTTGGCTCAAGCTCCTCAAAGGTAGTTCCTAAACTGACTTTGGATGAGGCTTATAGGCTAACTAAAAATTCTAACTTTAATTCGGTTTTGGGAGGTATTTGTATACCTGAAAGACATGTTATAAAAAAAGATGAACATATTAGAATGATAGAAAAAAGTAAAAATGGTTGTAAATTTTTTATATCTCAAGCTATTTATAATGTAGAAAATGCTAAAAAATTTATTGATGATTATGCTCAAACAAATTTTGCAAATATTCCGATAATTTTTACATTTATCCCTTGTGGAAGTAAAAAGACACTTGATTTTATAAAATGGCTTGGAATTTTTGTTGAAGATAGATTTGAAAAAAAATTAATAGATTCCAATGATATGATTCAAACATCTATAAATTTAAGTTTAGAATTTTTTAATTTTATTTACAAGTACTCTTTATCAAAAGGCATTAGTGTCGGTGCAAATGTTGAAAGCATTTCAAAACAAAGAGATGAAATACAGGCTTCATTAACTCTTTTAGATGAAATAAAAAAAATAATCAAACGCGCATCTTATTCATACAGAAGTTAGTTTGATTTCTGTATGAATTATAATATTTACTCATACTCTTTTTTTACAGTTATTTTTTCTAAATTTTCAAAACTAAATATATTTTTTTCATTTTCATATCGGTATGATAGTGTTAGGTTATGCGATTTTAATATGTTATCAACTATATATAGACCAAGTCCAAAGCTATTTTTTGCATTTTTTCCTTTTGAAAATGGCTCTATGTAAACGCTTAGCTCTTGTTCCATTGGTTTTCCCGGTGTTATAAAGTCTATTTTGTTTTTATCTACGACGATTTCTATTTTTTTATTGGCAGAATACTTCATTCCGTTATCAATAATATTTTTTATAGCCACTGAAAACATCTTTTCTTCAGCATAAATTTCAATATCATTTTCTATATTTACTTTTACATTTTTTCGTTCGATCATTGCTATTTCTATAGCTTTTTCAATAAGAGTACTAATTTTACATTTGCTCGTATCAGTTAGGGTTATACCAGCAGTAGCACGCTCAACTGCTGCAAACTCATTTATAAGATCCTCTAGTTTTTCAAAAACAGATATTAGCCTATCTCTATTTTTAGTTTGTTCTATCATTTCAACTGTAATCATACCTTTTGTAATTGGAGTTTTAAGCTCATGCATAATATTTCTTAAAAAGAGTTGTCTTGATTCGTTTAATTTTTTTATCTCCATAACTGCATTATAGAATGCCTCACCAACTTCGCTTATCTCATCATTTCCTGTGCTTATTTTTGCTATATCTAAATCCCCATTGGCAAATTTATTAATCTGCCTTTTTATTTTTCTTAAAGGTTTAATTTTGCGTATTATAAATAGATAGGTTAAAAGTATAATCAAAGCAACTAGTCCAAATATAAATTTGATTATATCATATCTATATGGCTGATATTCTGCATCTTTAAGAAGAAGTATGCTATCTAAATGACGAATTCTTAAATAATGACTTTTTTTATAAAACAATATAGCAGATGAACCTATATCGGCATTAATTTCCTCAACTATAGTAGCACCAGCAATGATTTCTTCTTTTTTATCTTTATCACTAACTTCAGGCATGTTAAAATTTCTTACTTGCATACTGTATTCACTATCGTCAATAAGATTTGCCATTTTGAAAAGAGTTGCACGAGAAACTATTGAGTATTTTGTATTTAACTCTTTTGTATAGTTTTGTTTGTCATAACTCATAAGCCATAAAAAAGCTAAAGATATGCTAGTTATGGCTAGTATAAAAATAAAAGTTATGGTGTAAAATATAGATGATTTTCTCATTGCATTAGCTTATATCCAACACCTCTTATAGCGTGAATATATTTTGGATTTTTTGGATTTTCTCCAAGCTTGTTTCTTATCCTTCCTATTATAACATCTATGCTTTTATTTGTTGAATCTTCGCTTATCGCATCACAATTATATATTAACTCTTCTCTTGATATTGCACCGCCCTCTTTTTTAATCAAATAGCTTAATATGTCATATTCAGCTACTGTTAAATTTAGAGGCTTGCCTTTTAAAGTGATAATATGTTCAAATTCATTTAAAACTAAATCTTTATTTTTATTATCTGCTTTAGAGTCTTTAGCTGTATTTTGTTCCATACCTTGATTTCTTCTTATTAGGCTTCTTATCCTAGCAAGAAGCTCTTGAGGATTATATGGTTTTGGTAAGTAATCATCAGCACCAAAATCAAAAGCATTTATCTTATCAGTTAAATCATGTCTTGCTGAAGATATTATGATAGGAACATTGTTTGTTTTTCTTATCTCTTTGCACACTTCAAGCCCGTCAAGCCCAGGAAGAGTAAGGTCTAAAATTACTAAATTATAATCTTCTAAATTTACTTTAGAAATTCCTAGAAACGGATCATCAGATACTGTTATTTGCATATCATATTGTTCTAAAAATTCAGTTAAAATTTCAGCAAGTTCTAAATCATCTTCTATCATTAAAATTTTTTTCATATCAATTCCTTAAATTTAGATGATTATATCAAATTGGTAGTTTTATTTCAATAAAAAAGAAGGGAGGCTACCTAGTTTGGTAGCCTAAAGGGTTTATTTTATAACAAGTCCTTGAGGAACTCCGCGCCTCATAACCCATACTAACATTTTTTCATCTTTATTTTCTTTTATAGCTTTATTTAGTTCAGCTATATTTGAAATCTCTTTATCACCAACTTGTATTATAATATCATTTATCATAAATCCCGCTTCATAGGCTTTGGAATTGACCTCAACATCAGTAACTATAACACCTTTTAACTCAGGATTCATATTATATTTTTGTCTAATATCGCTTGTTATCTCTTTTACACTTAATCCCTTAAGGGCATTGTTATAGCTTGAGCTTGTTGCACTAAAAGATTTGTCCATATTTGCAAGCTCTAGCTCTGTTTTAGCTGTTTTTCCACCTCTTTCATAGGTAATTTTTAACTTAGTTCCAGGTTTTAATGAGCCTATTAAATTTTTAAGCTCATTTGATGATTTAATATCTTTATCATTGGCTTTTATGATTAAATCACCTCTTTTTAGGCCCGCTTTATCCGCTGGTAAGCCACTTTCTACACTTACAACAAGTGCACCTTGTTCATTTTTATAAACAACTTTTTGATCATTTGTAAGATCTGATATCATAACACCTATATAACCTCTTTCTATTTTACCGTCAGTTATTAGTTTTTGTGCTATATCTTTTACCATGTTCGATGGTATGGCAAAGCCTATCCCATTGTTTCCACCACCTCTACTTAAAATGGCTGAGTTTATACCAACTAACGCACCACGACTATCAACTAACGCACCGCCTGAATTTCCAGGGTTTATTGAAGCGTCTGTTTGGATGAAATTTTCATATTGATTAAGCCCAATATTGCTTTTATTTAAAGCTGAAACTATACCTTGTGTGATTGTGCTTCCAACGCCAAAAGGATTTCCTATAGCAAAGACTATATCTCCTTCAAGAAGTATACTAGAATCGGCAAATTTAATCTCATCCAAACCCTTTTTTTCAATTTTAATTATAGCTATATCAGTTTTAGGGTCACTGCCTATTATTTTTGCTTCATACTCTTTGTTGCTATCAGCTAGAGTAACTGTAATTTTATCAGCATCTTCTACAACATGGTTGTTTGTAACTATATAACCATCTTTTGAGATTATTACACCTGAACCAAGAGAGCTAAGTTGTCTAGTTTTTTCTTGTGGAATTCCAAAATTAAATCCAAAGAACTGTTTAAAAAACGGGTCGTCAAAAAACTCGTTTATATTTCCTTGAGGGGTTTTTATATTTTTTGTAGTTGAGATATTAACAACCGATTTTTTAGCTTCACTAACTGAGCTATGATAAGATAATATAGTTCTATCACTAAACTCAGGGTTTATTCTTTTATAGTTATCATCTGCATTTTGAAAATTTATATTTGCAGAAAAAAGAGAAGTTGCAACAATTGCAGAAATAATAATTGATTTTTTCAATTTAAACTCCTTAGATGTATTTAAAAAAATTATAAGTCAAGCTACTTAATATTTTTTTAACAGAAATATAACTATAAAAAACTATAAGTTGATTGACATAGACTAAAGTTTTTGATATAATATAACTTAAAAATATTAATATAATAATTATAAAATTTAAGGAATTTAAAGATGAGTGATAGTCTATATGAAACTTTGGGTGTAAGCAAAGATGCAAGTACTGATGAGATAAAAAAAGCGTATAGAAGACTTGCAAGAAAATACCACCCAGATATCAACAAAGAACCAGAAGCAGAAGCTAAATTTAAAGAGATTAATGGTGCATATGAAATTTTAAGCGATGAAAACAAAAGAAGACAATACGATATGCACGGAGATAGCATGTTTGGTGGTCAAAATTTTGAAGACTTTGCTAGAAATACACAAAGTATGGGGGATTTAAACGATATCCTTAGGAGTATTTTTGGTGGTGGCTTTAGTAGCGGTGGCTTTAGTAGCGGAGGTTTCTCTACAGGATTTGGTGGATTTTCTGAAAATTTAGACATAAATGCAAGACTATCTATTGATTTTGATTTTGCAGTACTTGGCGGTGAAAAAGAGATAAATATAAGTGGCCAAAGAATTAAAATTAAAATTCCAGCTGGCATTAGAGATGGTGAAAAGTTGCGCATTAAAGGAAAAGGAAAAAAATCACAACAAAGTAGTGAAGTTGGTGATATAATGCTTAATATAGTTGTTGAGCCAAGTAGTGTTTATACAGCAGATGGAGATGATCTTTATAAAGATATTGATATACCTTTGAAAACCGCTTGGTTTGGTGGAACTATTGGTGTAGATACATATAAAAAAGATGTAAATATCAAAATCGTACCAAATACAAAAAATGGACAAAGAATTAGATTAAAAGGGTATGGGATTCAAAACAGAAAAACAAAAATCTATGGCGATTTGTATTTAAAAACGAATGTAGTACTTCCAGATATTAAAGAACTTGACAGTGAGCTAGTTAAAATTCTTAAAGAAAAATTATAAAAAGGATTAAAATTGAAAAATTATGAAGAACCCGTTTATTTGATAAGTGTAGTTGCTAAAGTTTTAGAAATTCATCCACAAACATTAAGACAATATGAAAGAGAGGGTCTTGTTGAACCTGGTAGAACCGAAGGTAGGATGAGACTATATTCTCAAAAAGATGTTGATAGAATTAAGATGATTTTAAGACTAACAAGAGATTTAGGTGTAAACTTAGCTGGTGTTGATGTGATTTTACAACTTAAAGAGCAGATAGAGGAGCATATAAGAGAGATTGACGAATTAAAGGAGGAGCTATCAAAATTAAATCAAAGCTCAACAAAAAGATCACTAGTAAAAAGAAGAACTAATTTTGATTTAATTTTTTATGATGACAGTAAGGCTAATTAGTGGAACTGTTTTTAGAAATTTTCTTAGTTATAACCGCCCTTGCTATTGTTTTAAATGTTATATTTAAACTATTTGATATACCAACTATTATAGGATATATCGTAACAGGTATAGCTATTTCTCATATGTATGATATGGGAAATAGAGAAGAGATAGCCCATGTTGCTGAGTTTGGTATAGTGTTTTTAATGTTTACTATAGGGCTTGAGTTTAGCTTTAAACATCTAATGAGTATGAAAAAAGAGGTTTTTATCAATGGTGGGTTACAGTTTTTAATAACCTCGGCTTTCATAACACTGCTTGTGCTTAGGGCATTTGATACTATGAGCTTAGAGATTAGTATAATTATAGCTTGCTCATTAGCCCTTTCTTCAACTGCCATTGTTCTTAAAATTTTAAATGATACTGGTAAAATAAGTCAAGCTTATGGAAAAAAGACACTTGGCATACTTTTATTTCAGGATTTAGCAGTTATTCCTATACTTTTAATGGTTGATTTTTTCGCATCATCTGGCGATGTAGAGATCGAGATACTTGTTTTAAAAACATTAGTTAGTGTTGTTATTGTTGTATCGTTGCTCTTTTTTATAGGAAAATATGTTTTTAATAGTTTTTTTCATACTATTTTAAAGACCGATTCTCATGAAATTTTTATAGCTTCTGTTTTGTTTATAGTTATAGGCTCTAGCTTTTTATCTCACTCTTTTGGATTTTCATACTCTCTTGGTGCATTTATAGCAGGAATGCTAATAGCAGAAACTAGCCATAAACATGCTATTGAAGCGGATTTGATTCCATTTAGAGATATTCTTTTAGGACTGTTTTTTATAACTATTGGTATGCAAATTGATTTTGAGATTATAGCTAACAATTGGGGGTTAGTTTTATTTTTACTAATAGGGGTTATGACTTTAAAAGCAGTTGTGGTTTATGTAATTATTAAATTTCAAGTAAGAAGAAGGATAGCCATTAAAACATCGCTATCTCTATGTCAGGTTGGTGAGTTTGCACTTGCTATTTTAGCTCTTATGGGCACAAAAGATTTATTAGATAGAGAAACTAGTGGGATTTTAATAGCTGTTATTGTTATATCTATGTTTTTAACCCCATTTATATTAAATAATTTAAATAGAATAGCTAACAAATTTGAAAACGAAATGCCAACTGAAAACGAAGATGTGTATATACAACCTCAAACTATAAAAGATCACTTTATAATAGCTGGATATGGTAGACTTGGGCAGATGATCGTCCAAGAGTTAAAGCAGAAAAATTTAAAATATGTTGTTCTTGAGAGTGATCTTAGCTTGGTTGAACTTGGAAGAAGTAGAGGAGAGAATGTGTATCTAGGAAATATAATAGATAAACAAACTCTAAAAGAAGCAGGCATTGATAATGCTTATTCTATTATTGTAGCAATAGCAAATGAGCAAAAACTTGAAATTGTTGCTGAGCTTTTAAAATCTATGAAACTTGGGATTGATATATTTATAAGGTACACAGGAAGCGAAAAGAAAGATTTATTTAAGAATTTTGATAACAACTTCCATTTTATAAAAGAAGAAAGAGCTATCGCTCAACTTATGTTAAGTAGGGCATTAAAAGAAAAAGATAAAATAAGTTAAGCTTGGAATAGTTGCTTAGCTGTTAAGCTAGGCAATTAACTTTTTAGTTTAAAAGTTGTGTATCTTTTTTTATCTGAAAATACTATTTCAAGGTCAAATTTATCAGCTATATACTGCATTGTTTGTAGTGAATAAAATGATATATGTGTTTTATCTCTTATATAGTACCAAGATTTAAAATCCTCATATGAATTTGGATGATATGATGTCATAATTGCTAAAATGCTATCTTTATCCATAAGGCTTTTAAATATTAAAAAAGCCTCAATTGGGTTTTTTATATGTTCTAAAACCTCTGTGGATGTGATTAGTGAGTATTTTTTACCTAAATAAACTTTTTTTGGAGAGTAAAATTTATCATATATATCTACATTAAAATTATGATATGTTTTTAAGATAGTAGCTAATACTGGGCTTGGACCACTTCCAAAATCAAAAGCAGTTTTACCCTCTTTATAAAAAGGAAATACAGCTTTGTTTAAAAAATCATAAAAATACTCAACATAGGATTTATCATAAAAAGAGTTATTGTGGTTATTGTATACATTTAACTCATTATCTAGGCTTAGCATCTCTTTTCTATCTTTAAATATAAAATTGCAGTTTTTACAGTGATAGCAGATTCCAAAATTCGTTTTTATAAAAAATAGCTTTTCACTGCCACAAACTATACAACTATCCATACTTTTCCATTTAAAATAATTTTATTTTAATAATAAAGCAAAATTTTTAATCCAATATAAATATTGTATTTGATAGACTACATATGATAAAAATATCAAGACTAAAATATCTGTATTAGTAGCATTTTATAGGCCATTACAAAGGAAAGTATTGACAACTCATTTTATTATAGTAGGCATACTCTTTATTGTTAGTGTTTTTTCAAGTAAACTATCTGATAAGTATGGAATTCCTGCTTTGTTGATATTTTTAATAGTAGGAATGCTTGCTGGAAGCGATGGAATTTTAAAACTTGATTTTGATAATGCAAAATTAGCAGGTGATTTAGGAACAGTGGCTTTAGTATTTATACTATTTGCTGGAGGGCTTGATACATCATATAAAGCAATTAAGCCCATAATGAAATCAGGGTTTATTTTGGCTACTTTAGGGGTTTTAATTACCGCTTTTGTTTTAAGTTTTTTTATATATTTTGTTTTAGATTTTACATTCTTAGAGAGCTTTTTACTAGCTTGTATTATAAGCTCAACCGATGCTGCTGCTGTTTTTGCCATACTTCGTTCAAAAGGAATTGTTTTAAAAAACAACATAGGCGAACTTTTAGAATTTGAAAGCGGTAGTAACGACCCTATGGCAATTTTTCTTACTATGACTGTAATTAGCATTATAGCTGCTCCTAAATTTCCTGAAACTTCTGATTTGATAAAAAGTTTGGCTTTGCAGTTTATTATAGGCGGGCTTTTGGGATA
Source organism: Campylobacter blaseri (assembly GCF_013201895.1). Lineage (NCBI taxonomy): Bacteria > Pseudomonadati > Campylobacterota > Epsilonproteobacteria > Campylobacterales > Campylobacteraceae > Campylobacter > Campylobacter blaseri. The sequence continues at coordinate 1,084,742 of NZ_CP053841.1, read as the reverse complement.
TCTTTTTGGGGTTATTTTGCCAAGTTTAATAAACAAGATAAAGCTTAGTGCATGGGGATTGTATCCAGTTCTTATAATGGCTATGGTTATATTTTTATTTGGCATAACTGAGGAACTAGGTGGAAATGGCTATATAGCTGTTTATACAGCTGGAATTATTACAAATAAAAGAGAGTTTGTTCATAAAAGAAATTTAATAGGCTTTTTTGATGGAATTTCATGGCTTATGCAGGTTTTAATATTTTTAACATTAGGACTCTTAGTATTTCCAACACATCTTCCAGAAGTGGCACTAATAGGTGTTGTTATAGCTCTTTTTTTAATGTTTGTTGCAAGACCAGTTAGTGTTTTTATAGGACTTGCTTTTTCAAAATTTAACTATAAAGAGAAACTTTTTACATCTTGGGTTGGGCTTAGAGGAGTTGTTCCAATCATTCTTGCAACATATCCAATAGCAGAAGGCATAAACAATGCACATATGATGTTTAATATTGTTTTTGTTATGGTTTTGGTTTCTGTTATGTTTCAAGGAGGGACATTAGGATGGGCTGCTTCGTTTTTTGATATAAAAGATGAGAATTATAATCCAAATTTCCATCTTCCAAATAAGCCTATTTTTTATGGAGGCTTAAGGCAATTTACCATACCAAAAGGGTCTAAATTTATAGGACATAACCTTGCTGAAATGGATATAGATGATGATTTTTTAATACTTTTAATAAAAAGGGATAACGAGAGTTTTAAACCAGGTGGTTCATATATTTTTGAAGAAAATGATCTGCTATTAATACATTGTACAGATATTAATAAATATAATAACATTATATCTTTACTTAGAAAAAAAAAGTTAGCATAATATATGCTTATATTAGTAAAATTATTTTAAAAGGATTTTGTTTGAATAGTAAATTTTCTAAAATAGGGTTTATTTTAGCAGTTGTAGGAAGTGCTGTTGGGCTTGGAAATTCATGGAAATTTCCAACATTGGTTGGACAAAATGGGGGTTCTGCTTTTATACTTTTATATATCATTTTAACTATTTGTGTGGGTTTTACTATATTTTTAGCAGAGCTTTATATAGGTAAAGCTAGTGAAAAAGATCCTATAAATGCATATAAAACTCTTGCACCAAAATATAAAAAATCGTGGTCAATGGTTGGATTTACATCAATTGGTGCACTTTTAATAGTTTCATTTTATAGCATAATAATAGGCTGGATAGTAAAGTATTTTTATCTAAGTTTTTCAGCATTGCCAAAAGATATACAAACTAGCAAAGAAGTATTTGAAAATCTTTTATTTAATGACTATATAAGTCAAATTTTGTGCTTTACTATAACCTTTTTAATCTCATTTTTTATTGTTTCAAAAGGCATTATAAATGGTATAGAAAAATTAAATGTTTGGATTATGCCAACTCTATTTTTGATTTTATTTGGAATGCTTTGTTATTCTGCTAGTATGAGTGGATTTAATGATGCTTTTAAATTTCTATTTTTCCCAGATTTTTCAGCTATAACTACAAACTCAGTTTTGTATGCTCTTGGAATGGCATTTTTTAGTCTTTCCATTGGTGCTGGTTCTATTATAACTTACTCAGCAAGTTTGTCTGATGATACAAATTTTGTAACAAGTACGATTTCAATTATAATCATAAATGTAATCATAGGTTTAATGATGGGTTTAATAGTATTTACTTTTATATTTGAATTTGGAGCAGACCCTTCACAGCAAGGTCCGGGGCTTATATTTATCTCATTAACTACTCTTTTTTCAAATTTGGGAGTTTTGGGAAATATTTTAGCGGTTTTATTTTTTATATCGCTGTTTTTTGCTGGGCTTACAAGTGCAGTTTCTATGATAGAGCCATTTGCTTTTTATCTTATAAATCAATATGGTTTTAGTAGAAAAAAATCTTTAATTTTAATTGGAAGTGTTGTATATATCTTAGGAACTATTTGCATTTTATCTTACATTGGCTATACAAAAGAGTATTTTACATTTTTCGGAAAAAGCTTTTTTGATATACTTGATTATCTAGCTTCTAATATAATTATGCCGCTTGGTGGACTTTTTGCAGCAATTTTTGTTGGATATATTTTAAATAGAAGAGATTTGGAAGAGTTTTTTTACAAATATATGAGCAAAAAAATGTTTAAACTATGGTATTTTTTCTTAAGATATGTTTCAATAATCGCTGTTATAGTAATTATGTTTAATTTATTGGTAGGTTGATTTTATGAAAGAAAATTTTACAAAAATAGGCTTTATACTCTCAGTTGCAGGTGGTGCAGTTGGACTTGGTAATGCTTGGAAATTTCCAACACTTGTTGGACAAAATGGTGGTTTTGCATTTATAATTTTGTATTTGGCAATCACATTAACCATTGGTTTTGCTATATTTTTAGGCGAAATTTTAATGGGAAGGCTTAGTCAAAGTGATCCAGTAAATGCATATAGAACTTTAGCTGTGAAAAATAAGGAGAGATGGAAAAATGCTGGATTTTTAGCTATTGGCGGAATACTTGTTTTATCTTTTTATTTAGTCATTCTTGGCTGGGTTGCTAGATATGTTTATGTATCTTTTTTGCCACTTCCTGCTGACATAAATGAAGCAAAAGCATTTTTTGGAAATGTTGTATTAGGAGATATTAAAGGTAGTCTGTTTTTCTTTTTTATTGCTTTTATTTTAACGCTTTTTGTAGTATCAAGAGGGGTCAAAAGTGGGATTGAAAGACTAAATATCTATATGATGCCAACTCTGTTTGTAATGCTTTTAGCTATGCTTTTATTTTCTATGAGTATTAATGGTTTTGGTGATGCTTTTAAGTTTTTATTTTATATTGATTTTAGTAAAATTGGTATGCACTCTGTTTTAGATGCTTTGGGATTATCTTTTTTTACATTGTGCTTAGGAATTGGCTGTATATTAACATATGCTGCTTCACTTGATGATGATACAAATGTCATAACAAGCTCTTTTTATATCGTTATAATCAACATCTTAATTGGTATTATGATGGGGCTTATAGTTTTTACATTTATATTTGAGTTTGGAGCAGATCCTTCACAACAAGGGGCGGGGCTAGTCTTTTTCTCGCTTATAACTTTGTTTGCTAAATTTGGTATAGTTGGAAATATTTTGGCTTTTGTATTCTTTTTATCACTATTTTTTGCAGGAATTACCTCAGCTATCTCCATGATAGAGCCTTTTACATTTTATCTTGTAAATGAGTATAAAATTTCAAGGGTAAAAGCACTGAGTGTCATAGGGGTTTTTATTTTAATATTAAGTGTATCTTGTATAATATCTCTAAACCCAAGCTATGGACATTATATGACTTTTAGCAAAAAAAGCTTTTTTGATATACTAGACTACCTTACTTCAAATATAATGCTTCCAGTTGGTTCTATACTTAGTGCGATATTTGTTGGCTTTTTTATACCAAAAATTAAAGTTGAAAATTTCTTTAAACAATATGTAAAAAGTAAAAAAGTATTTGAAATTTGGTATTTTACACTTAGATTTATTGCCCCAATTGCAATAGTTGTGATAATGGTAAGGCAGATGTTTTTTAGTTAGCCAAGAAGGCTAACTAAATTATTCAAAAAGTCCTGTTGAAAGATATCTTTCACCACTATCGCACAATATTGTAACTATAGTTTTATCTTTATTTTCATCTTTAGAGGCTACTAAATTTGCAGCAAATACATTTGCCCCACTTGAAATTCCAACTAAAACTCCCTCATCTGTTGCAAGTTTTCTAGCTGTGTTAAATGCATCTTCATTGCTTACGGTTATAACTTCATCTATGGCATTTTTATCAAAGTTTTTAGGTATGAAATTTGCACCTATACCTTGAATTTTATGTGGACCAGCTTTTCCTTCACTTACTAAAGGAGAACTTGCAGGTTCAACTGCTATAATTTTTATATTTGGATTATGCTCTTTTAAAATTTTTCCAACACCACTTATAGTTCCACCAGTTCCAAACCCAGCTACAAAAATATCAACCTTGCCATCTGTATCTTTTAAAATCTCTCTTGCTGTTGTTTTTTTATGGATATCTGGGTTTGCAGGATTTTCAAATTGTGATGGTATGAATGAATTTAAAGTTTCATTTTTTAGTTTTATACTCTCATCAACCGCCCCTTGCATTCCAAGACTAGGCTCAGTTAAAACAAGTTTTGCACCATAGGCTTTTAAAAGCATTCTTCTTTCCATACTCATAGAGCTTGGCATAGTTAAAATAAGTTTAAGCCCAAGTTTTGCACAAACCATTGCAAGTCCAACACCTGTGTTTCCACTTGTTGGCTCAATTAAAGTTGAGTTTTTATCTATTGACCCTTTATCCAATGCATCTTTTATCATAGCATATGCAGCTCTATCTTTTACCGAACCTGATGGGTTCATAAACTCAGCTTTTGCTAAAATTGTTGCATTTTTTGAAAAGCTATTTATCTTAATTAATGGTGTATTGCCAATTAATTCAACTATGTTATTTGCTATATTCATTATATCTCCTCCAAAGCTTGTTCTAAATCTTTTATCAAATCTTTTGCATTTTCTAAACCAATGCTAAGTCTTATAAGACCCTGTGAAATTCCACTATTTTCTAACTCCTCTTTGCTAAGTTGAGAGTGAGTTGTGCTTGCAGGGTGGGTTATTATTGATTTTGTATCGCCTATGTTTACAACAACTGAAAAAATTTCTACCTTGTTTGAAACTTTTTTTGCACTTTCAAAATCTTCAAGTTCAAATGCCAAAAGCCCACTTGCCATACCATCTTTAAATTTGCTTTTTACTATATCATACCCATTTTGCTCTTTAAGTGCTGGGTAAATTACCCTTTTTACTTTTGGGTGATTTTGTAAGAACTTAGCCACTTTTTTGGCATTTTTAGAGTGTTTTTTAACTCTTATGCTAAGTGTCTCAAGTCCTTGAATTAGCTGAAAAGCATTAAATGGAGAAAGAGTCATACCAAAGTCTCTTAAAATTCCAAATTTAGCCCTTAAAATAAATATATCAAAACTATCAACCAAATCAGCATAAACTAGTCCATGATAACTCTCATCAGGAGTGTTAAAGTGTTCGTATCTAGGGTTAGCTTTTAGTTTTTGGTTTAGCTCTTTACTTGCAACAACAGCTCCAGCTATGCTAAGTCCTTGTCCGCTTATGTATTTGCTTGCACTATGAACCACAACATCAACACCATCTTTTAAAGGGTTGTATAAAATAGGAGTTGCAACTGTGTTATCAGCTATGGTTACAATATTAAACTCTTTTGCTATTTTAACTATCTCATCAATATTTGCGATTGAAATTTGAGGATTTGAAATAGTCTCAAAAAAGATACATTTTGTTTTTTCATCTATCAAATCTCTTAAATTCTGAGGATTTTCACTATCAAAAAGCCTTGCTTCAATGCCAAACCTTTTTAAACTATGCATTGTAAGAGTTGCAGTTCCTCCATAAACTTTTTCTGCAACTATGATGTTATCTCCAGCTCCAGCTAGGTTAATGATTGCTGTAAAAGTTGCTGCTTGACCGCTTGATACAGCAAGTGCTGCACTTCCGCCTTCTAACTTGGCTAGTCTACTTTCTAAAACATCAACAGTTGGATTTGTAAGTCTTGAATATATTGGACCCAAATCTTTAAGGCAAAATCTATCAGCAGCTCGCTCGCTTGTTCCAAAGTCAAATGCAGTTGTTAGATAAATTGGAACTGCCATTGCACCGATATCATTTTTTTGATTATACCCATAATGGGTTGCTATAGTCTCTTTTTTCATATTTTTCCTTATTATAAAATATCAATATTATATCTGATTTTTTAAAATTTGGTATAATCTAAATTTAATACAATACAAACTAAAATATATACTTTAAGGAGAGTTGCAATATGAAAATAATAGGGCTAATAGGCGGAATGAGTTGGCAATCATCACTTGAGTATTATAAGATTATCAATAAAACCGTAGAAGAGAGATTAGGGGGACTTCACTCTGCAAAATGCATTATGCATTCGGTAGATTTTGAAGAGATAGAAATTTTGCAACATCAAGGAAATTGGGAAGAGTTAAGTAAGATTATGGTTGAGATTGCAAAAAAACTAAAAAATAGTGGTGCGGATTTTATCTTGATATGCACAAATACAATGCATAAATTAGCCAGCGATATAGAAAATTTAGCAAAAATAGATGTTTTACATATTGCAGAAGCTATTGGTAGAGCTATTAGCCAAAAGAAAATTACAAAAGTTGGACTTTTAGGAACTAAATTTACCATGGAAGGTGATTTTTATCTAAAAATACTAAACGAGAAATTTAATATAGAAGTTATCATTCCTACAAAAGAGCAAAGGGATATTGTTCATAATATCATATATAACGAGCTTTGCAAAGGTATCATAAAACAATCATCAAAAGATGAGTACATAAAGATAATAAAAGATTTAGCTTTAAATGGAGCTAATGGCATAGTGCTTGGTTGCACTGAAATTCCACTACTGATAAAACAAGAAGATGTTGATACTTTGGTTTTTGATACAACGACACTGCACGCTATTGAAGCTGTAAATTTTGCTATATCAAAATAATAATTATATTTTACATTAAAATTGAAATTAGTAGCACAGCATAACTTTCATTATAATTAAAATTTAAAGTAATATAAAATAAAATATAAGTTTAAAAAAATCAAAAGGTTTATTTTGGGAAAAATAGATGAAAAATCACAAAGAGTTAAATATATAAGAGCCTTGGAAAGATTTGTAAAATCAGCTATAAATTTACTAAAAAGAGAGGATTTTGATAAAGAACTTTTTGAGGCGAGAGTTTTTAAAAATTTAGAAGTTTTAAAAAAGGTTGAACCAGCACATTTAGATCAGCCATATACTAAAGCACTTGAGAATTTTGCAAGTTCAATTAGCCTTTTAAAAAGTAAAGATGAACTTATAAAAGAGGCAAATTTGCTAGAAAAGTTAAAAACTAAAAAATCATACAAGAAAGAAAAACATAAAAAACGAGATTTTAATGATGGATATTGATTAAGTTGTTACTTAAATTTCTTTTTATTTATAAACTTAAATTTTGATTTAATAAAATTTTGGTAAACTCTATATCTTGTAATATTTTAAAAATGATTATATGATAATTGAAAGATGTAAAAAATGGATATAAACAATTTTATAGATAGACTTTTAGAAAAAAATCTCCCATTTGTTTGTTATTTTGAACCAAATAGCAATGTCCCAAAATCTGTTTTAAATATAGATAAAAAACCAGAAATTTTAGACTCTTTTGAGGAGTTAAATAGTAAAAAAGGTTTTGTTTTTGCACCATTTGAAAACAAAAAAAGTTCACCTATAATTGTTATAGAAGATGAAATTTTTTTACAAGGATATGATGAGATAGGAAATTTTGACTTAAAACTCTTAAAGAAAAATGAAAATTTCAATGACTTTTTTTGTGGTGAAAATGAGATAAATTTAGAAGATTATACTAAACAAATAAGTGAAGCTATATCTAGTATAAAGAGTAAAAAAGCAAACAAAATCGTTATATCAAAGTTTAAAAATATAAAGAGAAAAGATGAAAAATTAAGCGATTTATTTGTGGAATTAAAAAAAAGAAACCCAAAAGTTTTTGTATATATTATAAATATTCCTAACATTGGTTTATGGCTTGGAGCAACTCCTGAAATGCTTTTAATAGCCGATAAAAATACAGCTAACACCGTATCTTTAGCATCTACACAAACCTTAAAAACTGATAAAAACTATAGTTGGGGAGTAAAAGAGATAGAAGAACAAGCATTTGTTTCAAGATATATAGTTGATACTTTAAATAAATTTAATATCCCAAACTATGATACAATAGGACCTGAGACATTTGAAACTAGCGTTGTAGCTCACTTAAAAACCTCTTTTAGTTTTAATATGGAGCCAATTAGGGATAAAGTTGGAAGTTTTATATCACATCTTGCACCAACACCAGCAGTTTGTGGAATGCCAAAAAAAGAGGCAAAAGAGTTGATTTTAAAAATTGAAAAATATGACCGCAAATACTATGCGGGATTTTTAGGAGCTTTTAAATTAGAAAAAGATGATATAAAGCTTTTTGTAAACATAAGATGTATGGAAGTTTTAAAAGAGCATTATAAGTTATATGTTGGTGGTGGGATAACTGCTAAATCAATTGCAAAAGATGAGTGGGACGAGACTGAAAACAAAGCTCAAACTTTGCTTAATACAATTAAGAGCATTCAATGATTTCTGATAAAAAACAAGCCACTTTGTTAGTAGGGTTACTTAGAGCATATGATATAAAAGATGTTGTAATCTCATCTGGCTCAAGAAATGGACCTTTCATTCATACTTTTAGTGGGTGTGATTTTTTTGATTGTAAAACTATAGTAGATGAAAGAAGTGCAGGATATTTTGCACTTGGTTTGGCAAGAGCTAGTAAAAAACCAGTTGTTTTAGTTTGTAGTTCAGGAACTGCTACTTTAAATTACGCACCTAGCATTGCTGAAGCGTATTATCAAAAAGTGCCATTGATAGTAATAACAGCCGATCGCCCAAACTACTATATCTCTCAAATGGAAAATCAATGCTTAAATCAAGATGGAATTTACAATAATTTCATTTTAAAAAGTGTTGTTTTGCCATTACAAGATGATGATAAAGCACTTTGGTATTCAAGAAGAAAGATAAATGAGCTTCTAAGTTTAGCGATTTTAAAAAACTCCCCTGTGCATTTTAATGTTCCTTTTGAAGAGCCACTTCATAATTTAATAAACGAACCATTGTCAGTTCAAAATAGAGTAAATTTAGCAAGAATTGATGCTAAATTAGATGAGAATGAACTTGCTAAATTTAGAGATAATCTTAATAAAAGTAGTAAAATTTTAATAATAGCAGGGCAAAATTTACAAGAGAAATCTTTTGAAAGTTTAAAAGAATTTGCTAAAAACACAAATGCTATAATTCTTGGTGAACATTTGGCAAATTTAGAAAAAAATGATAATACAATTTGGCAAGTTGATTTAGTTGTTGCTAAAATTTTAAATACAACCCCAAATGAGTTTAAACCAGATTTGCTTATAACTTTTGAAGGTCAAGTTATATCAAAAAATATCAAAAAATATCTTAAAACTTTTAAGCCAAAATTTCACTATCATATAAGCAATGATGATAACAATTTTATAGATACTTATGAGGCTTTAAGTGATGTTTTGCCACTAAGTGTTAGTTGCTTTTTTAGACAAATTAAGGAGTTTAAAAAAGATGATAAAAGTTATTTAGAAATTTGGAAAAAGACTGCCAATTTAGTAGAAAAAACATATCAAAACTATTTAAAAGAGCTTCCGTTTTGTGATATGAGTGTTTATAGTGAAATTTCTAAAATGCTTCCAAAAAACTCTATAGTTCATTTAGGAAACTCTTCACCTATTCGTTATATGATTTTAAATAAACCAAAAGATGGCTGTAAATATCTTTCAAATAGAGGTGTTAGTGGGATTGATGGTTCTTTTTCTAGTGCGGTTGGATATGCAAGCAAAGATGAGAAGATAAATACCGTAATTTTAGGAGATTTGTCTTTTTTATATGATTCTAATGCTATGTGGAATGGGTATTTAAAAGAGAACTTAAAGATAATTTTAGTAAATAATGGCGGTGGAAATATTTTTGGTTTTTTAGAACAGCTTGAAAACTCACCTAGTTATGAAAAACATTTTTTTGCCAAACATAACATTGAAGCTAGCGGGTTTGCCAAAACTTTTGGACTAAGTTATGCTAAAGCTACAAATTTACAAGAGTTAAAAGAAAATTTATATAAAATGTATAATTGTAAATGTGAAAAACCACAAATTTTAGAAGTTTTTACTAATCCAAATTTAAATACAAAAAGTTATAAAAATTTATATAAAAAAATTAAAGGAGAAAAGTATGAGTAAGAGAGAATGGAAAAAAATAAAAGATTATGAAGATATATTTTTTGACTACTTTGAAGGCATTGGGAAAATTACAATAAATAGAGAGCACAAAAGAAATGCTTTTCGCCCAAAAACAGTTAATGAAATAACTGATGCACTTAGAATTTGCCGCGAAGATATGAGTATAAATGTTATAGTTTTAACAGGTGCTGGAGACAAAGCATTTTGCTCAGGTGGAGATCAAAGTGTAAAAGGAGAAGGCGGTTATATAGATGATGGCGGTGTCCCAAGATTAAATATATTAGAAGTTCAAAGACAAATTCGCTCAATGCCAAAACCAGTAATTGCTATGGTTAATGGTTATGCCATTGGTGGAGGGCATGTTTTGCATGTAGTTTGTGATATATCAATAGCAAGTGAGAATGCTATTTTTGGTCAAACAGGTCCAAAAGTGGGAAGTTTTGATGCGGGGCTTGGGTCTTCATATTTAGCTAGTATAGTAGGGCAAAAAAAGGCTCGTGAAATTTGGTTTATGTGTAGGCAATATAGTGCCAAAGAGGCTTTGGAAATGGGGCTTGTAAACAAGGTTGTGCCTTTTGATGAGTTGGAAGATGAAGTTGTTTCTTGGGCTAAAAAAATGCAAGAACATAGTCCTTTAGCACTTAGAATGCTAAAACTTGGGTTGAATGCTGAACTTGATGGACAGGTTGGAATTCAAGAGTTTGCAGGAAATGCAACAATGCTTTACTATCTTACACAAGAGGCTCAAGAGGGTAAAAATGCATTTTTACAAAAAAGAAAACCAGACTTTTCAAAATTTCCTAAATTTCCTTAATAGAGGTTTTAAGGATAGTTTTGAAAGTAAAAGTTATTAGTAGGAATTTGCAATTTAAAAGAGTAGCAAAAACTTCAAGAAAAAGTTTTAATGAACGCCTAGTTTGGTATGTAGTTTTACAAGATGACGAAAAAATAGGGGTTGGTGAGTGTGCTCCAATTGAAGGTCTTAGTGCTGAAAGTGAAAAAGAAGTTGAAATTTGGCTTAAAAAAGTAAGTGATGACCCTATTTATTATATAAAAAATTTGCCATATATTAAAGGTATGCCATCTTCTGTAAAATTTGCTTTAGAGGTTGCAAATTTGGATTTAAATAGCCAAAAAAATGGAGTTTTGTTTCCATCTAAATTTAGCGATGGAAAAGATAGTATAAAAATAAATGGTTTAATTTGGATGGGCGATTTAAAATATATGCAAGAGCAAATTCAAACAAAGCTAGAAAATGGATATAAATGTATAAAACTCAAAATTGGTGCTTTAAATTTTAATGATGAGTTAAATCTTATAAAAGAGATTAGAAAAAATTTTAATAAAGATGAGCTAATTATAAGAGTTGATGCTAATGGCGGGTTTAGTTATAAAGATGCTATAGTAAATTTAGAAAAATTAGCAAAGCTTGATGTGCATTCTATTGAACAACCAATACCAAAAGATAATTGGACACATATGAGAAGTTTGTGTGATTATTCTGTTTTGGATATTGCTTTAGATGAAGAGTTAATTGGTGTAAATAGTTTAAGAGAAAAAGAGATTTTACTTGATAGCATAAAACCAAAATATTTAGTTTTAAAACCTAGTTTACATGGAGGGCTTATGGGCTGTGATGAGTGGATAAATTTGTCTAAAAGAAGAGGTATTAAATGGTGGATAACATCATATTTGGAGTCAAATTTAGCTTTAAATGCCATATCTCAATGGGCTTATATGAAAAACCCTAAAATTCATCAAGGTCTTGGAACTGGTGGGCTTTTTTTAAACAATATCTCTTCGCCTTTATATTTAGATAGTGAAAATTTACATTTTGATAGTAGTAAGGCTATGGATTATAAGGAGCTTTTTGATGCAGATTTTTCCTAAAGAGATTATTTTAAATGGTAAAAATTATGAGATTGATAAGCTTTTAAATAATGAGTTTTTAGATGAAATTCAAAATGAAGTTTTGGAGTTTTTAAAAAATTGGTATGATGAAAAAGATTATTTAGTTGTTCATACCTCAGGCAGCACAGGAACTCCAAAAGAGATAAAACTTGAAAAAAGTTTTATTGCTAAAAGTGCAAAAAGAACATTAAAGTTTTTTAATTTGCAAAAATTTGATAAAGTTTTGTTGTGCTTGAGCTTGGATTATATAGCAGGTAAGTTGATGGTAGTTAGAGCTTTGATTGGTGGATTAAATTTGTGCGTAGCAAAGCCAAATAGTGATTTTGCTTTTTTAAAATATGAAAAAGAGTCTTTTAAGTTTGTGGCTATGGTGCCAAACCAAGTTTACAAACTCTTAGACACTCCATCTAATTTTTCAAAAATTGATACTTTGCTTTTAGGTGGTCAGGCTTTGTCTTCTTCTTTAAAAGATGAGCTTCTAAAAGTTAAAACAAAATGTTATATCGGTTATGGTATGACAGAAACTGCAACACATATAGCTTTGAAAAGAGTAAATTTAAAAGATGCAAATGAAAACTATAAAGTGCTTGAAGGTATTAAAATTTGGCTTGAAAATGGTTGTTTAGCTATAAAAATGCCAGGACTTGAAAAGCCACTTATAACCAATGATTTAGCAAATATTATAAATGAAAATGAGTTTGAAATTTTAGGAAGAGCTGATAATATAATAATCTCAGGTGGGCTAAAATTTATACCAGAAGTTATAGAAAAAAAGCTTGAAAGCTACATTGATAAACCATTTTTTATAAGCTCAAAAATAGATGAAAAGCTAGGACATAAAATCGTTTTGGTAATTGAAACAAAAAAAGATGAAAGTTATAAAAAACAGATACAAAAGGTATTTGAGGAACATTTAAGTCGGTATGAAAGACCAAAGGAAATTTATTTTAAAGATGAATTTAAAAGAACAAAAACTGGTAAAATTATAAGAAAATTATAAAATTAATAAAGGTAGGATATGAAAGCTATTATATTTGATATGGATGGAACCTTAATAGATAGTAAAAAGGCAATTGAGGCTACCATTAATGAGATGAGAAAAAGCATTGGGCTAGAGCCAAATTTAGATAGTGATTTTATAGTAGAGATTATAAATAATCCAGAAAAAAATTATATTAAAGAGTTTTATGGCTTAGATTCCATTACAATTGAACAAAAAATTAACTTTGAAAAGAGCTTTAGAAAAAACTATGATCTATATGCTAAAGCCTATGATGGCATTAAAGAAATGCTTGAAAAATGCAGAGAAAAAGGTTATTTAATAACACTAGCCTCAAATGCACCAAAGGACTCATTGCAAGCCATTTTGAAAAAAACAGGGATTATAGAGTATTTTGATTTAATAGAAGGCGCTAGTAAAGATACACCGCAAAAACCAGATCCTACAATGCTTAATTTAGTTATGAAAGAACTAAAAAATGAATATGGTAATAATGTAAAGGGCTGTTTTGTAGGAGATAGTATAAAAGATGAAGAGGCAGCTATAAATGCTAAAATGCCTTATATTCAAGTAACGTGGGGGTTTGGAAGAGATTCTAATAAATATCAAAACGTATCAGAAGTTGATAAATTAGTAGATGAAATATCAGCTATTTTTTAGGATAGATAAATATTTTTTAGATATAATGAATATTAAAATATAAATAGTTTAAGGTATAATTTGGATATTTTTGAAGGAACCCCAAAAGAGAAATTTTTTGATATAATTTTTAACGCAAATAGAAATTTAGTTGAAGAAAATTTAGAAGAGTTAGTTTTTAATTTTATAACTTTAACTAAGATATGTGAGCAAAATGGCATTGATATATCATCTCCTAGCGCTGTTTTGATTGAGAGTTTAGATGATATGGAAGATGCTATAAATGATTATTATATTGAATTTACTAGCAATGTATTATCAAATAATGAGTAGGATTTAATGGATAGTTTAGAAAAAATTGACGAGATTATGTTAAACCACATAAAAAGTTTTAAATATGAACCTGTGAAATTAATGTATAAAGAGATAAGTTCTGGTAAAAAACTTCGCTCAAAGCTTATTTTAAAAATAGCAGGCGATACGCAAGAAGCGATTGAGTTATGTGCAATAGTTGAGCTTATACATGCAGCTAGTTTGCTTCATGATGACGTAATAGATGGAAGTGATACTAGAAGAGGGAAGCCATCCATAAACTACTCTTATGGCGCTAAAAATGCTGTTATGCTTGGGGATGTTTTATACTCAAAGGGCTATTACGAACTTAGTAAATTTGATAATTTTATAGCTAAAACTATCTCAGATGCTGTAAGTAAGCTTAGCATTGGTGAGCTTATGGATGTGAGGCTTGGTGAAAGCTTCAATGAAGATATTAAGATGTATGAAAGTATGATTTATAACAAAACAGCTGTTTTGATTGAAGCTAGTGCAAAATGTGCTGCATTTTTGGCTGGTTTTGATGTTGATAAGTTTGGTATATATGGTAGAAATTTAGGTATTGCTTTTCAGATAGTTGATGATTTACTTGACATAACTCAAGATAGTAAAACTCTCGGAAAGCCTGCCCTTAGCGACTTTAAAGATGGAAAAACAACTCTTCCATATATATATTTATATAAAGCTTTAGATAAAGAAGGAAAAAGTATTTTAAAAAGCTACTTTAAAAAAGAGCTAAATGATAATGAGATATTTTGGATAAATTCCAAATTTGAAGAGTATAAGATTATGGAAAAATGCGCTAAAGAGGTAGAGGTTATAGCAGATAAAGCCTTAAAGAGCATAGAAGAGTACGAAAATAAAGATTTAATAAAAATAATGCAAAATATGATTGATAGGAAATTTTAGTGAATTATCTAAATATAAGTTTTACACATAAAAACACAGATATATCAACAAGGGAAAAGCTATCTTTTGGAAATGATGAGAAAAAAGAAGAGGCTTTAAAGCTTGTTTGTTCAAATGTGAGTATTTCAGAGTGTGTGCTTCTTAGTACTTGTAATAGAGTAGAGGTTATAGCTTTTGTAAATGACCTTGAAGTAGCAAAAAACTATATATTAAAGGCGATTTCTATACTAAGTGGAGTTGCTTTGATTGAACTTGAAGATAGAGCAGATATTTATTATGGAAGTGGGGCGATACACCATCTTTTTTCAGTAGCAAGCTCTCTTGATAGTTTAGTGGTTGGAGAAACTCAAATAGTAGGTCAGCTTAAAAATGCCTTTTTGTTTTCTTTAGATCGCAATTATTGTGATATTAATATTAAAAGAGCAGTTGAAGCATCTTTCAAGTGTGCAGCACAAGTTAGAAACAAAACCCTTATATCAAAAAACCCTGTATCTGTTGCGAGTGTAGCTGTTGTAAAGGCAAAAGAAATCTTTGGAAACTTAGATGGTATGAATGCAGTTGTAATTGGTGCAGGAGATATGGGCGAGCTTGCTTGTAGGCATCTTGTAGCTAGTGGAGCTAGTCTTGTCATAGTAAATAGAAGCAAAGAAAGAGCACAAAATGTAATGAGGTGTTTAAATGGAAATGTTAAATACGAACCATATAAAAATTTAGAAAAATGCATAAACTCACACCAAATTATCTTTAGTGCAACTTCATCACCTGATACTGTCATTGATGATAGTTTAATTGCAGAGCAAAATTTCGATAGATATTTTTTTGATATAGCTGTTCCAAGAGATATAGATATAACAGAGTCTGATAAGATAAAAGTATATAGTGTTGATGATTTGCAAGAGATTGTTAAAGTTAATCTTGCCATGAGAGAAGAACAGGCTCAAGCTGCTTATTCTATCGTTGGTAAAAGTACAAATGATTTTTTAAAATGGCTCAAAACACTTGCAACAACACCTATTATCAAAGCTTTAAGACTTAAAGCAAAAGAAACAGCTGAGTTTGAGATAGAGAAAGCCATTAAAAAAGGCTATCTTAAAAACTCAGACAAAGAGGAGGCTAGAAGGCTAATACATCAAGTTTTCAAATCCTTTTTGCACACTCCAACTATAAATTTAAAGAATATCGGAGATGATGAGGATGCTGATAGTATTGTTAGCTCAATCCAAGATATATTTGATATAAGAGATGAATTTGAAGAGTACAGTATGGGTATAGAAAAACTGGAGATGATAGATGAGATTTAGCAAATTTTTTGCACCAACACATAAAGAGGCACCAAAAGATGCAACTCTTCCAAGCCATTCATTTTTAATAAGAGCAGGTTTTATAGAGCAGTTAGGTAGCGGACTTTATAACTTTTTGCCTATGGGAAAAATGGTTCATGATAAGATAAAAAATATAGTCAAAGAAGAGATGGATAAAACAGGAGCCCAAGAGGTTTCATTTAGCTTTGTGACTCCGGCTGAGTTTTGGAAACAGAGTGGAAGATATGATGTGTTTGGCAAAGAGCTGTTGAGATTTAAAGATAGAAAAGATAATGATTTTGTATTAAGCCCTACAAACGAAGAATCCGTTGTTAATATGGTTAAAAACAAAATAACAAGTTACAAACAACTCCCTTTGCATCTCTATCAGATAAATACAAAATTTAGAGATGAAGCAAGACCTAGATTTGGACTTTTAAGGGGCCGTGAGTTTACTATGAAAGATGGTTATAGTTTTCATAGTAGCGAAGAGGACTTAAAAAGAGAATTTGATGTTATGGAGAAAACATACTCAAATATATTTACTAGATTAGGGCTTAATTTTAGAGCTGTTGAGGCTGATAGTGGTGCTATTGGAGGAAGCGGAAGTAAAGAGTTTATGGTTTTGGCTGATAATGGAGAAGATGATATCGTAATTTGTACAAATTGTTCATATTCTGCAAATATAGAAGCAGCAAGAAGAAAACCTAAAACAACTAATGCCGAAGCACCTGAGGCTAATATGATGAGCAAATTTCACACTCCAAATATGAGTACCATTGAGGATGTTGCAAATTTTTTTAAAATTGATAAATTTTATACTATAAAAGCTGTTATTAAAAAAGCAATTTATGAAAAAGAGGAAAAAGTTGTTGTATTTTTTATAAGAGGAGATGACGAGCTTCAAGAGGTAAAAGCCTTAAACGCTTGTAATGCACTAGAACTTGATGATGCTAATGAACAAGAGATAGAAAAAGCAAATTTGGTTGCTGGATATTGTGGTCCAAAGGATTTGCCTGAAGGTATTGATTTTTATATAGACAATGAGTTAAAAGATGCAAAGCAGATGATTTGTGGGGCAAATGAAAAAGACTATCATATCATAGGTTTTAATGTTACAAGCTTCAAAGAAGAAAGATTTAAAGATTTAATAAGTGTAAACAAAGGCGATAAATGCCCTTGTTGTGGCGGAGAGCTAGATATAACAAAAGGTATAGAAGTTGGGCATATATTTCAACTTGGACAAAAATACTCATCTGCTATGAATGCTACTTTTTTAGATGAAAATGGAAAAGCACAACCTTTTTATATGGGGTGTTATGGGATAGGTGTTAGTAGATTGGTAGCGGCTACTATAGAGGCAAGCCATGATGAAAAAGGATGTATATGGAACAAACAGATATCTCCTTTTGAGCTAGAAATCATAATTTCAAATACCAAAAAAGATGAGCAAGTTGAGTTTGCAAACAACCTATACGAAAAAGCAAGAGATCTAGGGATAAATGTATTATTAGATGATAGAAATGAGCGCTTTGGAGTTAAGATGAGTGAGTTTGAACTTATGGGATTTCCATATGCAATACTTGTTGGCAAAGGCTTAGAAGATGATGAAGTTGAGATAGTAGCTAGAGATGGGTTAGAAAAAACTAAAATTAAATTAGAAAAACTAGAAGAAAAAATTAAAGAAATATTTTAATGAAAAGAACATTTCGGTTTAAAAATTTAACTCCTATATATTTTGTTTTAGAAACAATGATAAGCTTTTATTTTATATTTAAGCATGGTGGATTTTTGTTTCTTCTTGAGGTTGTTATAACTGCACTTATAGGTGTGAAGATAATCTCCAAATTTGGATTTTTAAATTTTGCAACCCACATACAAAGACTTACACCTCTTTCAATGCTTAAAAATTTTGGGATTGCAATAGGTGGACTTCTTATGTTATTTCCAGGTATTTTAACAGATTTAATGGGAATTTTACTCTTAATATCAGCATTTATAACATCTTTTAAAGAAAAAAGAAAAGAGAAGAAAAATTATAGAAATACACAAAATAATACATACAATTATACAGAAAAAGAAGATACAAAGAAAAAAGAAGCTTACGATATAATTGATGTAGAAATCATAGATGAAGGAAAATAGATGAAAAAAATGACAATAGCAACAAGGGGAAGTGCTTTGGCACTTTGGCAAAGTGAACACATTAAAAGTGAGATTGAAAAAGAGCATGGTATTGAAGTTGAGTTGAAGGTTATGAAAACAAAAGGGGATATAATACTAGATACTCCTTTAGCCAAAATAGGTGGAAAAGGGCTTTTTACAAAAGAGCTTGAGGTTGATATGTTAAATGGCAACTCTGAACTAGCAGTTCATAGCTTAAAAGATGTTCCTATGCATTTGCCAGAGGGGCTAAATTTTGTAGCTGTTACTAAAAGAGAGACTGAAAATGATGCGCTAGTTAGTGAAAAATATGCAAGTATTGAGGAGCTTCCAAAAGGCTCAAAGATAGGAACAACTTCACTTAGAAGAAGAATGCAACTTTTGATTTTAAGGCCAGATTTAGAAATACTTTCATTAAGAGGTAATGTAAATACAAGACTTAGAAAGTTAAAAGAAGGTGAGTTTGATGCTATTATATTGGCAAGTGCAGGACTTAAAAGACTTGGTCTTGATAAAGATGTTAAGTATGTAACAAATATTGATAAAGATGTTATGATTCCAGCAGCAGGTCAAGGGGTTTTAGGGGTTGAGTGTATAGATAAACCTGAGATAGTGGAAAAACTTAGTTTTTTAAACGATGAAAGATCTATGATAGAAACTACTATTGAGCGAGATTTTGTTAGAGTTTTAGAGGGTGGTTGCCAAGTTCCAATCGGTATGAATGCAGAGCTTGATGGAGACAAAGTTATCATAAAAGCGATCATAGGTATGCCAGATGGTAGTGAGTATTTAAAAGAAGAGCTAATAATTAGCAAAGATGAGTATAAAGATTTTGGCGTAAAACTTGCTAATAATATGATAGAAAAAGGGGCAAAAGAGCTTTTAAAAAGAGCTGAAGAAATGGCTAATCACATACTTTAATACAATTAAATATAAAAACCATTAAGCTAAATACTGGACTTAATGAACATGGGTTATAATATCGGCTTTAAGCCAAATTTACGTATTTTATAAGATTGATTTTATAGCTTTATAAATTATGATTTAAAAATAAGTATAAATTAAAAGTTATATTTTTGTTATTTTTATTTAATATAAAATATTATGTTGATATTATTTTTTAAGACTTTTAATAATAAACATTATGCTTTTTATATATTTTGTCTTGGCTATGGATTGTTATTTTTTAGTTTTTCACAATAGAATTCTTTTTTAAATTCTTCACATAAAATTTTATTATATTCTTTTGCTTTTTCTGGATTCTTCTTAATTTCTTTACCTTTAAATAGCCCCCCATTTCCATATAAAAAAGAAAGGGATTCACAAAAATAATACTTTTTGTTTGTAACGCACTCATAGTGATCTGATTCTAGAGTTGCTTCTTCAATGGATTTAGCTATATCTTTGTAGAACAGATCTTCTCTTTTAGATGAGTTATTTGTATCAGAGCTACATCCTGTAAAAAATAGCAAAATAACTATGCAAAAATAAAGTTTATTCATATGAAGATATCCTTTTTTTGAAAGGATATCTAATCAAAGCTTATTATATTATTAAGCCAACCATAATACCATATAGATGACTTTTCCACTTTACTTTTGCAGTATTTTAAATAAATTTTGGTATTAAAATTACCATATAAAAACATTATAAAAATTAAATTATAAAAATTATCTCTAAGCTTAAAACTCAATAATATAAAATATTTATTTTAGTTTTTAAGTAGTTTTACGATTATAATGATAAAAACTTACCTGTTATTAGAAAATGCTATTTTTTAATCAACTAAATGAACCTTTAAGCTGTGTTTTTTTAATGATTCTACGGTTTTTCCTTTAGTTATGGATACAAACTCATCAGCACTTAGCACATAGTAGTTATGAAGACTTCTATTAGTATAGTTTTCTATCTCTTTATAGTGTGTATCAAAAATCATAAAAGCATCTTTATCATTTACAACTAAAAAATCACTTCCACTATCAAAAGCATCAAACAAAATTTCACTTGCTAAAGCTATAGCACAATCTTTATCAAAATTATAGAATTTTCCGCCGTGGTAATTGTTTTTTAATCTAAAGTTTATAAGTCTAGCACCTATATTTTTTACAAAATTTTCAACCTCTTGATCATCATATACTGCAATATTAAATTTACTAAAATTTGCAGGGTATTCATTTTTATCAAATTTGCTTAAAAGCTCTGTAAAATACTTAAATTTCTCTTTAGATTTTGTTTTAATACCCAATTTTTCTTTTAAAAAACTAACTTTTTCATCTGTTTTAAAAGGGTCATCTAATAAAAATCTAGGTTTTATATAGTATTTAAGTTCATCTTTTATAATACTAAGAATTTCATCAGTTTTTTCTGGAAATTTCTCTATCATATGATATGCAAATACAAAGGCACTATTTCCTATAAATTCTTTTTTATACTCTAATACCCTGTTTGCATAAAAGAGTGGCTCAAGTGTTAAGTAATACTCTTTTTCATCTTTAAAATTTTGAAATTTACCAAAAGCTTTTATAAAATCATCATTGTTTATAATAAAATCTTTAATAACTCTTTTTTCTATAATTGGAGATATTATAAAATGTTTACCGGTTTTTTCTAAAATTTTAGAAAAATCATCTTCTGCACTAACTAAAAAATCATTAACATATACAAATTTAACATTGCCAAATTTAAAATAAGGATCATTTTTTTCTATATCTATAAAAAGTTCGTTTAAGTTTTTAAAGTTAAAATTTTCATAGCAATAGGGCTTATAGTAGCTTCCAAGATCTATCTTGACATCGTATCTAAAAACTTCTATCTCTACCATAATACCGTCCTTATGTAAAATTTCTTTAATTCTATCAAAAATTTACTTATAAGTAGTTTTGCAAAACATATGAATTATGCATTTTATAGAAATCCTTTTCAAGCAACTTTTAAAGCGGTTTTATATAAAATATTTTTATGGATAAAGAAAAATTTATAATCTCTAAATTTCAAAATAAATTTATAGGAGATGATGGAGCCGTAGTTGGCAGTTATGTTTATAGTAAAGATCTTTTTATAGAAAATTCTCACTTTAAAAAAGAGTGGCTTAGTTTTTACGAGATAGGGCGTAAAGCTATGATGGTAAACATTAGTGATGCTATCGTTATGAATGCATATCCAAAATACGCTCTCATAGGACTTATGCTACCTAAAAATACAAGTTTAAGTGATATAGTTGAACTTAATAAAGGGATAAAAGATAGTTGCTTAAAATACGGCATTGAGATTATTGGAGGCGATACCATAAGTTCAAATTTAATAGGACTTAGTGTTACTATAATTGCAAAAACAAAAAGACCTATATATAGAAAAGCCTTAAAAGATGGTGAAATTTTAGCTTTTACAGGAAATTTAGGCGGAAGTTTAAAAGGCTTAAAAGCTCTTTTAAATGGTGGTAAAATAGGTAAAAACTCAAGGTTTAAAAATATTATATTAAGAGATAAGTTTTTTTACAAAGCTTCTAGATATATAAACTCAGCTATGGATATAAGCGATGGATTAAAGAGTGATTTACCTAAATTTTTAAAAAACAAAGATATAAAATTAAGATATAATTTTAACAAATTTGAGTTTAATAGTGGCGAAGAGTATGAGATACTTTTTAGCTGTTATAAGAAAAATATAAAAGCTTTAAAAAATATAGCAAAAAAGACAAGAACAAAAGTTACTTTTTTTGCAGAAGTTAAACGAGGAAGATATAGAAAATATGGAAAAAGCGAACATTTTTAAACCACTTTATTGGCTAGATCATACACCGATAAATGCACATTTTAGTAAAAATTCAAGTGATTTTGTGGTAAGAGAAATTCCACTTTATGAATTTAGCGGTGAAGGCGAACATCTAATTTTACACATTCAAAAAAAGGATCTTACAACAACACAAGCACTTAGTATTTTAAGTGAGCATAGCGGTTGTAAGATTAGAGATTTTGGATATGCAGGGTTAAAAGATAAAGAGGGAATGACAACACAGTATATCTCACTTCCTAAGAAATTTGAGAGTAGTTTGGAGTCATTTTCCCATGAGAAGTTAAAAATAACAGAAAAAACATACCATAATAATAAAATCAAAATAGGGCATTTAAAGGGAAACAACTTTTTTATAAGGTTAAAAAAGGTTTTAAGTGTTGATGCCATTAAGATAGAACAAGCTATTAAAACACTTGAAAAAGAGGGTTTTTCTAACTATTTTGGTTATCAAAGATTTGGCAAATTTGGCGATAATGCTATGCAAGGTTTAGAAATTTTAGAAAACAAAAGAAAGATGAAAAATCCAAAGATGAAAAATTTCTTAATCTCAGCTTATCAAAGCGA
The DNA here is from genome assembly GCF_013201895.1 of Campylobacter blaseri. Taxonomy (NCBI): domain Bacteria; kingdom Pseudomonadati; phylum Campylobacterota; class Epsilonproteobacteria; order Campylobacterales; family Campylobacteraceae; genus Campylobacter; species Campylobacter blaseri. The sequence continues at coordinate 1,062,169 of NZ_CP053841.1, read as the reverse complement.
ACTTTTCAACAGATGGCTTAGTAAAAGAGTTGAGATGAGTAAATTTATAAGAGATTTTACCATTGCAGAGATTACAGAGCTTTATAAAATAACAAAAAATGAGGCAAAAAGTTTTAAATCACAAGAGCAGTTTTTTAAAATTTTTAAAGGCGATGTTTTGGGGCATTTTCCTTATGGAAAACTTTTTTTATGTGAAGATGTTCAAAGTGAAGTTGAAAGATTTGCTAAAAAAGATATAAGTGTTTGTGGTTTGATTGTAGGTAAAAAAGCCTTTGAAAGCAGTGGTTTTGCAAAAGAGATAGAAGATGAAATTTTTAATGAAAGTTATAAATTTAATGAACTTATAAATGGTAGTAGGCGATATGGATGGAGCTTTTTAAATGATGTTAAATATAGCTATAATAGTGACTTAGCTCAATTTAATATCTCATTTAGTCTAGATAAAGGCTCGTACGCAACTGTTGTTTTAGAAGAAATCCTACATAGAGATATCTTAGAGTAGAATTAAGCAAGTTATACATGTTTTTATTGTAATATAATTTTTATTTATTAGATAGCAAGGAGTGTTGATGAGGGTAGCTATAATTGGCGGTGGAATAAGTGGTTTAACAACAGCTTTTTATCTAAATTTTTATAGAAAAGATGTAGATGTTACTGTTTTTGAAAGCAATGAGTATCTTGGTGGCAAGATGAGAACTAAAGAAAAAGATGGTTTTTTGATGGAAGAGGGAACTAATGGTTTTTTATCCAACAAGCCAGACACTTTAGAACTTGTAAAAGATGTGGATTGTGAAGATATTTTACTAAGAAGCGATGATAATGCTAGAATTAGATATATCTATAAAGACAAGCTTCATCTTTTGCCAGAAAGCCCCAAAGCATTTGCTTCAACAAAGCTTTTAAGCACACTAGGAAAACTTAGGGTTTTGTGTGAATTTATAGTCCCTACTAAAACAGATGATAAAGAAGAAACACTTCAAGAATTTGGATATAGACGAGTTGGAAAAGAGATGACCGATGTCTTTTTAGATGCTATGAGTGCTGGAGTTTATGGCTCAACTCCTAAAAAACTATCTGTCAATGCATCTTTTGGAAAGGTTGTAGCTCTTGAAAAGCATTTTGGTGGACTTTTTAAAGGAATGCTAGCTCAAAGAAAGAAAGAAGCTGGACCTGGTGGGATACTTATGAGTTTTCAAGGTGGATGTAGTACTTTTGTTGAAAGAGTAGCAAAAGCCTCAAAAGCAGATATAAAAACAAATTTTAAAATAGAAAAAATAGAAAAAATAGATGATAAATTTATCCTAAATGGAGATAAAAAATTAATCTTTGATAAAGTTATTTTATCAACTCCTGCTTATGTTACAGCTAAGTTACTAGAAGACATTATCCCAAGTATATACGATAGATTAAATGAGATAGAGTATTCTCCTATATCTGTTGTTGGTTTGGGGTATGATGATTTAGAAGATGATTTAAAAGGTTTTGGGCTTTTAACAACTACTTCATCAAAACAACCTGTTTTGGGTGTTTTGTGGGATAGTTCCATCTTTTTTGACAGAGCAAAACATGGTAAAAAACTTCTTAGAGTTATGATAGGTGGTCAAAGAAACAAAGAGTTAGCTATGAAAAGTGAAGAAGTTTTGGTTGAGTTTGCTAAGCTAGGTATTAAAAATACAATGGGCGTAGATGCAAACCCATCTACTGTTTATGTTAAAAGATGGGAAAAAGGCATACCAAACTATGGTGTTGGGCATATGGATAATGTAAATGAGATATTTAAAAGAGTAAAAACAGTTGATAATGTTTATCTTAGCTCAAACGCCTATTATGGTGTTGCTTTAAATGATTGTGTTAGCAATGCTAAAAAATGTGCTAAAGAGGTGTTAGGTATAGATATGTAGGTTTTACTAGGAATTTTCCTAGTAAATCTGTTTATATTAGTTTGGTTTAAATATATATTTTATTATTTAAATTTAATTTTTTAATTTATATCTGAAAGACTTAAAATAAATTTATAAACTACGAAAATATGTTTATAAATATAGTTCAAATACTAACTTTTAAACTCTCTCTAAAATTTGGCTTTATCAAATTTCGCTACCTTTTACTCCTTGTTAGTTGATTTATTATTAATTTTATTACTATTTTTATAGATTACTTTTTCTGGGTTATCTCTTCCTAAAATTGAATATAGATAATAATCCATTTCATAAGAATTAGCCCAAGCTAAAAACTCTTTAACACTTTTAAAGGTTGAATTACCATCTGAACAATGTTTAATATAAGATGAAAGTGTTCCATTTAAACTTTTTTGTTCATTGATAGTTAAAGTTATCTTTCCACTTTTAAATTCTTTTTCTGTGTTTAGAAAATAAAGATAATCATCATAACATCTATCATAAGCCATTTTAAGTTGCTCTTTTGTAAGCTCTCCACCATAAACATTATATTTGAGTAGTAAATCTAGCATTGGTTCATGGTTTGGGATGTTATCTAAAATAGCATATACTGAATGTCTTATTGGTAAATCTTCTTCAATTCTATGTAAACCTTGTATACCACTTTTACGCTCTAATCTTTGTGGGATATACCCACTCTCTAAAACTATCTTAGCTAGTTCTATATAGTTTCTAGACACTAAATATCCAAATGGTTCAGTTTCATCTTTAGAATGCTCATCTGTATTCCATTTACCTTTGTATATGATAGCAATATCATCTCCATCAACTATAATTTTTTCAATTAAGTTATAATATGGTGGTTTTAAATAAGATTGAATTTTGATTAACTCATCAAATTTAACCCCACTATCAAGTAGTAGTTTAGCTGTTAGGGTTGAGTTGTTTTCAACTGCATAAGCTAAAGGTGAGAGCTTATAACTATCTTTTGCTCTTATGTTAGCTCCAAGTTTTATAAGTTCTTTTGAAGTGTTTAAATCATTATAAAAACTTGAATACATTAAAGGTGTTAGTCTATGTAAAAACTTAGTATCTACACTTAAGTTATGCTCTTTTAGGAAATTTAATACTTTGTTTGTATCTTTTTGTTTTAAATAGTGTCTTAAAGTAGTTAAAGTTTTATTTTCATCTCTATATTCTCTTTCATCATCTATATCCCAATATCTAAATGAAAAGCTATCTACCTCTTCTTGTGTTACATATTTACTTAGTCCTGGAACTTTTGAAACATTTGTATCTTGAGTTATAGTGTAAGATGATTTATTATTATCACAACCTATAAGAGTGAGTGTTAAAAGCAAGGGTATGGTTAAAAGAAATGTTTTAAATGTTGTTTTATTTGGTTTAGATAGTTTAGTGAATTTCAAAGGAATTCCTTTATGATTATTTGGTTTATCTTTGCATTTTTATAGCTTGCTTTAAAACTTGGCATTTTTACTCCTTGTTGTTTGGTTTATTATTAAATTTATTATTACTATTTTTATAAATTACTTTGTCTGTTTTTCCAATCCACATAATTTCATCAATTTTATTTTTTCCATTGGAATATCTAAAAAATTCTTTTATATCTTTAAAAGTTGAATTTTCAATAGGACAATGTTTTTCTAAATGTTCTTTGTACGGCTTAATATAAAAAATATTACCCATTTTATCTCTATGTCTTAAATAAGAGCTATAATAATAATAGCAATCATCATAAGCCTTTTTAAGTTGCTCTTTTGTAAGCTCTCCACCATAGACATTGTATTTAAGTAGTAAATCTAGCATTGGTTCATAGTTTGGGATGTCATCTAGTCTTGAAAAAACAGAGTTTTCTATATCTAAATTTCTATCATATCCTTCAGATATACCTTGTATTCTATCTGGATATGCTTTTAATCTTTGAGGCTTATATCCACTCTCTAATACCATTTTAGTTAATTCTAAAAAATTACCAGTTACTATATATTTAAATGGCTCAACTTCATCTTTAGAGTGGTCATCTGTTTTCCATTTACCTTTGTATATGATAGTAATATTATCACCATCAACTATAATTTTTTCAATACCTCTATAAACTGGAGGTGTTAAATAAGTTTGTATCTGTGTTAGTTCATCAAATTTAACTCCACTATCAAGTAGTAGTTTAGCTGTTAGGGTTGAGTTATTTTCAACTGCATAAGCTAAAGGACTTAGTTTATATCTATCTTTTGCTCTTATATTAGCTCCAAGTTTTATAAGTTCTTTTGAAGTGTTTAAATCATTATAAAAGCTTGAATACATTAAAGGTGTTGTTTTATCTTCTATATCTACATCTACACTTAAGTTATGTTCTTTTAAAAAGTTAAGTATCTTGTTTGTATCTTTTGTTCTTAATACTCTTTTAAATTTCATCATTAATGGATCTCTGTTTTTTGTAAAGTTATGGTCTATATCCCAATATCTAAATGCAAAGCTATCTACCTCTTCTTGGGTTACATATTTAGATAATCCTGGGACTTTACTTACATTTGTATCAGCTGTTACTACAAAGTCTGCTTTTGATTTATTATTATCACAACCTGTAAAAAGTAGAGTTAGGAGTAAAGTAGTAGTTAGTATAAAAGAGGCTTTTTTAAACTCTTCCCAAAATTTAGCTCTGTCAAATTTAGCCACTTTTTACTCCTTGTTTTTTAGTTTATGCTCTATATGATTTATTTTATTATAGATTGTATCTGTTTGGTTTTTATAGATTACTTTTTTATTTTTATTTATTTTTTTACTCAAATTTCTTTCAAATTCATCAGCACCTATATTTGTTAATTCAATCATTAGAGTATTTTGATTTTTAAATTTAATATACTCTTTAGTATTTTTAAATGTTGAATTTCTATCACTACAAGTTTTATTTAAAAATTTAATATGTAAATCATCAAAAAATAGTTTTTCATCTTTGTTTAGTTCTTTTTCATTCCATCCATGCTCATGTAGAAATAGGCAATGATCATAAGCCTTTTTAAGCTCTTCTTCATTAGGTTGTCCTGATACATTATGTTCTAGCATTAACTCTAACATTGGTTCGTAGTTTGGCATCTTGGTAAGCTCTTTAAAACAATTCTTACCTAGGGTGTTATCAAATTTACAATCAGGCTTATAACCACTCTCTAAAATTAGTTTAGCTATCTCTATAAAATTTCTTCTTACTACATAGTAAAATAGATTAACTTTCCCACTCCAATAATCTTTAAAAGGTTCACCTGTTTCTGAGTTGTTTCTAGTGCTATAATACTTTTCACCAATATATAAATCATAGTTAATAGTTAAAGTATCTTTATCTATAATTATTGAACCTATGCTCCCTTTATACTCTGGAGAGATTAAATACCCTTGCACCCTAGGAACCTCTTCAAATTTAACTCCATTATCAATTAATAATTTTACTACATCTATAGAGTTATGTGATATAGCATAGGCTAGTGGAGCTAAAGAGTATCTATCTTTTGCTCTTATGTTAGCACCAAGCTTTATAAGCTCTTTTGAAGTATTTAAATCATTGTAAAAGCTTGAATACATTAGTGGTGTTGTATTGTATTGAAGTCTTACATCTACACTTAAGTTATTATCTTTTAAAAAGTTTAATACCTTGTTTGTGTCTTTATCTTTTAGATACTGTCTTAATGGTTTTAGAGTTTGGTTTTTTTCAGGATATTTTTCAAACTCATCTATATCCCAACTTTCAAATCCTATTCTATCTAACTCTTCTTGAAATACAATGCCTTTTAGTTCTGGGTGATTTGATAAATTCATATCAGTATGAACTGATATCTTAGTTGTGTTTAGTGAAGTATAAAAGTTATAACCTAATACTAAAACTGTAGCTGCTAACATAGTTAATGCAAGCTCTTTGAATGTTTTCAAGGAAGTTCCTTTATAGTAGTCTTGCTAGCTTGGTTGTTTGTTTTGCCAATATCTGTGTTATCTTTGTTAAAATTTGTATTATAGATGTTGTAGGCTATTGTAAAAAGTATCACTAGTATTATTATTAATATATTTTCTTTTATAAATTTCAAAGCAAATCCTTTTTGTTTGTTTAAATTTTAACTATTTTATACTTAGGGCTTAATTTAAAAGATTTATTTTGTAATTATAGATTTTAAGATATAATAACACTTGGCGTGATGAGTGATCGCGAGAAATCGAGGAAAGTCCGAGCTGTGCTAAGACAAGGCTCCATCTAACAGATGGCTATGGTAACATAAGGGATAGTGCAACAGAAAGAAGACTTCCACATTTGTGGTAAAGGTGAAACGGTAGAGTAAGAGCCTACCAGTGTTTATGGTAACATAAACAGCTATGTAAACCCAGCTTGCAGCAAGAAGGGGTGGTAAAGTCTTAGAATGATACCCTTCGCTTGAGCTAAATTGCAAAATTTAGTCTAGATAAATGATCACTTGAAAAACAGAACTCGGCTTATAGTCACGCCAATTTATTTTATAATTTAGGTATTCTTATCTTTATTATCGTATAAAATATAACCTTTGCCATATATGTTTTTTATATTTAAGTTTAATTCTCTTTTTAATAATCCAACTAAATTTTGTATCACATATCTATTTACAGTTTTACCATCATAAACAATATCCTCAATTGCATAAAAAGTTGTAATTTTATTTAAATTTACCAAAAATAATAAAAATAGTTTGTGCATGGTATGAGTAAGATATATTATTTCATTATTTTTATATACTACCTCTTTTTTCATATCTATTTTAATATTGTCATTTATTTTTAAAATTTCATTATTTTTTACATTTTTTATAAGCATAGAGATATTATCTAAAATTGCACTAAATTTAATGGGTTTAAATAAGATAACAGAATTTCCACAATTAAAATTTTTCAATATATCAATATAATTTTTTCTTTTATATGCTAAAAATATAAACTGCTGATTTGAACAAATTGCTGATATTTTTTCAAAATTTACATTTTTAAAACTATCAATATCTAATAAAACTATATCAATTTTATTATAGTTGTCTATATAAAACTTTAGAAAATCTTTGCAATTAACAGTATTTATTGTATTAAATAAACTAGTATATTTAATAGCATTTTTATTTTGCCTATCATCATCGCTAACTATAAGTATATTTACATTTTTTAACCTCTTGTATATTTCAATTCCTTTATGCATTGTTTTAAGATTTATTTATTCTAATCTAAATAAGCTGAATTTAATTTTAATAATGAAGTTTAAATGATATCTTTTTATATAATGGTAATTATTTTAAATATAAGGAGTTAAATAATGGCAATAACAAGAAGAAAATTTTTGCAATCATCTGTTGCTACAACAGCACTTGCAGTTTCTGCAAATCCATTACTTGCTAATGAAAAAGGCCTAAAGAGCATACCTCACGCTTCAAATATAGGAGCATTTTATGCCGATGTTAACAAAGACGGAGAGATAGTAAAAATTAGACCACAAGAATCTGATAAAGATCCAAAGGTTCCTTGGAGTGAGGCTTGGAAAGATAGAGTTTATAGTGATACAAGAATAAAATATCCTTGCGTTAGAAAAAGCTATCTTGAAGGTAAAAAAAGCCCCGAACTACGTGGTAAAGAGGAATTTGTACGTGTTAGCTGGGATAAAGCTATGGAATTAATTTTAGATAAATTAAAAAGCGTTAAGATTGATGAAATTTATAATGCAAGCTATGGCTCTTGGGGGCATCCTGGAATGCTTCATAGTTGTTCAGCTGTTGCAGGAAGATTTTTTAACACTGTTTTTGGTGGAGCTGTTGGAACTGATGGAGAGTATAGTAATGGTGCAGCAGGTAAGGTAAATACAACTGTGATGGGAGATTTGGAAGTATACTCTTTGCAAACCGCACATGAAGTAATTTTAGAAAATACACAAGTTTATGTAATGTGGGGTGCTGATATTTTAAAATGTAATCAAGTTGATTATAAAGTTCCTAGTAGAGCAAACAATGACTACTATAAAAAATATGCAAAATCAAATATAAAATTTATTACAATTGATCCACAATACACAGAAATAGCAAAAGATTTAAATGCACAATGGATTAAAATTCGCCCAAATACCGATGTAGCTTTAATGCTTGGAATGATGCATTATTTATACACTACAAAACAATATGATAAAAATTTCATAGAAAAATACACAGATGGGTTTGATAAGTTTTTGCCATATTTACTAGGTAAAACAGAAGATAAAGTTGAAAAAACAGCATCTTGGGCTTCAAAAATTACAGGTGTTGATGAAGATATTATAAAACAACTAGCTGATACTTTTGTTAAAAATAGAACTTTTTTAGCAGGAAACTGGGCTATGCAAAGAGCTCATCATGGAGAGCAAGCTGATTGGACTTTAATGGTTCTTTCTGCATTCATTGGTCAAATAGGTCTTCCTGGCGGTGGGTTTGGTTTTTCTATGCATTATGCTGGTGGTGGTCAAGCATTTAGTGGGGTTATGCTTCCTGTTGGTCTCCCACAAGGTAAAAATAAAGTTGATGTAAATATTCCAGCTTCAAGAATTAGTGAAGCGCTTTTAAATCCTGGTAAAAAGATTAATTTTAAAGGTGGAAAACTAACTTATCCTAACATAAAAGTTATGTATGCTGTTGGTTCAAGTGTTTTAGGACATCATCCAAATGCAAATGAGCTAATAAAAGCTATTAGAACGCTTGATACTGTTGTAGTGCATGAGCCTTGGTGGACACCTATGGCAAAAATGGCTGATATAGTTTTACCTTCTACAACACCGCTTGAAAGAGATGATATGTCATATGGCGGTTCATATTCTCAAGATTATGTTTATGCTATGAAAAAAGTTATTGAGCCACTTTGGGAATCAAGAAATGATTATGATGTATTTGAAGAAATGGCAAAAAGAGTTGGAGAAAGAGAGCATAGGAAATTTACAGGCAATAGAACAAAAATGGAGAGAATAAAAGGATTTTATGAAAGAAGTGATTGTCCAAATTATGTTTCATTTGAGGATTTTTGGGAAAAGGGTTATGTTTACTTTGAACCAAGCGAAGATGCTTATAAATATGTTAGACATGCGGAATTTAGAGCTGATCCTGAAGCAAATAAACTAAGAACAGAATCAGGTAAATTCCAAATATTTTCTCAAAAATTTGCTGATTTGAAATTAAAAGACTTCAAAGGACATCCTACTTGGTTTGAGCCTGCAGAGTGGCTAGGAGATGAGGAAAAAACTAAAAAATATCCATTCCATGTATTAAGTCCACATCCTAAATACAGAATTCACTCTCAATTAGATAACTGCTTTATGAGAAAACTTTATAAAGTAGGAAATAGAGAACCTGTTATGATAAATAGTGAAGATGCTAAAAAATATAATATCAAAGATGGAGACACTGTTGAGGTATTTAATGAAAGAGGAAAACTTCTAGCTGGAGCTGTAGTAACTGATAAAATTATGAGTGGAGTTATATCTATTTGCGAAGGTACATGGTATGATCCTGAGAATACAACTGATGAAAAACCAAGATGTATCGCAGGACATGTGAATGTTTTAACACCATCAATTCCAACATCAACAATGGCACAATCAACCTCAGCAAATACTTGCTTGGCTTCTATTAAAAAAGTAGATGAAAAAGCATATGTTGGCATAAAAGCACCGGTAGTAAAAGGAGTATAAGTATGAAAAAAACATTAGTATTATTAACGATATTATCAAGTTTTGCTTTTGCTAAAACAATGTATGTTTTTGATATAAAATCAAAGCTATTTGACCCAACAAATAAAAGTGAAGTTGGCGAAATTTATGAAGGAACACCTGTAAAAGTTATAAAACAAGATGGAAATTTAACTTTAATTGAGGTAGTTGGTGAAGTTACGGCTGATAATGAATCAATGGTGGCTTATAAGAAAGATCCACTTGTAACTTTTTATAATCTTAAAAATACAAAAGCACAACCAAAAGCTAAATTCTTTATAGATTCAGAAGATTTAACAGATGGAGAGTATGCTTCTTGGGAAGAGATTGAGCTTATGTATTATGACTCTTGTAGTTCTTGCCATGCTGCACATAAACCAAAAGAGCATAAGATGAATGAGTGGGATGCTTATCTATCTGCTATGCAGTTTTTTGCAAAAATAACAGACGAAGAAAGAGATAGAATTCTTAGATTCTTACAAGCATATGCTAGTGATGGTATAGCAAAAGAAGAAGAGTAATCTTCATATATTTGAATTTGGAGTAATTAAATACTCCAAATTCAATCTTAGATGTTTATATTTTTAACAAATTTTTTATATTATTGCAAATATACATATATTCATAGTGGTGCATTTATTTATGATTAGTAAAGTAATGCGTTATCTATTTTCTAACTTGACCATTTCCTATAATTTTATATTTATAAGTAACTAAACTATCAAGTCCCATAGGTCCTCTTGCATGAAGTTTATTAGTGCTAATCCCAATCTCTGCACCAAATCCTAGCTCATAACCATCACTAAATCTAGTTGAAGCATTGGCATATAGACAAGCACTATTTAACTCATTTAAAAATCTTTCTATATTTGTTATATTTTCACTTAAAATAGCCTCGCTATGATCTGAACTAAACTCTCTTATATGCGATAAAGCTTCATCTAAATTTTCAACAATTTTTATATTTACTTTTAGATCTAAGAATTCATTATCATATGTTTCATAGCTACTTTCTTTGCAATCTAAAATTTGAGCAGATTTTTTGCAACCATAAATCTCAACACCTAACTTCTTAAACTCATCTGTTAAATCTAAAAAGAATGAATCCACCAAAGACTCATGTATTAAAATTGTCTCAACAGCATTACATGCACTAGGGTTTTGAATCTTTGCATTTATGCATATTTGTAAAGAGCTATCAAGTTTTGCACTCTCATCAACAAATATATGACAAACCCCTTTATCATGCTTTATAACAGGGATTGTTGAGTTTTTTGATATAAGATTTATTAATGAACTGCCACCTCTTGGGATGATTACATCTATGTATTTATCCATTTTAATTAAATCCATCATATCATCTCTATGGAAATTTTCTAAAAATGTCACAACATTTTTATTAATTTTATTTTTATCCAAAGCTTTATGAATGCATTTTACTAGAGCTAAATTTGAGTTTTGTGCCTCTTTTCCACCTTTTAAAACAACAGCATTTGAGCTTTTAAAACACAAGCTTGCCACCTCAACTGTTACATTTGGGCGAGACTCATATATTACACAAATTACACCTATAGGAATTGCTACTTTTTGAACGCCAAGCCCTGCATGGTTAGTCCATCCATCAAGTATTTTTCCTGCTGGATCTTTAAGATTTGCTATATCTTGTAGTGATTTTAAAATTGATTCTATTTTTTCATCATTTAGTTTTAATCTTTCTATCATGGATCTACTTAGATTATTTTCTTTTGCAAATTTAATATCAAGTTCATTGGCTTTTAAAATTTCATATTTTGCATTTTTAATCTCACTTACCATATCTAGAATTGTCTTTTGTTTTTGATCTGGGGTTAGATTTAAAAGAGAATTTTGTGAATTTTTAGTTATATTTAATAATTTTTCCATCTTAAGCCTTAATATTTATCTTATTTTATAAAAATATAATTATAATATGATATAACAAATAAAACTTAAAGGTAGAGAATGGATAGTGTTTATGATATAGCTATAATAGGTGGAGGACCTTGCGGGATAGCTTCTGCTGTTGAGGCAAAGATAAGTGGAATAGAAAATATACTTCTTCTTGAAAAAGGAGATAACCACTCACAGACAATTAGGACTTTTTATAAAGATAACAAAAGAGTAGATAAAGAATACAAAGGTTTAGATAGTCAAACAAAAGGAAGAGTGGAGTTTGAAACTGGCTCAAAAGAGGATGTTTTAAACTATTTTGATGCGCTTTTAGATAATGAAACTATAGATGCTATCTTTGAAACAGAGGTTGAAAAAATTGTTAAAAATAGTGATGGAAATTTTGAAATTTTTACAGCACACAAACACTACTTTGCTAAAAATGTTATAGTTGCTGTTGGTAGAATGGGAAGACCAAATAAACCTAGCTATAAAATACCACCATCAATTACCCAAAGAGTTAATTTTAATCTTGATAAATGTAGCACAGGTGAAAAGATATTAGTAGTTGGTGGAGGTAACTCAGCTGTGGAATACGCTATGACACTTTCAAGAGAAAATATAGTTACATTATCATATAGAAAAGGCGAGTTTACAAGGATAAATGAGATAAATGCTAAAAACTTAGCATATGATGTTAAATATGGAAATATAATACTTCGTTTAAAAACTGATATTGAGAGCATTGAAAACGAAGAAGGTAAAGTTTTAGTAAACTATAAAGATGGTAGGGTTTTTGTCTATGATAGAGTTATTTATGCTATTGGAGGAACTACTCCTGTTGATTTTTTAAAAAGCTCTGATATAGAAGTAGATGAAAAAAAGATTCCAATTATAGATGAGAATTGTGAAACCAATATTAAAGGTCTTTATGTTGGTGGGGATTTAGCTACTAGAAGTGGTGCTTCTATCGTAGTCGCACTTAATCATTCAAATACTATAATAGAACATATAAATAGTAAAAATAGATGATAATATATCAATTTAAAGACGGATATAGATATAATAGTGACACTATAATGCTATATCACTTTACTAAAGATCTAAAACCAAAGGGTAAAATTTTAGAAGTTGGTGCTGGGAGTGGAGTTCTTGGTCTTTTACTTGCAAGGGATTTAAAAGATAGTAATGTTACTCTGCTTGATATACAAAAAGAAAATATCAATCTTTGTATCAAAAACTCAAAGGTTAATAATATAGAATGTGAGATTATAGAGGCTGATTATAAGAGTTTTAAAAGCAATGAAAGGTTTGATTTAATAGTTTCAAACCCACCATATTACCATGATGGCGTTAGAAAAAGTGAAAATGAGCATTTAAGTATAAGTAGATATTCTTCAAATTTAAGCCTTGAGAATTTGATAAAAAACTCAAGCTCTCACCTTAAATCACATGGTTCTTTAGTTTTTTGTTATGATGCAAAACAACTTATGTATATCTCACATTTGCTTTTAGAGAATAAATTTAGCATGACAAAACTAAAATTTATATATCCAAAAAAGGGTAAAAGTGCAAAAGTTGTTTTGGCTGAAGCTAAAAAAAGCTCAAAATCTCTTTGTAATGTTATGGAAAGTATATATTTGAGCGATGATAGTGGATACAGTAAAGAGGCCTATAGGATTTTTAAAGAAGCGAATTTAGAAAGCGTGGATGTATAGTGCAAAAAGAGGGATTTTGTTATAGTTTTAATCCTAAAAAGTGTGAAGTATGCAAAGGAAAATGTTGTACAGGTGAAAGTGGCTATATATGGATAACTCCTGCAGAAATGATAACGCTAGCTAACCATTTAGGAATTAATGTTGATGAATTTAGGTTAAAATACCTAGATAAATTCGGTACTAAATTTAGTATCAAAGAAAAGATATTTAAAGATGGATTTGCCTGTATATTTTTTAATGAGATGGATTTGAATTGTTCAGTTTATGATTACCGTCCAAAACAGTGCAGAACATTTCCATTTTGGGATTATTTTAAAGAAAATTATGAGGAGCTTGAAGAGGAATGCATAGGTGTAAAACGGTTATAAAATTACTTTTAATACTAATGATTTGTTATATTGAAGGATTGGCTTTTAAAGAAGAAAATGCAAAAGAAAACTTTTTAATCCTTAAGGGATTTGAAGAAAAAAAGAGCGACAGAGCAAGAGCCATTGATACTTTTGAATCACTTTATGATATGACTAAAAAAAGTGAGTATCTAAAAGAGGCAGTTCAACTTTCTTACATGTTTAGAAATGATAAAATTCATGAACTTATTAAAATAGAAGATAAAAACCTTAGTAAAGATACTAACTATTTAAGGGTTAAAACTGCATATTTTTTAGACATAGGAGATAATTTAAAAGCCTTAGAGGTAGCAAAAAAGCTAGTGGAATTAGAGCCTGTTTCTAGAAATTACTCTTTTTTAGCATTGGCACAAGAAAAATTAGGATTGTATAACGACTCTTTGCAAAGCTATAAAAAATCTTATGAATTAAATCCAAATGAAAATACGCTATTAGACCTTTCAAATATCTATATTGATAAACTAAATGATGAAGATTCAGCCATTAAAGAGCTTGAGACATATAGAAAACTAAAAGGCTGTACAGCAAATATATGTGTTAAGTTGGTTGATATATATGAAAAATATAGTAGATATTTAGAAATTATAGAAATTTATAAAGATTTATATGAACAAACAAAAAACCAAGTTTTTTTAGAAACGATTATTAATTTTTATCTATACACTAAAGATTATCAAAATGCAATAGATATATTAAAAAAATATGGCAATAATAATAAATTATTAGTTGAAATATATGGCTTTATAAAAGATTATGATAAGGCTATTGATACAGCAAAAAATTCATATGAATCTACTAAAGATATTGAGTTTTTGGCAATGAAAGCTATATATTTATATGAAAAATATGAATCAAATATATCCGATGAGGTACTTTATGAAATTTTACTAAATTTTGAAAAATCAGCTAACCAGCTAGACAATGATGTATATCAAAATTACTATGGATATTTACTAATAGATTATGATATCAATATAAAAAAAGGGCTTGAGCTTATAGAAAAAGCCATTTTGAAAGAGCCAGAATCCCCTTACTATCTAGACTCACTAGCCTGGGGATATTATAAGCTTAATGAGTGCGAAAAAGCAAACCAAATAATGCAAAAAATTAATGATGAAGAGTTCTTCAATAACAAAGAGGGTAAACTTCATATGAAAGCTATAGAAAAATGTTTAAAAGGTAAAAAATGATACTTGATGAGATTATAAAAAAAACCAAAGAAGATTTAAAAGATAAAAAGAAAAAACTACCTTTTGATATGCTAGGCAGAAGCCTTTCATCAAATCCTTTTTCGCCAAGAGATGTTAAAAGTGCTTTAAAAACTACAAAAGATGATCCATATAAGATAATAGCAGAGGTTAAAAAAGCAAGTCCTAGTAAAGGTATTATAAGAGAGAAATTTGACCCTGTTGATATAGCTATCGCTTATGAAAAAGGTGGAGCTAATGCCTTTTCAATCTTAACTGAACCACATTATTTTAAAGGAAATTTGGAGTATATAAGTCTAGTTCGTAAATATACACAAATTCCAATCTTAAGAAAAGAATTTATAGTTGATGAGTATCAAATTCTAGAAGCTTTTATATATGGAGCTGATTTTATACTGCTTATAGCAGCGGCTTTAAGTAGTAAAGAGCTTAAAAGCTTGCTTGAGTTTTCAAGAAGATTAGGACTTGAAGCCTTGGTTGAAACTCATGATAAAGAAGATATTAAAAAAGCAATATTTGCAGGGGCTGATATAATTGGCATAAACCATAGAAATCTGCAAACTTTTAATATGGATATGAGTCTTTGCGAGAGGTTAATTCCACTTTTGCCAAATGGTAAAATTATAGTAGCTGAAAGTGGCATTAGTGAGCATAAACAACTTGTTGAGTTGCATAAAATGGGCGTTGATGCATTTTTAATAGGTGAGAGTTTTATGCGTCAAGATGATGTAGAGTTGGCAGTAAGAAGTATTAAAGGAGCTTAGTATGGAGTATCTTTGTGCACCATGGAGAAGTGAGTATTTTTCAAATAAAACAAAGGGTTGTCCATTTTGCAATGCCCTAAAAGATATAAAAAATTATGAAAAGCATGGTCTGTTATTTAGAGCAAAACACTGTTTTGGGATAATGAATTTATATCCATATAGTCCAGGCGCTTTTATGGTTATACCAAATGAGCACACTAACAATATTGAAAACCTAGATGAAGAAGTTTGGCAAGAGATGAGTTTTTATGTTAGAAAAGGTGTTGAAATTTTAAAAGACAAAATCAAAGCAAATGGTGTTAATATCGGTATGAACTTAGGCGAAGCAGCAGGTGCTGGTATAGCTGAACATGTTCATTATCATTTAGTTCCAAGATGGGAAAGAGATACAAATTTTATAACAACTATCTCATCTGTTAGGGTTATTGGAGTTCCATTTGAGGATTTATATCAAAAAATAAAAGAGGGATTTTCGGAGCTAAAATATGAGTGTAGTTGTTAGTTTTAGTATTTTTTCACTTTATGGTGATAAAAGTAAAGCAGAAGAGATTGCAAAAGTTCACAAAGTCTTAAAAGAGTTAAATGTTAAGTGCGAACTAAATGCTATGAATTCTGTTTTTGAAACAGAAAGTTTAAAAGAGGCGTTTTTTATTTTAGAGAAATGCAATGAGGCTTTAAGTGATTATAAAAGAGTCTATTTAAATGCAAATTTTGATATAAAAAATAGCAATGAAAAACTGAGAATAAAACAAAAAGTAAAAAGCGTTGAGGAGATAATAAAAAATGAGTTTAATTAGCGTTAAAGAGGCCATTGAAGATATAAAAAATGGCAAGATGATAGTTATAGTTGATGATGAAGATAGAGAAAATGAAGGAGATTTGGTATTCGCTGGTGCTTTTTGCGATGTTGAAAAGGTAAATTTTGCCATAACTCACGCAAAAGGTATTTTATGTACTCCTGTTAGTAAAGAGATTGCAAAAAGATTAGGCTTTGATCTTATGGTTAGAGATAATACATCAAATCACGAAACTGCTTTTACTATAACAGTTGATGCCAAAGAGGCTACAACTGGAGTTAGTGCAGTAGAGCGTGATATGACTATAAAATTAATTTCAAATCCATCTACTAAGATGAGTGATTTTGTGGCACCAGGTCATATTTTTCCCTTAATTGCAAAGGCTGGTGGAGTTTTGGAAAGAATTGGACATACCGAAGGAAGTATTGATTTGTGTGTTATGGCTGGACTTGCACCTGTTTCTGTTATATGTGAGATAGTAAATGAAGATGGAACTATGGCAAGAAGAGATGATCTTGATGAGTTTTGCAAAAAACATAATTTAAATATGGTTTCAATCGCACAAATTGTAGAATATAGACTTCAACACGAGACACTAATAAGTTTTGGTGATAAGAAAGAGTGTGTTTTTGCAGGTTATAAAACTCTGTGTTATGATGTAAAAGATCATAGAGAAAATAGCCATAAAGTATTTGTTTTTGGAGATATAAAAGAAGAAACCAATGTTAAATTTCATAAAGTTTCAACTGATTTAAATTTTTTAACTTCAAAAAAATATGATGAGTTTATGAAATACATTGATATGCTTTCAAAAAAAGGCGGAGTTTTAATATTTTTAAATAATAGCTTTGATGATAGTGAAAATTTAATTAAAGAGTATGGAATAGGTGCTCAAATTTTAAGAGAATTAGGCATTAAAAAGATAAATATTTTAAGCTCAAACGAACAAGGGGATTTTGCTGGAATTAGCGGTTTTGGAATTGATATAATAGGGCAAACTACTTTAAAATGATACTTCATTTGGATCTTGATTGTTTTTTTGTAGCAGCTTTAAGACTTCAAAATCCTAATCTAAAAGGCAAGCCCGTTGCTGTTGTAGGTGGCAATAGCGCCACCATTTTTGGGGAAGAAGATAGGGTTGGAACCGTGATTTTAAGTGCTAGTTATGAAGCTAGAAAATATGGTGTAAGATCAGCAATGATACTTAAAAAAGCAAAAGCACTCTGTCCAAATTTGCTAATAGCAAAATCAGATATGAAATTTTATAAAGAACTTTCAAAAAAGCTTCATAATTTGTTGTATAGTTATACTCCAGACATTGAAAAATATAGCATTGATGAGTTTTTTATGGATTTAGAAGGAATTAGTGCTAAAAAAAATCCAATTGGCTTTGCAAAAAAACTACAATCTCAAATTTTAGATGAGCTAGGACTTCCTTGCAGTATTGGGCTTAGTGAGGGTAAATTTATAGCTAAATTTACAACTGATATGGTAAAGCCTTTTGGTATAGGACTTACAAAAGTTGATGAAGCAAAGCAAAAATTTAAAAATATAGATATAGGCAAATTTCCAGGCGTTGGAAGATCAGTTTTAAAAACTTTAAACAAAAATGGCGTTTTTACTATAGGTCAAACATGGGACGCTAAGTTTGTATTTGAAAAACTTGGAAAAAATGGAATAAAACTATACGAAAATATAACAGGTAGTGGCGGTAATGATTTGGAGATTTTATCTAGGAGAAAAAGCTTTTCTAGAGGTAGAACTTTTGATGCCTTAAAGGATAGGCAAGAGGTAAAAAGAAGAGTTTTGATTCTTTGTAGATACTTAAGTTTTGATATATTTAAATTTGGACAAAATCCAACTAAATTTGAGCTTAAAATTCGCTATTATGATAGACAGACTTTTTCACAAAGCGTAACTATAAAAGAGAAATTTTCAGAAAACTTGCTAGATAAAACAATGATGGAGCTTTTTGATAGATGTGATAAACTTAAGCAATTTTCTATAATGTATATAAGTGTTGGAGTAGGGGGTTTTGTAGATGAGGGGAGTATTGAAAAAAATCTTTTTAGCGGTGATGATAAAGATAAAAAGATTTATTTGAGTATTCAAAAAATTAGAGAAAAATATGGCATTGATTCTGTTTTGAGTGCTGCTGAAATTAAAAATAATTAAAGGAATTTTATGAAAGTAAAAGATTTATATGCAATGATAGCAATTATTTTTGCTACAAATTTTAAAGAGGCTATATCAGAGGATAAATTTAGTAAGCTTGCTCCAAATTGGATAGTAAAAAATGAGACAAAAGAGAATGAAAAAGGGCATGAATATTGGCATAAAGCTATAAAGGGAATTCAAAAAGATGTTGAGGAAGATTTTAAAAACTTAAAAGAATTTTTTGCAATGGATAGCTTTAAGCTCGTTAGTGAGATAGATGTTAAAATGTTGTTTGAAAAACAAAGATATCAAGCACCTTTTAAAGAGTTTAAAAATTCTCACTCTGTAAATATGCTAGCATTTCTAGCTGCTATATTTAAAAATGATAGTGATGAAAAAACTCATCTTTTCTTAGGGCTTTATCTAACAAAGTACTTCATGGAATCTTTTAGAGGCTTAGCAGAGCATTTAAAAGTTAATGCAAAAAGCGATTACTATAAAGCTCTTGGATGGTTTTTAGATGATTATTTAAAAATGATTAAAATAACTTTAGGTCTTAAAGCATAATGAATTGGTGGAACGAAATTTATAGTCATTTTGACCCTGTGGCTTTTAGTTTATTTGGGTTAAAAGTGCATTGGTATGGAATTATGTATGTTTTAGCACTATTAGTTGCACTTTTTATGGCTAAATATTTTGCTAAAAAAGATAAATTTCCATATTCTAATTCATTTTTAGAAAACTATTTTATATGGGTTGAAATCGGAGTTATTCTTGGTGCAAGGCTTGGGTATATCTTTATATATTCAAACAATCAGTTATTTTATTTAACTCATCCTTGGGAAATTTTTAATCCTTTTTATAACGGCGAGTTTGTTGGAATTAGTGGTATGAGTTACCATGGGGCTGTTGTTGGATTTGTGATTGCTACTTTACTATTTTGTAAAAAATACAAAACTGAAAAATGGCTTCTTTTAGATTTAGTTGCACTTAGTGTTCCTCTTGGGTATTTTTTTGGAAGAGTTGGAAACTTTTTAAATAAAGAGCTTATTGGAATTCCTACAACTATGCCATGGGGAATTAAAGTCGATGGTATTTTAAGACATCCATCTCAGTTATATGAAGGTTTATTAGAAGGAATTTTAATTTTTATAATTTTATTTATATATAGAAAATATAAAAAATTTGATGGAGAACTTATAGTTTTATATGCTATACTTTATTCTATTATGAGATTTATTAGTGAAATTTACAGAGAGCCAGATTATCAACTTGGTAAATATATATTCGGACTAAGTATGGGTCAGATACTCTCTTTTATAATGTTGTTTTTTAGTTTTTATGCTTATTATAAATATTTTAGTAAAAATAAAAATTTAAGTATATAAACAGCAAACTTAGTGTAATATTTAAATATAAATTAATATTTTATTTTAAGGAGGTTTAAATAATGGAAACAATCGAAGGTTTTTTAGGTAAATCAGTAGATAACAAAAAAAGTAGAATTCCAGCACTACAAGACAAGCTTCAAAGCTTAAGTGGTTTAATTCTTGCTGTATTCATGCTTTTTCATATGTTATTTACTGGAAGCATTGTTTTAGGTACGGGGGCGTTTGAATCAGTAGTTCATCTTGCTGAGCCAGGAGGAATATATCAAATAACAAATATAGCAGCTTTTGGTATTTTTGTTGTTTTTGTTGCCCATGCGTTTTTGGCTATGAGAAAATTTCCTGCAAATTATAGAGCTTATCAAGCATTCAAAGCTCATAAAATTAGAATGAAACATTTAGACACAACTATGTGGTGGTTTCAATTTTTAAGTGGATTTTTACTATTTTTCTTTGCAAGTGCACACCTTATAACTATAATTTTTGGCGAACAAGTTACTGCAGAGCTATCAATAGGAAGGTTTTCACAACTTCATATATTTTATTTGTTGCTTATAATTGTTACTGTTGTTCATGCATCAATTGGAACATATAGATTATATGTAAAATGGATAAGCATTGAAGGAACTAAGCACGAAGCAGAAGCAAAAAGAGCTAAAATTAAAAATATAAACTTTATAGTTTGGGGTGCGTTTTTAGCGTTTACTATTGTAGCAGATTTAGTTTGGTTAAGTTTAGGTTAAAAAGGAAATTTTATGAATATAATTTATTGTGATTCACTAATAATTGGTGGGGGATTAGCAGGTCTTAGAGCAGCGGTTGCAGCAGCAGAAGCTGGTAATAGTACTATTGTACTTAGTATGTGTCCTGTTCGCCGTTCTCACTCAGCAGCAGCACAAGGTGGTATGCAAGCAAGTGTTGGTAGTTCAAAAATGAGTGAAGGTGACAACGAAGATGTTCACTTTGCAGACACTGTTAAAGGTAGTGACTGGGGATGTGATCAAGAGGTTGCTAGAATGTTTACACAAACAGCTCCAAAAGCTATTCGTGAACTTGCTAGCTGGGGTGTTCCTTGGACTAGAATTACAAAAGGAAAAAGAACAGCTGTAATTAATGCTAAAAAAACTACTATTGAAGAAAAAGACGAAGTTCATGGTTTAATACACTCAAGAGACTTTGGTGGTACTAAAAAATGGAGAACCTGTTATACAGCCGATGCCACAGGTCATACAATGCTTTTTGCAGTTGCAAATGAGTGTGTTAAAAGAGATGTTGATATTAGAGATAGGAAAGAAGCTATTGCTTTAATCCATAAAGGCAATAGATGCTATGGGGCGATTGTAAGAGATTTAATTGATGGAAGAATTGAAGCCTATGTAGCACGCGGAACACTTATAGCAACAGGTGGTTATGGAAGAATCTATAAACACACAACAAATGCTGTAAACTGTGAAGGTATTGGTGCGGCAATTGCACTTGAAACAGGTATAGCACAACTTGGAAATATGGAAGCAGTGCAATTTCACCCAACACCAATTGTTCCAAGTGGAATTTTACTAACTGAAGGTTGTCGTGGTGATGGTGGTATATTAAGAGACGTTGATGGTTATCGCTTTATGCCTGATTATGAGCCTGAAAAGAAAGAACTTGCAAGTAGAGACGTTGTAAGTAGAAGAATGATGGAGCATATAAGAAAAGGTAAAGGTGTTAAAAGTCCATATGGCGAGCATGTTTGGCTTGATATATCAATATTAGGTAGAGAACATATTGAAACAAACCTTAGAGATGTTCAAGAAATTTGCCAAATATTTAATGGAATTGATCCAGCTGATGAGGGTCCAAAAGGATGGGCACCAGTTCTTCCTATGCAACACTATTCAATGGGTGGTATCAAAACAAATCCAAAAGGCGAAAGTCCAACTTTAAAAGGTCTATTTAGTTGCGGTGAAGCAGCTTGCTGGGATATGCACGGATTTAACAGACTTGGAGGAAACTCTGTTTCTGAAACTGTAGTTGCTGGTATGATTGTTGGTGATTATTTTGCACAACATTGTAGAAAACAAGAGATAGATATAAACTCAGAAGATATACAAAAATTTGTTGATGGACAAGAAAATTATATTGAAGAGCTTTTAAATAAAAAAGGTAAATATAACGTTTACGATATCAAAAACAAAATGAAAGATATCATGTGGGAACACGTTGCTATATTTAGAGATGGAAAAGGTCTTGAAACAGCAGTTAAAGAACTTGAACAGCTTTATAAAGACTCACTTGAAATTGAGATTAAAAATAAAGAAAAATATGGTAATGCTGAGCTAGAAGATGCATATAGAACACCTAAGATGATTAAACTTGCTTTATGTGTAGCATACGGAGCACTTTTAAGAACAGAAAGTAGGGGAGCTCACTATAGAGAAGACTACACTAAAAGAGATGATAAGAACTGGCTAAAAAGAACTCTTGCAAACTGGAAAGAGGGTGAAACTATGCCAATTATCTCTTATGAGCCACTTGATATTATGAAGATGGAAATTCCTCCTGCATTTAGAGGTTATGGTGCAAAAGGAAATATTATAGAGCATCCTGATAGCGCAAAGAGACAAAAAGAAGTTGATGAAATAAGAGAAAAAATGGAAAAAGAAGGCAAAGGCAGATATGAAATTCAAGACGCACTAATGCATTATGAATTACAAGAAAAGTATAAATTACCAAACGAAAGAGTAGGAGTAGGTGATGAGTAGAAAAATAACGATTAAAGCTTTTAAATATAACCCACTTAGCAAAATTTCAAAACCACATTTTGCTAGTTATGAATTAGAAGAAACTGACGGAATGACTCTTTTTATAGCTTTAAATGTTATAAGAGAAAAATATGATTCTGATTTAAGTTTTGACTTTGTATGTAGAGCTGGAATTTGTGGAAGTTGTGGAATGGTTGTAAATGGTGTTCCAAAACTGGCTTGTAGAACACTTACTAAAGATTATCCTGATGGAGTTATTGAGCTTATGCCTATGCCTGCATTTAAACTTATTAAAGATTTAAGTGTAAACACAGGAGAGTGGATGGCTTCAATGAATAAAAGAGTTGAAAGTTGGGTTCATACAAACGAAGAAGTTGATATATCAAGACTTGAAGAAAAAGTTGATCCAAAAGTAGCTGAAGAAACTTTTGAACTAGACCGCTGTGTTGAGTGTGGTATTTGTGTTGCAAGTTGCGGAACTGCTCTTATGAGAGAAGATTTCGTAGGTGCTGTTGGGTTAAATAGAATCGCAAGATTCAAAGTTGATCCACATGATAAAAGAACCGATGAAGACTTCTATGAATTAATTGGAGATGATAATGGGGTATTTGGATGTATGACTTTACTTGGATGTGAAGATAATTGTCCAAAACACTTACCGCTTCAAAGTAAAATAGCCTACTTAAGAAGAAAATTAGTTAACGTTAAATAAGGCTAAAAACAGGGCAAAATGCCCTGTTTTATCTTTTTATATAAGTTTTTAAATTAAAGATTTTTATAAAAAGATACAATCTACGACATTAGAAATAAATCAGAACTAAACATAATAACAAATCAAAATCATTTAATATTATTTAGTTAGTTTGTAAAAAGGGCGTTAATGGATGAATTTTTAGATGAAATTTGGGGTATTGATAGACTATGTATATCTTATGATATTAAGGTTGAAGCTGATTCAAAAATAGCTGCAATCATTTTACTAGTAGATAAAGACAACATAGATAGAATTTCAAATCTGAGTAGCTTTAAGGATATTTTAGACCATTTAAAATTAGAAAATTCACTTTATGGAATACAAGTAGCTCAAATAGGGGTCATAAATGGTATTAAAAATATTGAAATTTCAAAACTTGAGACACTAAATAACTTAAAAACATTAAAATTATCAAAAATTATAGATAGTAAAAAGTATGAACAGATACAAAGGTTTTTAAATACTATTGAGTTTTTAAAACAAGATATACCTTTTGAAGATATAAAACAAAATTTTAGCTTTTATAAAAGTTTAGATGAGTTAAACTCCTTAGCAGACGAACTTAGTAGATTTGATAAGCAGGCAAATGATGTAAAAGAAAAGTCTAATAATAGCGAGTTTGTTATATCTGTTACTGGCGTCATAAATGCTGGTAAATCAAGCATGTTAAACTCTTTTTTAGGAAGTGATATACTAGGTACATCAAATATACCAGAAACTGCCAATCTCTCTTTGCTTAAATATGGTAAAAGTAGTATTGCTAAGATTGTTTTTTATAATGATGAAGAGTTAAAAAGATTTGGAATTGATAAGAGGTATGAAGATAAAACAGTACCTTTAAGTGAACTTATAAATTATACATCCGCACAATTTGAAATTTCTAAATATATTAAGATGATTGAACTAAGCTTGGACTTGCCAATGCTAAAAGATAATATTAGCATTGTAGACACTCCAGGGCTTGATGATACGGTTGTTTTAAGAGAAGAATTAACAAAATATTTTATGGATAAAAGTGATACTATAATTCATCTTATGAATGCCTCTCAAAGCTCTACTAAAAAAGATATTAGTTTTATAGTGGATACGCTTCAAAACTCTAAAAATAGCTCTTTAATAGTTGTATTAACTCATTCTGATTTGCTTAGCGAAGAAGAGCTTGTTGATGTTGTAAGCTATACTGAAAAAAGCATAAAAGAGGAGCTTTTGAAATTTGGTTTTGCTACTAATTTAATAGACAACGTTAAATACTTTAAGATTGATAATATAAGTAAAAATGGTATATATGAGTTAAAAAACTATATATACAATATGTTTTTTGGTAAAAATTCGCAAAAAGCAAATTTGATCATCCAAAGTTATCTAAAAGAGTTAAAGCTTATAAGCTCTAGGCTTATTAAAGATATGGAATTTAAAGTATCAAAATTAAGTAAAAATAACTTAGAGTTAGAAAGTGATAAAGATAGACTAAAAAAAGAGATATCTAACCTAGAATCCAAGATATCCGATA
This sequence comes from Campylobacter blaseri, assembly GCF_013201895.1. Lineage (NCBI taxonomy): Bacteria > Pseudomonadati > Campylobacterota > Epsilonproteobacteria > Campylobacterales > Campylobacteraceae > Campylobacter > Campylobacter blaseri. The sequence continues at coordinate 1,037,181 of NZ_CP053841.1, read as the reverse complement.
CTGAAAATGAGATAAATGGATATTTAAATAGGCTTGATTATAGTGATATAAATTTTGAACTTAAATTTAAAGATGCTTTTTTAGGTATAAAAGATGGAATTATACTTGATTTAAAATACAATGAAAGTAAAAAGACAAAGCCTGATTTTGATAGGATAAAGACAATAAGTCAAAGCAGACTAAAAGATATAATAACAGATGTGTTAAGAGATATAGCATATCAAATTTCAAAAGATATAGAGTTAATTAAATCAAATTTAAAAGATAGATTAAAGTTAAACAGTAACTTTAGTTTGAATATTAAAAAATTTATAGATGATAACCTTAATGAAGAAAAACAGATTAAATTTTCCTATGAAATTTTAGAAATAATTAAAAAAAATCTTAGCTTAGAAAAAAAGTCTCAACTTTTAGAGAGTTATTTTGATATGTTTTTAAATGATTTGGATTTAAAAAATATGGTTAACAAGCTAAGTAAGGAAAATACTAGTAGCTTTAAAGAGTCTTTAAAAATGGAACTTCTAGGATTTAAAAAAGAGCTCGAAAATAAGCAAAGCAGTCTTGAAGAGATTTTTTATAACAAACAAAATAGCTCAAAAGACGAAATGGAAGAGGCCAGCAAGCTTAAAAAAGATTTAAACATTTTAAAAGATATAGAAAAGAGATTAAACAATGCTTAATAATTTTATAAAAGATTATCAAGATAACTATATTTTAGAGTTTGAAGATGGTTTTTGGGGTGATTTTAAAAAGGTTTGTAAAAAACTTTTAGAGCCAAAAAATCATCCAAGCAATGAGTTAAAAGATAAGTTGAGTTTAATATCGATTCTTGAACATGAACCCATTAGTGTAGCTGTTGTAGGTCAATTTAGTAGTGGGAAATCAACTTTTTTGAACACTTTACTAGGTAAAGATATATTGGCAACAGGTATAACACCTGTAACTGCTAAAACTACAACGATAAAATACTCTCCATTTGATCTTATTAAAATCAAACATTTTGATGGCAGGGAGGAAATTCTAGCAGTAAATGAGCTTGAAGCTTACACAGATCAAAGAGGAGATATGAAAGATGTTAAAGATATAACAATATATCTTAGCAACGAAGCTTTAAAAAACTTTACTATTATAGATACTCCAGGACTAAACTCAAGAAGTGATGATGATACAAATGAAACTATAAATATATTTGATAAAATTGGCGCAGTGTTATGGGTAAGCCTTATAGATAATGCAGCAAGAGCAAGTGAGATAAAAGATGCTACAAAACTTCCAAAATACTTAAAAAACAACTCACTATCTTTGCTTAGTCAAAAAGATAGAATTAGTGATGAAGAGTGCAAAAAGGTTTTAAAGTATTCAAAAGAGATATTTAAAGAGTATTTTTTAGATGTTATAGCCATTTCATCAAAGCTAGAAAGTAAAGGACTAGAAGATAGTGGATTTAATGAAGTAAGAGAGTTTTTAAACGCTCTTGAAGGCAAAAAAGAAAATCTTGTAAGAGATAAATTTAACATTATTTTATCTGATCTTATTAAGGAGAGAGAATTTTATGTAAAATTATACATAAAATTAGAAGATATATTAAGAGAGATGGTAACAAAAATATCTTTAAAATTTGAGCACAATTTAGAGCTCTATGCAAATGAGTTTCAAAAAATTTACAACTGGATAAATGAAACTTCAAGTTCTATTAGTAAAATATTTGAAACTTGTGTTGAAGGGGTTGATGCTCACTACTTCAAAGAAGGCAAAAAGAGAATTTTATCTTCAAATTTAAATTATATAAAGGTTGATTATAAAAGTCCTAGATTTAACAAGGATTTTGCACTATCTAAACTTTTATATAATGATGATAAGCTTGCAACCGCTTTTAGGGTATTTAGATCTAAGTTAAATGATTTTGAAAAAGAGATTTTAGATGATATGCAAAGTAGCTATAAAGAGCTAGAAAGAGAAATTTTACTCTTTAAGGGTAGGCATGAGTCTATGATAAAGAAAAAAGATATATATTCTAGTATTGAAAATGAAATTGCCTCCAAAGTTGCTAGCGAGGTGTATGAACTTTTTTTAAAAAATTATGAAAATGCTTTTTTTAAAACATCACAAGAAATTAAACTTTTTTTTGAGAAGATAGATATTAAAATTTCTACAAATTATCAAAATTCCGTTAAACTAAGCGCCAATCTTATAGAAGATAAAGTTTTAAAATCAATTGAAGATTATGAGAGTGATCCTTTAACATTCCCACTTTTTTATCCTAAATTTGATGATTTTAAAAATGAAATGTTAAAAAATTTAAACTATTATGAGTTTGAGGGTGATTTTATAGGCGATAGGACTTTTATCAAAAAAACATTAAACTCTTTAAATGAAAAAATTTTAGAAATATTGGAATCTAATTTAAATTATATAGATATTTTAAAAACAAAACATCAAGATATAAAATATGATTTAAAAGCAATCAATTTTTAAATTTGATTGCTTTGTTTTAGGTTGTGATATGTTTTTAGTGTCGCTACAAATAGAGTAGTTATAGCAGGGCCTAAGATAATTCCCCAAAAACCAAATGTTGAAATCCCAGCTAGCATTGCAAAAAATATAATTATCTCATTTATGTTTGCAGGTTCTTTTACAAGTTTTGAATTTATAAATTTAGTTATAAATGGTTTTACTATATTATCTGCTAAAAATGCCACAACTATTATAGAATATGAAAGTATAAAAATACCACCTATCAAATCTCCTTTTGCTAGCTCATAAATGGCTACAGGCACAAAAACTAAACCACCGCCTACAATTGGTATTAAACAAGCAAAAGCATATAATATACCAAGTAAAAACCCATCGTATCCAAAAAATATCACCATGGCTCCAAACAAGAATCCTTGGAATACAGAGTTTAAAATTGTTGTGTATAAAACTACGCTCATTGTATTCGATGTCTGATCAAATATATAGTCAAACTGTTCGCCCTCCATTGGTATATAGGTTTTTACATATTCAATAATTTGATTTATGTATAGGTTTGTAATAAAATAAAAAATTAAAATAAGACCCATATCAACTATAAAATTTACACTTGATTTCCCTATATTTGATGCATATTCTAAACTTTTTGATGCAATCTTATTTATATTTACAGAGCTAAAAATATTATCAAATTCTGGCAATATAAAGCTCAAGCTATCAGGAATAGGGTAGTCATAGTTTTTAATGGTTAGTAGTATGTCTTTAATATCTTGAAATTGAATATTTGCTCCATAGATTGCAAGCTTGGATATAGCATAAGAAAATGGCACTAAAAACAGCAAACAAGCTGTTAAAGTGGTTAAGCATGCTGATAAAAGACTTTTTTGTTTTGTTAAATTTAGTATTTTTTGGTGTATATTGGAAGTAGAGAGTGCTAGTAAAATACCTATTGAAAAAGTCATTAAAAATGGTTTAAATAGGTAGATTACCCAGCAAAATACAAATAGTATAAAAGAGATAAAAAACCACTTACTAGTTTTCATCAAAAAGTCCTTTGTCATAACTTTGCCCTAAGGCTTCATAACTTTTATAGCTTGCAATTCTACCTTTTGCAGTTCTTTGGATATATCCATTTGCAATTAGATATGGCTCTATTACATCCTCAATTGTTCCCTCATCTTCACTTAGAGCTGCTGCTATTGTGCTAAGCCCCATTGGGCGTTTGTTGGCTTCAAAAAGCGTGCTTAGGTATTTTATATCCATCTCATCAAAACCAAGCTCGTTTACGCCTAAGCTATCAAGAGAGTTTTTGGCTCTTTGTTGCGATATAACCTCTTCATTATTCACATCAGCAAAATCTCTAATTCTTTTTAAAAGTCTAAGGGCTATCCTAGGGGTTCCACGACTTCTTTTTGCTATCTCTAAAGCAGCATTTTTATCCGCTTTTTTATTTAACTTAATTGATGCTTTTTGAACGATTTTAGCTAACTCTTCTGAGCTATAAAATTGAAGTCTAAAAGATATCCCAAATCTATCTCTTAAAGGTGCGCTTATCATTCCAGCTCTTGTAGTTGCACCAATTAAGGTAAATTTAGGAATATCTAGTTTTATGGTTTGGGCAGCAGGACCACTTCCTATAATAATATCAAGTCTAAAATCTTCCATAGCAGGGTATAAAATCTCTTCAATTGCTGAGCTTAGACGGTGAATTTCATCTATAAATAAAACATCACCTTCTTCTAGGTTTGTTAAAATTGCAGCTAAATCCCCACTTTTTTCAATCATAGGTGCAGCTGTAATTTTTATATTAGAGTTCATTTGATTTGAGATTATATGAGCAAGTGTTGTTTTACCAAGACCTGGAGGACCATAGAAAAGTACATGATCCAAACTCTCTTCTCTTTTTTTGGCAGCTTCAATGAATATTTTAAGATTTTGTTTTATTTTTTCTTGACCTATGTATTCATAAAAACTACTAGGTCTTAGACTTACCTCATACTCTTTTTCAAAGCTTACTTTTTCTATCTCAACAATTCTATCCATCTAGTTATTTATTCTCTTGTTGCATTTCTTTTTTTATTCTTGTTTCATATTTACAAGCAGTTTCATCAGCTAAATTGCACGCTTTTGCAAAAAGTTCATGTGCTTTGATGTAATTCACGTCTACACCTAAACCATTTACATATAAAACACCTAAGTTTTTACAGCCCTCAGCATAATTCAAATCACATGATTTTTCGTAGTAATCAAAAGCTTTTTTAGGGCTTTGTCTTACACCATCTCCATATTCGTACTGATATCCAACTTGCGCACAAGAAAAACCATGTCCTAAATCACATCCTTTTTGAAAGTATTCTACAGCTTTAGTAAAATCCACATCAACTCCATCGCCCTTAAAGTAAGACATGCCTAAATTTGAGCAACCTGTTGCGTCTTTGTATTCACAACCTTTAATGTAGAGCTCTATAGCTTTTTTCTTATCTGCTGCAAAACCAAGCCCATTATCATATAGATATGCTAAATTTGTACAAGCTGTTCCATCTTGTTTGTTTTGGCATAAATCTTCCCAAATTCTTCTAGATTTTTCATATTTTTGATCAGCAAATGCTGCTTTTCCTTCGTTAAAAAAATCTCTAGTAGAATTGGAATCATTGGCTGTTTTTGGGTTTGTCATTCCTGGATGAGCTACTAAGCTTATACTAGTAAAAAATAAAAAGAATAAAGTTTTTCTCATGTTTTTCCTTTGTTAAAAATAAACTATATTTTACCCAAAAAAACGGTAATTGACAAATGTATTTAATTCTAGTAAAATATATATCTTACATTACATGGGGGTGACTTGGCTTCGACAGGAGTAGAGTGGTCACGGTGGCATGCCGCTTTGGACATAGCGTATAAAGTCTAAAATAATTTAAACGCAAACAACGTTAAATTCGCTCCTGCTTACGCAAAAGTAGCGTAAGTTCAGTTGAGCCACGCTAAAAGCTGATACTATTTAGGCTTTCAAGCGTGTAATTTTAAATAGTGTAGTTTAGATGTGTGACGAGCATTTAAATGAAACTTTAGTCTTAGTCTAAAAACCAGGTTTTGGAAAATGAGCCCTTTTAGATGAAATTTTCATTTTCACTAAGCATGTAGAGGCTTTGGTCTTTTGCTTTTGGACTGCGGTTCGATCCCGCACACCTCCACCAATCATACATTTTTTCATTTTTCTTAATTTATTTTTACCTCTTTTTATTTACCTATAATATCGCTATATACGTAGTTTTGTTTATTTTTATATAGTATAATTTCTTTTAGCCTAATAAATATTTCAAATTTATTAGGGGACTAGTTGAATTTATTAGTGGACTATTTGAAAAATGGCAAACAAATCAAGTGTATATTTAACCGATAAAGATATTAGAAATTTGGAGATTAAACCAAAAAGATATAAAAAAGCTGTTGGTGAGCCAAAAGAACTTTATATATGGGTAAATCTCAAAGGAAGCAAAATATTTTTTATAAAGTATAAAGATAAATTTAATAAAGAAAAATCTATAAGAGTAGATGAGTTTAGAGAAGGTATATATAGTGTCAATGAGGCAAGAAGAGATATAAGAACTATTTTAAACAAAATATCCAATGGTAAAACACTTCAAGAGATTAAAAATAAAAATAGTGATAAATATATATTTAAAAATCTTTTCTATAGATACATTGATATAAAAAAAGATAAAGTTAGCGAAAACTATCTAAAAAAAAATGATAAATAGAATAAATCTACATATAATGCCGTCTTTAGAAAACATGGATGTTAAAAACATTAAATCAACTATGCTCAGAGATCTTTTAAATCCATTGTTTAATAGAGATAATCCGAGCAAATCAAGATTAGAAACAATCCATAGGACAATTAGAGATTTAAAAACTATCTTTAGCTTTGCATTAAGGGATGGCTATATAACGATTGATCCAACTATTGGACTAGCTAACGATTTTCCAACTTCATATAGTTTTGCCAAAAATCGTGGTGTTGATACTAGATTACCTGCAATTATAGATGAGAGTGTATTGAAAGAATTTTTAATTGATTTAAAAAATGACAATTCTATGGATTTGCAAACTAAAAGAGCGGTTTATCTACAAATTTTAACCACAAATAGACCAATAAATACAGCTGAAGCAAAATGGAAAGATATAGATTTGGAAAATAAAATATGGACTATATCAGCTGAAGAGATGAAAACAAATATTAAACATACTATCGGACTTAGTAGCTATGTTGTAGACATTTTAAAAGAGCAATATCAATATAGTAAAAATAGTAAATTTGTTTTTCCAAGTGTTATAGCTAAAGATGGGCATATTCATAGAGATGCTATTAGTAAAGCTATGAGAAATTTGGGCTATAAGGATAAATATAAAAATAGAGTAACTGCTCATGGTTTTAGGGCAACATTTAAAACAATATGCACTTTAAATTTAGCAGAACTTTTAAAAATTGGTATAACAAGGGAGGTGATAGAGGGCTGTTTAGCACATAAAGAACATAATAAAATTATTGAGGCTTATCAACGAGAGAAAACAACTATTAATAATAAGATTAAGCTTATGCAATGGTATGGAGATTATTTAAATAAATTAGAAGGAATATAAAATAAATTTTGAGAATATAATTGAAAATATAAAAAAAGAAGATATTGAAAATGGTTATACTGAAGGATATCTTTCCGGATTTGTAATTAATACATTTTTTTGGGAATTATTAAAAGAAGAATGTCCTGATTTAATAGAAAAAAATAAAAAAATAATTTTGCTGATTTGGAATTAAAATTTAACGAAGTATATAAAAATATACCAAGAGAGGTTTTATATAATAGTAATATTGGTAAAAATTTAGCTTATAAAATAGCCACGATATATAAAAATTATTTTCTAGAATTAGTAAAATATTGGTCTTCGACTAAACAAAAAATAAGTATAAAACAAAAAAATAAAAAGGTTAAAAGATAAGTCAATAAGTGAATTTGCTATGACTATATGCAAAGATGAATTGATATTGCATAAATATAAATATATCTGGTCGAAACATTGTAGAAGTGGCTATATTAAAAGTCATAATAAATATAAAGCACTTAAAGACAATAAAACCTCAGTTATAAAAGATAATTGGACTTTACTATTTAAGAAAGAAGAAAATAATTTAAAGCATATAGAATATAAAAGTTTAGTAGACATTAAAAGTTCTTATCGAGAAAAATTATTGCAATTAAACAATGAATTTAAGGAATATAAATTTCCAGACACACCAATAAAAAGGAATGAAATTTTAGCATATATACAAAAAAACTTAAAAATATAATTAAATAATATCTATTTTTCTTTACTGGTCTTTCATAATTTTATAATATTTTAAATATATTAAAAAATACAAATAACCCTAAAATACGACATTAAAAATATATTATTTTAATATTTTAATATATCTTGTAAATGTTCATAGCCAATATTTTTTGATTTTTATTAGAACAATATTTATATCTTATTAAAGTTTTATATTTTTGTAAAACAAGCTATTCTTTTAAAAATCAAAAATAAGATACTCTTTTGCTACCACTAAAAATCAAAAATCAATTAAAATTCAGTCATAAACCAATAAAAAGGAGAATAAATGAAAAAGATTGATTTTGAATCTTTGCCAAACAAAATAAGTTTAGCTAATGAATGGCTTACACCAAAACAATTAGAAGAATAGCTTGGTATATCAAAAACTTTGCAAGAAAAGATGAGAATGAAAAAAGTTCAAATGCAAGAGATTAATCCTATACCATTTTCTAAATTTGGAAAATCTATATTTTATAATAGAAAGAAGATACATGAGTGGCTACTAAGCAGGGAAGTTTAAATAAAAAATAATTTAGAAATTCTCGGTCTAGAAAAACCGAGAATAATCGTAATAAAAACAATGATATTGTAGTGAATAAAAGCAAATTAAACAATCAAAATAGATTAAATATACAAAATTTAAGAGAGAAATTTAAACTTCATCCAAAAGATATAGAAAACTATAAACCAGTTTGGTTCATAGAAAATTTCTCTTGTTAGTATTTACTCAAAAGCAGGTGAGGGAAAGAGCTTTTTTGTCTTATATTTATCTATTATGTTATTAGATTCAAAGTTAATAGATGGAGTTATATATTTTGACGGAGATAACGGTATGAGTCAATTTGCTAGAAGAAATTTAAACTATATTTTAGAAAAGTATGAAAATTTTGAATATTTTGTAACATTTAATTTAAAAAACCCATTAGAATTTTTATATAAAAGGCGTTTGATTTCCGATTTACTTTTGGGAAAAATCAGAACTAGAAAATAAGCTTATTATTATTGATAGTATTAGAGATTTTATGAGAGGAGATATGACAAAAGATAAAGATGTTATACCAGTTTTAGAAAATTTAAAATCTTTAAGAAGTAAAGGAGCTACAGTAATATTTCTTCATCATCAAACAAAACAAAAAATGGAGAAAATGATAAAACATATAAAGGTGCAACTTCATTTGAAGATAGTGTTGATGAAGCTTATTTTTTGGAAAATAAAACAGCAAGTTATAATAATTTTTTGTATAATATCATTTTAACTCTAGAACCACAAAAAAGAAGAGATAAAACAAATTCATATGCTTTTTCTATCGATGTAAAAAATTTTAAAATAGAAATACTTGATTATGAATTGTATTCAATGAGTCAAAAAGAGTTGATGACTTTATCTTATGTTTGTGAAATTATTAATGAAAATCCAAGCGGTATAGCTCAGTCAAAACTTACGAGAAGATTGCAAAAAATTGCAAGAGAAGACTATGTTGAAATTGTAGGATTAAATGCTTTATGGAATTTGTTAAAAAAGAATAATAATAATAAATTTATTATTGAAAAAATTAGAGGGCAGGGTAGAAGTGGATATACAAATTTTTATAAACCTTTATAGGATTAAAGATATATATTAATTTTGTTAAAAATAAAGACAAGGATATATATGTTTTTCACTATTGGAATTTATTATTCATAAATACTTTTGTATGTAATATAAAAATAATAGTATAATCCAATTTTATTTAATTTTAATAAATTTTCTTTTAAAAGTTTATCTAATTTAGATAAACTTGATTGTTTTTGTAAAATTACCTGTTAAGCACATTTCTAAACTATATTTTTCAGCCCAATCATAAATATCTTGAAATATATATTTATGTATATTTTTTAAATGCTGATAATCAAAATTTCCTTTAATAAAATTTTTACTTAGTTTTTCAATTTGAATACTTGATAAAATTCTTTCTCTTTTATTTAAATCCATTAAATTTTTTGCACCAATTAAATTTGAATTTAATAATTGTCTGTCAAAATTATTTTCTGGTATTTCATTATCAAAATTTAATGTTTTATCCATTAAATTAAACCCCATTCTTTTTTAAGTTTTTTTATTTTTTCATCAGCTGTTGTTTCACCTTTTAAAATTCTAATACTTGTAAGAATATCTTTTTCATTTAAATACATATCTTCTATAGCAAAATTTCCTATATTTGATTTTATAGAATTATATTGTTCTTGTGTAATTTTATTTTTATATTTATCTAAAATTTTTATACTTTCTTCAAAACTATAAACTTCTGGATATTCTTCTATCATTTTTTATTCCTTATTTTCAATAATTTTTTTAACTTTTCAGAAAAATCTTTCTCTTCAAATTCATTAAGTAATTCAATAAATTTTACAGTAAAGTTTTAAACATCTTTTTTCTTTTTTAATGTTTATTTCTTTAAATTTTTTTAATTCTTTCACTTTTCTTTGTAAAAAATAATTTGTTATTTATCTTTTTTAATTTATCTATATTAATGATTTTTGAAAAATTTACTTATTAAAATTATAGTATCTTTTTAGATATAATTAGTTTAATGCAGGATAGCCTTTTACGCCGAAAATTGACAGCAATTTTTTGCATAAAAGGCTGTGTTTCTCTGCGAGGCTCATAGTATTTTTAAAAGGGTATATTGAAAAAAATGATCAAAAATAAAAATAGATTAACAATAAGAATTAAAGAAAATATTGATGAAAAAATAAGTGAACTATCAAAAAATAATAATGTTACAAAAAATGAAATTATTAATATTATTTTGTTAAATTTTTTTGAAAATAAAAATGAAGATTTGTTAGATTTTAATTTTTTTACTCTAAAAAATGAACATGAATATAGAATATATTTATTCGATAAAGAAAAAGAATTTTTAGATAAAAAAAGAGCTGAACATGGATTTAGTTTTATTACATCTGAAATAAAATTTAGACTTCTAAATACAATTTATAATGATAAATTTTTTACAAATATAGAAATGAAAAGTCTAAATGATGCAGTTAATGATATAAATGTATTGGGTAGAAATATTAACACTATATTAAAAAATGCAATTGAAACAAATAAATATAATTTTGATATAAATTATGAAAAATTTAGTTCGGATTTAAAAACCATAAAAGAAATTTTATATAAATTAAATAGAGAAATGGAAAATGTGAACTACAGAGTTCAAAAAAGGAAATAAATTAAATTGAAAAAAAATATAATTTTGAAGATGAATGGAAAGCAAGAAAAGTTTTTGAAATATTTCACCAAAAACAAAATAGCACATTTGCATTTAAAAATAATTCAAATTATTCAAAATTTTTAAGAGCGAGTAGAAATAAAACCAACAATGAAGTTGTCATAAAAATTACAAGTTCTAGTAAAAATTTTAATCTTTTAAAATCTCATATAAATTATATTAGCAGGCAAGGAAATATAGAATTAGTAGATAGTGATTATAATTTATATTCAAATAAAGATGAAATAAAAGATGCTTGTAAAAATTTTAATAGTGTATATAAAATTCCTACACAAAATGAAATTATAAATTTTAGACAAAAAGAAAAAAGAGAAACATATAATATAGTATTTTCTATGAAGGAGCACAGTCTTGCTCCAGTTAATAAAATTAGAATTGCAGCAATAAATACAATTAAAAAGAAATACCCTGATAATTATTTTGTTATAGCAATGCATAATGATACAGATAACCCACATTGTCATTTATGTTTAAAATCAGTAAATAAAAATGGTAAAAGAGTAAATATTAAAAAAGCTGACTTGAATGAATTAAGAAAAAATTTTGCTATTGAATTAAGAAAATTAAATATAGAGGCAACTGCAACTATTAGAAAAAATAAATATTGAAACCGGGAATGAATTGGAACAAAATATTTATATAAAAAATGAAACATATTATAAGAAAAAAACACACAAAGCACATCATTATAGAGTAATTGATTTTGGTGAAGCAAATTATAATTTTGATAAAAAAAGTCTATTGGTTATTTTGTTAAATATAGAACTAGTAAAGGAAAAGATGTAATAATTTGGAGTAATAATTTAAAAGAAGTTATTGAAAAAAATAATGTACAAAAAGATGAGTATTGTAGATTTGCAATAATTGATGAAGAACCAGTTGTTGTAAAAGAGAAGAAAAAATATAAAAAAGATGGAAGAGAATATATTCAAGTTATAGACAAGAAAGTTTATAAAAAAATATGGGATGTGTCAATTGAGAACAGAGCTGAAAAAAATTAAGTCCTTTAAAGGAATTTATGCAACCAAAATACGAAATAATAAAAGATGAAAATTATTATAAATACAGAGAAAAAGATAAAATTAAAAATAGTGGACAAAAAATATATTTAAAGAAAAAATATTATTTATAATAATAATATAAAATCAAGAAAAGAATAGCGAATAAAGACATTAATTTTGAAAATAAAACAATATATAGAGAAAATTAGATAGTCAAATCTTTAATTTTTAATTAATATATGTTGTTGCAAAACAATCGTTATTTAAGACATTATAGTTTCTATATTTTACTCCTATTGCTTTAATGCTATTATGGAAAGTATTATTTTTAATACTAATTTTTAAATTTTAAAGTATGTTATCATGAATTCAAGAAAGAATCAATAGTATAGAGAATTCGGAATATTTTAAAAAAGAAGTAGCCAAATACTGTATACAACAGCATTGGCTACTATTTGAAAACTTGTCAAGGCATACGCCGACTATAAAAATCTTTTATGATTTTTTATCCATATGAAAATTATACATAATTTTTTTTACAATTAGCTTAAGATAATTGAGGTTGATTTTTTAACAAACTCATATCTGCTTTTTATAATTGTATTTTTACAAAAATATTCAGGGTATTTTTCACATTCGTTAAAAAAAGAATCAATTTTATTTTTTATCATAGTTTTTGTTTCTATTGATTTACAAATATTTTTATAAATATATAATAAACATAAGAAATCATGAATAATAGGTATTTTAATTTGATTAGATGTTCTTGAAATAAGATTTTTATTATCCAATAAACTTTTAAGCCTAAATGAAAATCTAAAATTATCTATATAAGGCATTGTAAAAGTATGTAATATACAAATATTATGTGCTGATATATTTCTAATACTTTTTATTGTGTATAAGTCAAATATATTAATTCTATCTCTACTTTGTATATGGTATTTTTTTGTATAATAATCATAAAATTTAATTAATTCTCCAAAAGTTAATATTTCTATAAATACCCAAATAGGCATATTATTTCTATATTTATCCAACATAGCTTTAGAATAATAATGAATTTTGCCTTCATTATATAAAAGTATCGTTTTTGGTATATTATTATTTAAATAATCTTTTACTATCTCATACCCATCATCATCACTATTAATGCTTGATTGATAACACAGCTTGGTTTTTAGTAAATGTTCACATAATAGAGAAATTTCAAGAATAATATTTTTTAAAATAGTATCTAAAATACTAAATTTTCTCAAATATTCAAATTCTAAATTTTTATATTGTCCATTAACTTTTTCATAATTTTTTGCAAAAGATTTTACTTTAAAAAAATAATTACTATTTTCTAAGAATTTTTCGGCTTCTAGCTCCGAACATAAGTCATCAGTAAATTTTATACCTTGTGCTTTCATATGTTCTATCTGCTCTTTAATAGACAATTTTGTTTTCATTTCTTTTCCTAAATAAATATATAAAATATTATATAAAAAACTACCTTTGGATAAGATGGTTAAAATTTTAATATTATTGTATAATTAATTATACAAATACTAACGACTTTATGGTTCTAAAGGATAGTAGCAATGAATTTTAAAAAGCTTAATAAAATACTTTACCTAAATACAACATTGTTAAATATTTATATTGTATTATGTATTTTTTTTAAAGAATTTTATAATAACAACATATTAAGATTCTTATTTTTATCATTGTTATTTTTTTCTTTATTCCTTTATTTAATTGATAAAAATAATAAACAAATTAAATTTTAAAGAAAGGATTGGTTATGTTTATAAAATTAGAAAAATTGTTTGTTCCTGGTATATGTTTTCTTACATCATATATTTTATTTTTTATTCTTGTAGGGTTTCAATTTTATAACCCATTTGCAACAATAAATGGTATTTCCTGGGTAGGTGGCACAGCTATAGTTTTATATTTCATTTTTTTTAGCAACGAATATAAATAATTAAACAATAAATGTTTATTGCCTTTTAAAAAGGTAATAAACATTTTTATAATTTTTTAAAAGTTATTTATTGGTTGTTTTTTAGCTATATCTTTTAATTTAATTGCTTCATCTAAGTTGTTTATTTTATAAATGTGTCTTTAAATTCCTTTTAATCTGTATACTTTTCAAAATCAATTACAATAATAAAATTTTTCTTTCACGATATTATTTCTCCTTTTATTGCTTATAATTATCTTTCTATATCTTTGTTTTTACTGGTCATTTTTTCTTACTTTATATTTTTGATTTTTTCATAATTTCTTTTGATATAAATAATGATTTTTCATCGTCATAAATATTTTTTGCATTAGATAGATATTTTTCATATGCAACATCTAGAATTATTTCTTTTCTCTCTTTTATGACTTTCTTATAAAATTCTTTTCTATCAGAGCTTATAATTTCAATTTCATCTATTATTCTATTTATTTTTTCTAAATTTATATTTAAATTTATCTTTTTTAATGACATTAAAATATCATTATTTAAATTGCTAAAAAGAAAATTTTGTGGATTTGTCTTTTTTCCAAATCTTGTTACTGCAGAAGTTGTTTGATTTAGAATTAAATCATTAAAACTTCCTTTATGAGATAAATACTTTTGTATATCTTGATTATTTAGTTTTGGATATAAGCTTGAGCCACAATCATAAATAGGAGCAATTTTACAAGTATCATTTTGCTCATTTACTAAAATCCCCCAGTTTTCATTATGTCTATTAAAATTTGCTATAAATGTATCTGCTATAAACATATCCCAATAAAACTCTTTTAATCTATCTTTGTCAATTAATTTTTGCTCATCGATTATTTTTAAAGTTTCATCAAGATCTGTATCACTAAAGCTACTGCCACTAACACTTAAAACAGAGTTTTTTATTTTACCAAAGTTAAAAAGCCTATTTCTGCCTATTTCAAAATCTTTACAAGCTACAACAACTTTATCATCATAATATCCAAGTATGGTATCTTGCGTTTCAAAGCCCAGGGATTTAAAAATTTTAGAGGAGATATGTTCGTTGATAGTACTACTTGCATAACCACCTGTTATGTGATTATCTTTTGGAAATTTAAGCATATATAGTTCATCTTTGTAAAAAATAGCAAGTTTTTTCCCATTTAATCCATCATAAATTTTGGTATATTTTATAGTGCAATCTGAAAAATCTATCATTCTTAACTCCTTTATTTTTCACAAGCTGTTTTTGTGATTTCTCTTTTGTAATAAAAGCAATGCATAAAACCATAAATTTCATACCATAGTATCCAATTTATTTTATATTCTTACTTTTATATTTAATTAATACTCTATTTTGTAGTTGATGGAGGTGTATCTAATTCAAAATCATTTTTATCATTTTATTTGTGATCCTTAATTATATAAGTTTATGTTATATTAAAATTCCTATTTTACTATTTGGTGTCACTAAAATTAATTTAGGTTGTTTATAATTAAGCTATCAATACTTTTTCTCTTAAATATTCTAAATTATATGGCGATTTTGCTGGTCTATCTTCATCTGGTATATTCCATTCTCTTCTTACCTTAAAATACATTTCATATAAATCTATATTTAATGCTTTTAAAATTTCTAAATCTGTATTTCCCATATCTCTCATCTGTTTTGCTGTTAAAGTCCAAAAGGCTTTACTTATCTCTAACTCTTCTTGCCACTGCATTGCTGTAAGTAACTCCATTGAAGTTAATGATTTTATATCATCTTCAAAGCCTGCTAATTGTAATGCTCTGCACCATCTCATTAATATTGCTAATCTATAATTTGTTACTTCTCCTTGCTCTCCATTAAGCTCTTCCATAAGTAATGGATTGCTTGTTGCATGTCTTATCTCTTTATATGTTTGTGGTGCTAAACAATCTCTAAATATTTGCCAGTTTATTTCAACCCACTCTGGCTCTATCATTGTAAATGGATCAAAATTATCCCAATCTAACATCTCTATTCTCCTTTTATTTTTGTTATTTTACTTATTTATCTTTTTGGTTCTTCTTCTAGGTATTTCTCATATTTAGCATCTATTTTTTTAAGAATTTCATTCATTGCATTTTCCCAATATTCCTTAGTTTTAGTCTTATCTTCAAAAATCTTTTTGCGAAGTTGTTTTAGTTCTTTAAAATCTTTGTCACTATGAATATCTTCAAGACCTCTTTTATATAATTCCCAACTATACATATCATATGTTCCTTTTACTCGCTCAAGCATTGATTCAAACTCATCACCAGTCATAGTATAATCCCATTCTATAACTTTTTCCATTTTTCATCCTTTCTCTTTGTTTTAATTTTTATCTTTTTGGTTCTTCTTCTAAGTATTTCTCATATTTAGCATCTATTTTTTTAAGAATTTCATTCATTTCATTTTCCCAATATTCCTTAGTTTTGGTTTTATCTTCAAAAATCTTTTCACGAAGTTGTTTTAGTTCTTTAAAATCTTTGTCGCTATGAATATCTTCAAGACCTCTTCTGAATAACTCCCAAGTATAACTGTTATAAGTTCCTTTTATTTGCTCAAACATAAATTCAAGCTCATCACCAGTCATAACATAATCCCATTCTCTAACTTTTTCCATTTTTTACTCCTTTTTAAATTTATTTATTTTTATAGCAAGTTAATTTTATGTTAGTTGTCGTTTAGTTGAATTATAGGTTTGTCATTGCATAATGAGACCTATACTATTTCATAGTATCACTCAAAAAAAGTTTGTAAATTATTTTTTTAGCTTGAAAGTATCCACTTTTATTTAGTAGTGTAATTACTAAAATATCAAACAATTGTAAAATTAAAGTTTTATTATTTATGGAAGATAGTTAAAGTTTTGAAATAAACAAAACCAAACATATAACCATATATGGAAAGCAATAATATGTGAACATTATAACATAAAAAGTTTAAAAAATATAAAACAATCATAAATTTAAGAAAAATTTTTAAAATGTATGATTTTGTATATATTAAACTATATACAAAATCAATTACACTGCTTATTTTATTTCTTCCATAGTTGGAATACTATTTATTAAATCTGCACTTTGAATACTATTTTTAAATATAGCAGCATGAAGTATTAAAATTATCCTTATAAACAAGCCATGTAGTGGAGTTATTATAATTTTTATACATATTAAAATATTATAAAATTATATAAATATAAAAAAGGTATTAAGGGTTAAATTAAGGGTATAGTAAAATTTTTATAAGCTTAAAGTACCATTTTTAGGGCTTATATAAGTATAATTCGACCCCACACCTCCACCAATTAAGAATTTGGCCGAATTTAATATAACCTTTTTGAATCTATTTAAAAAATTTTAGTATAGAATTTTATCGATTCTATTTCTTTATTTTATCCAATATCATTTAATAAAATATAGAATATGCAGCAGGGTATATTTAGGGTTATTTTATTAAAATTAAAAATATTGTTTAAAATATACTCTTAAAAAGAGAACTATTATGTCTAGATTAACTAGCTTCTAGCAAATATTGAAACAAAATTTGTAAAGCTATATTTTTTATGTTGGAGATCTTTTTAATTAGATATTTCAGCCAGTAGAAGAGTTTACGATTAAAAGATATCTTTAATCGTAAAAAATAGTTTATGTTTTTATTTTTAATATATTTTAAAAGATTCAAGAGGTTTAAGAGAAAATATAAATTTTTAACTGTAAAAAATATTGACCTAAATAAAAAAAGAACATGTTTTTTGCAAAGTTTATAAGAATAGCTAGATAATTATAAAACAAAAATTTATAAAAGCTAGTATATTAAATTGTAAAGAGTATTATGGGGCTACATTTATCCTTTTATAAACATAGATTAATAGGGAATATTGTAATATTAAATATTATTGAAATATTACAATATTTTAAAATAAAGAGATAATTGAAACTACACAAACAGGTATGTATGTTTATAAGTAAAATTATAAATATACAATAGCATTAAAATACGTTTTTCATAATATAGTCATAGATATTAAAAAAGCATTTTGGGAAAACTAAGAAAGAACTATCCTGTTTTGCAAAAGATACAAAAAGTAAAAGGGTTATTTCTAGCTACTGATGAATGCCAGGAGATTATACTGCAAAATTGGTAATATTATTTTATATCTTTACAAAAATTTACAATATAAGACATATGAAATGAAGTGTAACATATTTAAAATAAAATAATGGATAATTCCTGCAAATAGCATCAAATTTATGTAGTAAGGTTTATATTTTTCTGATGTATGAAAAAACATGAATTTAAAAAGACTGAAGACACGATAAGGCTTATATCAGAAATACTAAAACCAAGCAAGGATGATTTAAAATAGTTTTGGTTAAAAGAGATGTTAAACATAAAACCATAATTCATAAATTATTTTAGCTTACGTACAAAATAATTTATCTTTTTACTACCAATGTATGTAGCTATAATTTCGCTAGAGCCATCAGTTTTAAAAGCTACAATATTATAAGTCTCTGGAAAGCTTCCTTGCTCCATACCAGGGCTTTCAAGAGGCATTCCTGGTGCACTTATGCCTATAACATCTTTTGGTCTGTTTTTAAGTAAAATTTTAATCTCTTGTGCTGGAACATGTCCTTCTACAACATAGCCATCAATTATAGCAGTATGGCAAGAAGATAGTTCTAGTGGAACTTTAAATTTTTCTTTTACTGATATTATATTATCTTCCAAAATTTCTTTAGTTTCAAAGCCGTTTTTGTTCATAACCTTTTCCCATTGTGAGCAACATCCACAATCAGGGGATTTATATACTTCCATAACTTGGGCTTGTAAAATACCTGCCAACATTAAACTTGATAAAATAATTTTTTTCACTTTAATCCTTTTTGAATAAATTATTTTTAATTTTATTTAATGTTTTTAAATTGATTAAAAATGATACTACAAATTGATATATTAAATGTGTTTATAATCTTAAAAAGCTGGAGTAATTAATCCAGCTTTTTCTTCACAAGTTCATTTACTACTTTTGGATTTGCCTTGCCACCAGTTGCTTTTAAAACTGCACCTACAAAAAAGCCAAAAAGATTTGTGTTTCCAGCTTTGTATTTTTCTAAATTCTCACTATTTTTTGCAAAAACTTCATCAATTATAGGCATTATCACATTTACATCACTAATTTGGATTAAACCCTTTTCTTTTACAATTTTTTCAGGCTCATCCCCAGTTTGTGCCATTATCTCAAAAACATCTTTTGCTATCTTGCTTGAAATCAGCTCATCATCTAGCATTTTAACTAAGCTTGAAATTTGCACAGGGGTAAATTTAAGCTCATCTACATCATAGCTTTTTAGCTCTTTTGCAACTTGTGAAGTTATGATATTTGCTAAATTTGAAGGACTATTTAGCTCTAAAAGTGCTTTTTCAAAAAAGTTTGAAAGAGTCTCATCTCTAGCTAGAGTGTTTGCTATTTCGCTATTTAAATTTAGCTCATTTGTGTATCTGCTAAAGCGTTTTTCTTCCTCTTTACTTAAAGGCTTAACTTCGCCTTGCGTATGCTCTTTTTTAACCTTTTTTTCTTGTTTTAATTCCTCTATTTTTGTCCACGAGTCTTTAAGCCCTACAATTTTGTTAAAAACAGGATGTTCGTCGCTGTAATCAACTGGGTCAGCATAGAAGTATCCAAGTCTTTCAAATTGGAATCTTTGGCTTATTTTTTCAGTAACAACAGCAGGCTCAATTAAGGCATTTTTGACAACTATAAGTGAGTTTGGATTTAAATCATCCATACTCTTTGGAGAATCACTCAAAAATAGCCTATCATAAAGCCTAACTTCAACTTTTTTGGCTGTTTTTGCACTTACCCATTGAATGGCACTCTTTACTTTTATACCGCTTGTGTCATTGCCACTTTTTGAGTTTGGATGATAGATTGCCCTTATTTCAGTTATATTTCCAGCACTATCTTTTATAGCCTCTTTAAAGCTTATTATGTAACCATGCTTTAACCTAACACTTTGAGTAGGAGTTAACCTATAATACCCCTTTGGAGGATTTTCGTTAAAATCATCTTTTTGGATGTAAATTTCTTTTGAAAAAGTAAGTTTTCTACTTCCACTTTTGCCAACATCAGGTGGAAAATAGTCCGCTTCTAGCTCCTCGCTTCCTTCGTAGTTTTCAATAACAACCTTTAGTGGCTCAAGTACACACATAACCCTTGGTGCTTTTGTATTTAAGTCATCTCTTATACAAAACTCAAGTTGGCTTACATCAACGGTTGAGTTTGCCTTTGCGACTCCTATTTGTTCGCAAAAGTTTACAATGGCTTCTTTTGTATATCCTTTTCTTTTATATCCTGCAATGGTAGGCATTCTTGGGTCATCCCAGCCACTAACCACACCACTTTTAACAAGTTCAATTAACTTTCTTTTGCTCATCATAGTGTAGTTCATATTTAGCCTTGCAAACTCATATTGATACGGGCGTGGGCTAAGCCCTAGAGTATCAAGTAGCCAGTTGTAAATATCACGATTATTTTCAAACTCAAGAGTGCAGATTGAATGTGTAACGCCTTCAAGATAGTCAGACAAAGGATGAGCAAAATCATACATCGGATAAATGCACCACTTATCGCCTGTTCTAAAGTGGCTTGCGTGGCGGATTCTGTAAAGCAAAGGATCGCGGAGCTGCATATTTGGTGAGCTCATATCTATTTTAGCCCTTAAAACATGTGCACCATTTTCAAACTCACCATTTTTCATGCGTTCAAAAAGGTCTAAATTTTCCTCTATTGTTCGCTCTGCAAATTTACTTCTTTTTCCCGCACTTGTAACGGTGCCACGAAACTCACTCATCTCATCTTCACTTATACTATCAACATAGGCTTTGCCCATTTTTATAAGTTTAATTGCATATTCATAAAGTTCAGGAAAATAATCAGATGTGTATCTTATTTCGCCATCATATTCAAAACCTAGCCATTTAACAGCATCTTCTAGTGCTTTTACATACTTTGTCTCTTCTGTGGTTGGGTTTGTATCATCCATTCTTAGGTTACAAAGCCCATTAAATTCTTTTGCAAGACCAAAATTTAAGCATATTGATTTTGCATGTCCGATATGTGGAAAGCCATTTGGCTCAGGAGGAAATCTCGTTACAATTTTTTCATACTTTTTTGTTTTTAAATCATCTTTTATTATGTTTTCTAAAAAGTTTGTCTTTTTTTCCATAAATTTTTTACCTTATTTAAATTTTAGAGTATTTTATCATATTTGAGCTAAAAATTTGATTGATAGGAGGTAAGTAAGCAGATAGCCAAGTTTATATTATTTGTAACTTGGCTAAGATTATTATTTTAATTTAAAAGAGTGAATTTTAAATATTTTTTGCATTTTTTTATTTTTTTTTGACACTCTTTGGTTTCTTCACCTGGGCTTATATATATGTAAAAGTATTATTTTATAGTGTTTTAAATTTTATTTTTAGGTGCTTTTAGAGTGATATAAAAGTGTTAAATCACATAAGCCACTTGGCTTATGTGAAGTAGTTAATTATCTTATCTTTTTACTGCCGATATATGTAGCTATGATCTCTTGTGTTCCATCTTTTTTAAATGCAACTATATTATAAGTTTCTGGGGTGCTTCCTTGCTCCATTCCTGGGCTTTCAAGTGGCATTCCTGGTGCGCTTATTCCTATAACATCTTTTGGTTTCTTTTCAAGTAGTATTTTTACTTCTCTTGCTGGGACATGCCCTTCTACAACATAACCATCAATTATAGCTGTATGGCAAGAAGATAGTTCTAATGGAACATTGAACTCTTTTTTAACCTCTATTATGTTTTCTTTTAAAATTTCTTTAGTTTTAAAGCCATTTTTATTCATAACAGCTTCCCATTGTGAGCAACATCCGCAAGATGGAGATTTATACACTTCCATCATCTGTGCTTGTAAAAAACCTGCTAATACTAAACTAAATAAAACAATTTTTTTCATCCCAATCCTTTAATGTAAATTAATTATTTTAAATTGTATTTAAGAAAATTAAATCGTTTTAAAACAGTTCAATAAGAGAAAATTTATACTATTCAAATAGTGTAGTTTAGTGTTAAATATGTTATCATTATTTAATGATTAAGAAATTAAAAATTAAACTCATTATATTTATTCTTATTCCGCTTTTTGTACTTTTCTTTAATACTCTAAAACCAATGCCTAGTGGCACATCTTTTGAAGGCTATGCAAGAATTGGAAATTTTACTTTTTTAAGTGATTTAACTTATGAAAAAGATGGAAAAAGGGCATATGATCAAGAGATTTTTACAGAAATTTTTAAACTCATAAAAGAGTCAAATAAGTTTATTTTGATTGACTATTTTTTGTTTAACGATGACTACGATAGAAATCTTAACAATGTTTTTCCTGAAATTTCAAAAAATTTAACAGATGCACTTCTTGAAAAAAAGAGATTAAACCTAAATTTGCCTATAATTTTGATAACAGATCCTATAAATTTTGCTTATGGCTCGTATGTTCCTAAACATATTGAAGAGCTAAAAAAAGTTGGAGTTCAAGTTGTGGTAACAAATCTTTTCAAACTTAGAGATTCAAATGCATTGTATTCAAGCTATTACCGCCCATATTTTTCTTGGTTTCCAAACTCAAAAAATGGAATTTTTAAAAATGCATTTGATCCAGATAAACCAAATATCTCTCTTGCTTCATATTTAGAGCTTTTTAATCTTAAAGCAAATCATAGAAAAATTATTATGAATGAAAAAAATGCCATAATATCCTCAGCAAATCCACATGATGGTTCATTTTTTCACTCAAATATAGCTTTCAAGGTTGATGGAGCTATTTTAGAAGACATTTTAACCTCAGAAAAAGGGATAATGCGTCTGTCAAATGCTAATATGGATATGGTGAGCAAATTTCATCCAAACACCCAAACATCTGGTAAAACTCAGATGAAATTCATCACAGAAGGCAAGATAAAAGAGGAAATTTTAAATCGCATAAATTCTACAAATTTAGATAATAAGATTAAAATTGGAATGTTTTATCTCTCTGATAGAGACATAATAAAATCTCTTAAAAAAGCCTCTGATAGGGGAGTCTTGATACAAATTATCTTAGATATCAACAAAGATGCCTTTGGTAGAAAAAAGATAGGAATTCCAAACAAACCTGTAGCAAACGAACTTATGGCAAAAAAGAACATAGAAATAAGGTGGTATGAGACAAAAGGTGAGCAATATCACAGTAAATTCATAATAATAGAGCAGGGCGAAAAAGTTAGAATTATAGGCGGTTCTGCAAATTATACTAGACGAAATATAGGGGATTTAAACTTAGAGGCAAACATAGCAATATATTTAGATAAAAATAGTGAAGAGGTAGAGAAAATTTTAAATTACTATGATAAAATTTGGAACAATAAAGGCGGAATTTATACAGCTAAGTATGAAAAATATAGAGAAAAAAGCACTTTTAAAAAGCTACTTTATCTCATCCAAGAGGAAACAGGACTATCTAGTTTCTAAGTAATTTTTAATTTATAAATTAGATAAAACAGAAGATTTATTTATATTCTAACTTATCCTTTCTTTTTTTCCAATCAGGCATATAAGTGTATAAAAAGTTGTAAAATTTATTGCTATGATTTGGGTGTACAAGATGAACTAGTTCATGAAAAATTACATATTCAACGCACTCTTTTGGTTTTTTTATTAAATCAAAATTTAAATTTATATAACCTTTTTTTGGATTACAAGAACCCCATCTTGTTTTCATTTTGCGTATCTTGATACTTTTTATATCTTTTTTTACTATTGGCAGATATTGATTTAGAATTTGGTTAAAATACTCTTTTGATTTTTTCATATACCAAACATTAAGCATTTTTTCTTTTTTAGCTTTATCTGTTTTATCTTTTATGAAAATTTGAATATAACCCCTTAAAAGCTTAACTTTTTCATTATCTGATTGTATTATTTTTAGCCTATAAGCTTTACCTTTGTAGTAAAAACTCTCGCCACTTACATACTCTTTGTTTTCTATCTTATTATATGATTTGAAAAAATCAACCTTTTTATCTATCCAATCTTTTCTTTTTTCTAAAATATATAAAATATGCCTATTGTCTGTATTAAGTGGCACAGTTAGTATCACTTCACAACTAGGTTTTACTTTTAATGTGATATTTTTAATATCTTTTTTTATGATTTGAACATTACTCATAGTTATTAATTCCAATGTTTCTTAGCTTTCCTACTATCTCTTCGCTGTTTTTAAGCTTCACATTATAAGTATCCTCTAAATCCCATAATATATCATAAATTTGCTTTTCTATCTGATCTTTTACATCGTTATTGTTTTTCCAATCAGGCTTTTTTGCTACCTCTTTAAAAATTTCATCAAGCTTTAGTGTAAATTCTTCTAAAATTTTTTCATCTTTTTTTACTATCTCACTCAAAAAATCGGACATATTATCATAAAAAGCTATAGCTCCTTTTTTGTTTTTGATTGTATCTGGGTAGTTGTCTTTGTTTAGTTTTTGGTTTGTAAGCATTGCTCTTATATCTTTTGCATTTTTTAGCTTTTCTTCTTCTGTGAGTCTGTTTTCTTTGTATTGCTCTAGTATCTCTTTTATTTTTTGTGCTATTTTTTCATAAAAAGCTGGATTGGACTCCTTTTTTTCTGTTACAACAGCTGTTACAGCACTTAAAATCGCATCAGCTTTTGCATTATCTCCTACCACTCTTTCTATCTCGCTATCAAATTCTTCATCAAAAATATTTACTAGTTTTGTTAGCTGCATTACATCATCAGCACTTATGTAAGTGTCAAGAAGTTTTTGCATTTGCTTTTCATACTTACCAAAATCAACAACTTCATGATATCGTATCTTTACACTTGCTCTTAAATTTGCGTAAAATTTCATTTTAGATTTATAATTATCTATTTCATCTAAACTAAAAATTTCATCTATTTTATAACTTGATAAAGCCAACTTTAATGCTCTAGCATAGTTTGATAAATACTTATAAAAGTCATCTCTTTTTTCCTTGTTGGCTAAAAATACTTCATAGCTTTCTTGATCGTTTTTGTTTTCTATGCTTTTAAAAAGCTCTTCTAAATGAGAATAAAATGTTTTTAGTCTTGCTATTTCATCTTTTATGTCTATAACTGCTCCTATTAAATCTTGCTCATCAAAAACATCTAATGATGAATAAGAAGTTAATGCCTTATCAAGATTTCCAAGCAAGCCTCTATAATCAATTATAAATCCAAAATCCTTGCCATCATAAAGCCTATTTACTCTTGCTATTGCTTGTAAAAGATTGTGTTCTTTTAACTCTTTATCTATATATAAAACCGTTGCATTTGGGGCATCAAAGCCAGTTAAAAGCTTATCTACCACTATTAAAATATCAATTTCATCACCATTTATAAATTCATTTTTTACTTTTTTCAAATACTCATATTCGCTTCCATAAATTTGCATTACTTTGTTCCACTCTTCATTTATAAAGGCTTTGTTACTATCATCGTCGTTGCCCTCTCTAGTGTCAGGAGCTGAGATTACAAATCTTGTTTTTACATCGCCTAATTCTTCAAAAATTTTGTGGTATTTTATGGCTTCAAATTTGCTACTTGTTGCTAACATTGCTTTTAGCCCTGTGCCTTTTAAATTGTTTTTAAAATGAGTATTTATATCAAATGCAATAAGCTCTAACCTTTGCTCACTTGAAGCTAGTTTTTGAAATCTCGCCCATTTGTTTGACAAATCTCTTTTTTGCTCATCACTTAAATCTTTTGAGATTATTTCAAATTTTCTTTGCAATCCAAGTTCATCGCTAACCCATTGACTAGCTAGTCGCCCCTCATAAAGCAAAGGTAAAACAGCCTTATCTTTTATGGCTTGATCAATGGTGTATTTATGTATAAGTCCACCAAATTTAGCTATGGTGCTTTTTTCTTTTTTCATAAGTGGAGTTCCTGTAAAGCCTATGTAGCAAGAAAGTGGAAAAGTTTTTTTCATAGCTTTATGCAAATCTCCACTTTGAGTTCTATGTGATTCATCAACTAACAAAAATACATTTGGCTCATTTATAACCACCTTGTTTTTTAAAGCAGTTTCAAATTTATGCACCAAAGTTGTGATAACAGGGTTTCCACTTTTTATCAAACTTATCAAATCTTGCCCACTTTTTGCCCTTTGTGTTTCTATGTCTGTAGATATAAAATTACTATGAATTTGTTCGTCTAAATCGGTTCTATCAGTTACTAGGATAATTTTTGAATTTGCTATTTCTCTTTTTATCACTCTTGTTAACATTACCATTGTTAAAGATTTTCCACTACCTTGTGTATGCCAAATAAGCCCACCTTCTCTTTTACCTACATTATCCAAAACATTAATCTTTTTCATAATTTCTTCTATGGCAAAAAATTGCTGGTATCTTGCTATTTTTTTAATCTTTCCATCAAAAACTATAAAAGAGTGCAAAAGCTTTATTACTCTATTTTTATCAAACAAAGAGTATATAGTGCTATCAAGTTTGCTAGGAGTTCTGTTTACTACTAATTTGTTTATTTCTAAGCCAACATCTTCTTCCCAAGTTGCATAAAATTTTGCTAAAGTGCCAGTTGTGGCATATTGTGGTGAGTAGCTATTTCCAGCAAGTGTTATCTGAATGTATTTGAAAAGTTCTTGTATCTCTCCTTGTTTTTGGTTTCTTAGCATTTGAGATATACCCTCATCGCTTGATATGCTTGATTTTTTAAGTTCAATCACCCCAAAAGGAATTCCGTTTATAAATAGCACAATATCAGGTCTTCTTGTTTTTTCATACTCCGTTTTTATACCTCTTGATACTGCAAATTCTTCCGTAAAATGAAAAATATTGTTTTCCACATTTTCAAAATCTATATATTTAAAAGAAAAGCTTTTTTTGATACCATTTCCAAGATCTTCTTGATAAGAGTTTCCATATATAAGTTGCTCGCTTATCTTTTGGTTAGCACTCATTAGCCCTTGATTTAATGGTTCATTTAAATCATCTATAGCTTTTTTTATGTTTTTAGCTGAAAATGGGTATTTTGTGCCATTATATTCAAATGAATTTAGTTTTTGAAGTTGTTTTGAAAGTATATCTTTAAAAACTACTTCACCAAGCTTTCCATCTCTTAGCTTGATGTTTTCTTCTTTGCTTATAAATGTATACCCCATAGACTTTAATAATTTTATAACATTGTCTTGTAAAGCTCTTTCTGATGATATGTTTGGATTCATTTTGAGTTTCCTTTGAAATTAAAGTTTTTTATATGAATTTGAAACTCTAGCTTCTTTGGTTATAGGTGTAGTAGAATAACATTCTTCTAAAATTCCTAAAATATGTTTTAATTGTTTGTCATTTGTTGCTATTAAATTTGTAAAGTCTTCATTTGCATTAAAATCTTTTAATATCATTGGATAAGTTTTTATATACTCTTTTAACTCTTCTGTTTTATTTGTAAATTTATTTAAAATTTTATTATCTATTATATACTTAATTTTCTTGCTATTTCTTATTCCTATTGTAAAATCATTTTTCATATTAAATAGTGAAATGTTGCTAGATAAATTGTTTTGAAAATATTCTAATTCTTCTTTAGAAGCTTCTTTGTAATATTCTGTAAAATTATCATCTAACCGTTTTAATATTTCAAATTTTTTGAAATAAATAGTTTTATTATTTATATCTATAATCAAATCTTTACTGTCTTTAATTTCTACAACATCTTCAAAATATTCATATTTGATTGAATCATTAAAAAAGTTCATAAATGAGCGAGTTTTTAGAATTTTACTTGCATATACTCTTTGAGTGTTTATTATTGCTTTATTGTTTTCTTTTGCTAAATAGATAAAAAAATCAACTTCTTTCATATATTCTTTATTTAACATTGTCAAATCTAAATAATTATTAAAATTATCATATATTGTATTTATTATATCTGAGTTATTGTATTGAATAAAATACCATTCATCATCTTCTAGTTTATATACAATATTATCCTTAAATGATATTAAACAATCTTTATCTGGCAATGTTGCATTAAAAAAATATTCATTTTTTTCTTTTAATAGGTTTAAATTTTCTTCTTGAAATTTAATTTTATATGATTTTTTTCCAAAAGCGATTAAACTTCCCATCATTTTTCCTTTTTAGTAGTGTTTGGTATTAAATAAGTGTGTTCATCTAATTGAATAAAACTATTGTGTTCTAATTTCTTTTTTTTATAATCTGTTTTGTAATTCATTATTATAATCAAATTATTATTTTTTGTTTCTGCTCTATAAATTCTATATCCAAATAAATACAAAGTTGGATTTAAATAACCTACATTATTTATACAAAAAATAATAAATAATATAAAAACAATACTAAAGAAAAATATTAAATTGTATTCATTTATATTTTTTAAGCTAAAAGCAACTACACATATAGCAAAAAATGCTGGCATATGTTCATTATATGCTGGATAAATTTTAGATATTTCTTGTGTTCCATCTAAGAAATTTGTATGTTTTTTTATTAAACCAATAGAAATAATGTTAATAGATATAAAAATTATTAAAAATATTAAAAATTCAGAAGAATACAAATTAAAAATATTTTTATCTAATACATACAACAATATTACCCATAAAAAAGAAGATAAATTTAAGAAAAATTTAATCATACTCTCACCTTTCCGCTTAGTAGTTTTTGCATTAAGCCTTGTTTTTGTTCTTTTAAATTTTCTAATTCCTGTTTAAGTAAATTTATCTCATCATCGCAAAGGGTTAAAATTTTTGCTATTTTTTCTTGTTCTTTTAATGATGGAAGTTTTATATTTTGTTTTATAAATTCTTTTCCATCAAATTCAAATTCTCTTCTAGTTGATTTTTTACTAATAAGGTGTTTGATGAAATTTAAAGCTCTCGGTAAATAATAATATGAAAATATTGGTTTTATTAAATTAATATTTATTGAATATGTTCTATAAATAGGACTACAACAACCATTTTCAATAAAAATATTTGTGTTCACTTCATTCACACCTAGACCTATAATTAAATCATTTTTTTTAAAAATTTTATGTTTTTTTGTATTATATTTATAATCCTTTATTTCATTTATGCCATTTTTTCCAATAGTATATTGTTTTAAATTTAAATTGTTAAATTCAGCATATTCTTTAAAAATTTCACCTAATCTTACTTCTTTCCAATTATCTTTAAATTCAGGAAAGTGGGTTTTACCACTTAACAGCCTTTGCATAAGTGCTTTTTTGAAATTTTCTTTTTCATCTATCAAATTTGATTGTTTTAAGATAGCACTATCCCAAAGAGTTAAAATTTTAGCTATTTTTTCTTGCTCTTTTAATGGTGGTAGTGGTATAATTATTTTTTTCTTAAATGATGTAGGGTTTATATTTGACTGACTTACACCTTTTGTTGAAATATTTTTTATTTTTGTTTGAAATAAAGTTGTGTTTAATATATTATTTATAAAAATTGAATTTAATATATTTTTATTTGGTCTATAAGTAACTATATAAGAAGCCGTAAGATAATCGCCATCTAAATTAAATAAAGAAATTTTTCCAACCAATTCGGAGCTATTTGTTCTGTTTAATAAAATATCACCTTTTTGTAATTTATATTTTTTAAAATCCGTATCTTCTAAATCTATATAAGATAAATTATCTATAGAAAGTGATCCATTTTGCATATTATTCATTTTTAAAACAGGGTATTTTCCAATATTTTTTGTGGCAGATGAAATTCCATAAAATGATTTTTCAAATACTTCCCTCAACTTAACAACTTCCCAATTATCAGGAATAATGCCAATCTTTGTTTTTTTATAACCTTTTTGTATCAAAAATTATCCTTTTATAAACTTTGCGGTATAATTACTCAATTTGGAGGCTTTATCGCCATGAATTAGGCGAGTATCCGCAAGGAAAAGCACTCCAAATTCTTTATATCTTATCATCACTCTCTCCATCATATAATATATTTAATATTAATTTTATAATTATATCTTTAGATTCTGGTTTTGAGGTGGCTATTAAAATGGTTAATGAAGCTAGTGCGTTATCATTAATCTTTAATTCGTTATCGTTTTTATAAAGTATTTTGTTTTTATCTAAAAATAATATAAAAAGATAAGCACCTATTCTTTTGTTCCCGTCTATAAATGGGTGTCCTTTTACTATATAGTAGAGTAAATTCGCTGCTTTTTGTTCTACAGATGGTAAGAGTTCAAGTCCTTGAAATGTCTGATATATATTTAAAATATTTCCTTTTAGTTCATCTGCTTTTTCTTGTCCAAATAAATTTGAAGCTTCCCCTTTTTTTATAAGTTCTTTTTTAAACTCATCAATTGCTTTTTTGGCTTCATTGTAATCAAGTATAAAGTTGTTGATATTTGTTTGAGCCATTTCTTTTAAGCTTTGAGTATCATATCCTTGCAACAATGCCCAGCTTTTTGCATATTTTGATATAATTTCAATGAAACCTTTTGATTGTATGAGATTTGCTTGGTTTATTGAATTTTTGATTAAATTTAGTGTTTTATTTAATTCAGTAATCTTTTGTCTATTTAGTATTTTTTGATTTAAAGCATATCCTTTTAAAAGATAATCTTTTAAAACTTTTGTAGCCCAGATACGAAATTTAGTTCCTTCTTTGGACTTTACCCTATATCCAACAGAGATAACAACATCTAGATTATATAAATTTGTAAGATACCTTTTACCGTCATCAGCAGTTATCCGGAAATTCCGGATAACTGCTTTTTTTTCCAGCTCACCCTCTTTGAATATATTTATTATATGCTCATTTATTGTTCTTACATTTTTATGAAACAAATCAGCCATCTGTTTTTGAGATAACCAAACGCTTTCATCTTCTAATGATACATTTAAAGAAATTTGACCATCTTCATAAATTACTATTTCACTCATAACCCAAGCTCTTTTAAATACTCATTCATTTGATTTTTTATATCTTTTAACTCATTTTCTAAATTTGCTATATTTTGCTTAGTTTGTTCTATATCTATCTCTTCTTCCTCCTCATAAGTGTCTACATATCGAGGAATGTTTAAGTTATAGTCATTTTCTTGTATCTCATCTAAGCTTGCTAAATAAGCGTATTTATCTACATTTTTTCTATTTTGATAAGTTTGTGAAATTTTTTCTATAATCTCATCACTAAGCTTGTTTTGATTTTTTTCTTTTTCAAATTCTTTACTTGCATCTATAAAAAATACATCTTTGTTTTTTCTATTTTTCTTAAAAACCATTATACAAGTAGGTATAGAAGTGCCATAAAAGAGATTTGCAGGTAAGCCAATGACTCCATCAAGTAAGTTTTCATCTAGTAGTTTTTGTCTTATTTTACCTTCGCTTGAACCACGAAATAGCACTCCGTGAGGCAAAACAACTGCCATTTTACCATTTTCATTTAAGCTTGCTAACATATGTAAAACAAAAGCATAATCTCCTTTGCTTTTAGGTGGAATTCCTCTTTCAAATCTTTTATATTTGTCATTTTGAGCATTTTCAGCTCCCCATTTATCAAGTGAAAAAGGTGGATTTGCAACTACAACATCAAATTTCATTAAGTGGTCATTTTCTAAATGCAAAGGGTTGCCTATAGTATCGCCCCATTGTATTACAGCGTCATTTATATTATGTAAGAACATATTCATTTTACAAAGTGCTACGGTTGCACTTTTGCTTTCTTGCCCATAAAGTCTAAAATTTGTATTTCCAACCTCTTTACTTGCTTTTATCAGTAAAGAACCAGAACCACAAGTTGGATCATAAATTCTATCTCCCTCTTTGGCTTTAGCAAGTTTTGAAAGTAGTTTTGAAACATTGCTTGGTGTAAAAAACTCACCACCTTTTTTACCTGCATCACTTGCAAATTTAGCTATAAGATACTCATAACTATCACCTATAACATCATTTCCTTCTAACATTGAAGGTCTTAAATCAAGCTTAGGGTCGCTAAAATCTTCAAGTAAATTTTTTAGAATTCTGTTTTTTTCTTTAACTCTTCCAAAGATAGTTTCGCTGTTAAAGCTAATTTCTCTAAAAACCCCTTCTAATTTTTCTTTGTTATCTTCTTCTATTTTTTCTAAGGCTTTATCTATAATCTCGCCTAAATTTTCTGATTCTTTGTTTGCTAAAATATATTCAAAAGTGCATTCTTTACTTATTTTAAATTTCTCTCGCTCTAGGCTTTTTTTGATTCTATCTTCATTGTCGCCATATTTGTTTTTAAGTTCATCAAGTTTTTCTTTGTAAAAATCAGACAGATATTTTACAAAAAGCATAGTTAGTATATAATCTTTGTATTGACTGCTATCCATTGTAGTTCTAAATGTATCGCACGCTTTCCAAGCTACTGAATTTATGGTGTCTTGTGTGGTTTTGGTCATTTTTTATCTCCTGATTTATTATATTGTTAAAAATTTGATTTGCATAAATTTGTTTTTGTTGTATTAAGTTTTTTAATGTATCAATTTCTTTATATGTTAAGGTTTGAATTTGAACAATTCTATCTTGTGCCTCTTTTTTAGGGAGTATCACTTTTAAATTTTCTAATGTTTTGATATT
Source organism: Campylobacter blaseri (assembly GCF_013201895.1). NCBI lineage: Bacteria > Pseudomonadati > Campylobacterota > Epsilonproteobacteria > Campylobacterales > Campylobacteraceae > Campylobacter > Campylobacter blaseri. The sequence continues at coordinate 1,004,413 of NZ_CP053841.1, read as the reverse complement.
TAGCATTGGAATTGCCGAACTTTGCTTAAAAAATTGTCGCTTTGCAAAACTTGAATTTAAGTAATTGGTTAAATAAATAGGATTAATATCATTTTTGGTTGTTCTGATTATAGCTACAAGAGATGAAGCTATGGTGTCACCATAATCTTTTCCAACACAAACTGCTATATTTGGCTCCTTTAGCCTTATGAGTATATCATCTTTTTTTAGTAGATACTCATCTTTAATTTTTTCATCTGCTATAAAAGTATCCAAGCAAGAGTGATCATAAAACCCATTTTCATTAAATGACTTTAAAGATATTGTATTATATTTTTTAGTAAAATTTGACATTGGTGAAGCTCTTTTTCTTGATAAAACTAAACCAGTTTTTATATTTGCTATTTCATGTAGTTTAACTTTATATATTTTAGGCATTAAATATCTCCTTTTATATTGTCAAACTTTTATATGACTTTATATTTTTTTAAATAGTAACATTTGCTAACTTAGGCATTACTGAAAATTTAGTCAAACCATAGTTTGATAAGTAAAATAAGCAATATAGCCCAAATATTATATACATTTTTAAAAGCCATTTATTAAAATATATAAATAATTTTAACGGTAGTGATATTTTACCACTCCGTAGAAAAAACTAATTATATTTATTTTATTTATATAATATCGGTTTTTTATAATTTATTATATATTCATTAAGAATTTTGTTACTATTTGGCATTAAAATTTGAGAAAAATATAAGGAGAGATAAAATGTATGAAGTAAGATACGCAAGAGATAGAGGTATAGGTGGAGGAGGTTGGTTAGATAGTCGCCATACATTCTCATTCGCTAACTATTTTGATCCGAATTTTATGGGCTTTTCTCATTTAAGGGTTATAAATGAAGACTATGTTCAACCAGGAACAGGCTTTGGGACTCACCCACATAGAGATATGGAGATATTATCGTATGTGCTTGAAGGAACGATAGAGCACCAAGATAGTATGGGAAATAAACGACAACTTAAAGCAGGGGAATTTCAGATAATGAGTGCTGGAACAGGTATAACTCACTCAGAAATGAATCCAAGCAGTACGGAAAAATTACACTTTTATCAAATTTGGGTTATTCCTAATGAATTAGGCATCAAGCCAAGATATGAGCAAAAGGCTTTTGTTCCAAAAGAGGGTGCAACTCTACTTTTATCTCCAAATGCTGAATATGGCTCTTTTAAAGTTCATCAAAATATGAAGCTTTATAGACATCAGTATAGTGAAAATACAGATATTAATATAGAGTTAAACAAAAGCAGACGATACTGGGTTCAAGTTGTTAAGGGGGTATTAAAATTAAATGATATCGAGCTAAAAGCAAGTGACGCTATGGCCTTAGTTGATGAGAGCGAGCTAAAAGTTTTTGCTTATAGTGATGTTGAGTTTTTGCTCTTTGATTTAGAGTAGACATTTGGCAGGAAATCTGCCAAATATTTTTATAATAAATAGTTTCAGTTTCGAGAAGATTTAATAGTTTTAAAAAGTATAACCCATATAGCTAGTACTGCGTATATAGCGATCCCCATAACAGCTGCCATCGTTACTATGTTTATAAAATCTATAAAAGCACTATCATGTTTAGCTTTATCTAAAAAAGGAACAGCTAACCAACCACAAAAACCAACTATTAAAAGAGAGATATAACATTTCCAAGAAAATAAAAAATTTAACATATTTTAACCTTTTTAAAATTTACTGATATATTATCAAAATTATATTAATAACATATTGATTTAGCTCAAAATTAGGTAAAAATTTTAGACTAAGTCCTTCGGGTAAACCATCAGGATGACATTTGTTTTTAAACAAGCTCTTGGATAACTAGGCTGATTGTCGCTACTCAGAGCCATTTTCCACCCGTCATTCAGAGCGAAGTGAAGAATCTCATAAACTTAAATCACTACAAATTCATCAATTTAAATACACTTTAAGCTTTGGTATAAGTAGGAAAATTAACCCTATTTATTATAAAAACGAAACTTTTATAGTAGCAAAACTACGCTTTTATAATTTTTTATTAAATTTAATATAGTAAATTTAGCAAAATTAAAAGGAGAGAAAATGACATTTAAAGAGAGTTTAAGCTATAGATATGCTTGTAAAGTTTTTGATGAGAATAAAAAGGTTCAAGATGGAGATTTTAGTGAAATTTTAGAAGCTTGCAGGCTTTCACCATCATCTTTTGGACTTGAGCATTGGGACTTGCTTTTAGTAGAAAATGAAAAGATTAAAAAAGAAATGGGCAAGGCTTGCTGGAATCAACCACAAATCACAACTTGCTCTCATCTTGTGGTTATTCTTGCAAAACTAGAAGACTTAAAACCAAATAGCCCATATATAAAGAGCATGGTGGAGAAAAAAGTTGGTAAAAACTCAGAAAAATACCCAATTTTACTTGATATTATCAATAATTTCTTAGATAAAAATTTTAGCAATGATGATAAAAAGAAATATGGTTGGAGTAAAGCTCAATGCTTTTTAGCAGCTCAAAATATGATGAGTATGGCTGCGGTTTTAGGGATTGATTCTTGTCCGATAGAAGGATTTATTGAAGAAAAATTAAATGAAATTTTAGATATTGATCCTAATAAAAATAGAGTTGCATTGCTACTAACTTTTGGTTATAGAGATAACATTCAAAAACCTAAGCCAAAAATTAGAAAAAATTTAGATGAATTTTTTAAAATTATAAAATAAACCATCACCATAGCAAGCTTAGTTATTTTAAGCTTGCTAGCCACAATAGCAAAAACAATTAATCTTTATTTCCAATAAATTTATAATCCATTATCAAATTTCCATAAAGTTGACATTAATTTTACATTGATTTTGTATCATATGAAAAATATCTTATATGGAGGGAAGATATGGATAGTTCAAGAAGAAATTTTTTAAAAGGGACAGCGGGAATTGGAACACTTGCTGCTTTAGAGATAAATTTAGGAGCTAATGCTGCTGATATAATTAATAACGGAGGAGATAAAAGTGTCTTTAGTTTTTGCGAGATGTGTTCATCTAGATGTCCAATTGAGGCAAAAATTGTAGATGGAAAATGTAAATTTATACAAGGAAACAAACACTACTCTACAACAGGAACCTCTGTTTGTGCAAGAGGAGGAGCTGGAGTTAATCAGCTTTATGATAAACAAAGAATCGTAAAACCACTTATTAGAGTAGGGGAGCGTGGTAGTGGAAAGTGGCGTAAAGCTAGTTGGGAAGAAGCACTAAAATATTGTGCTGATAAGCTTGGAGAAATAGCAAAAACACATGGTCCAGAATCAGTGGTTTTTACAGCAAAGTCAAGCGAAAGCCATAAACAGATGACAAATTTTGCCTGTAGTTTGGGTAGTCCTAATATCTTTTCACACTGGTCTTGCTGTCCTATAACTTATCAAGTTGCTTTTCCGCATACATTTGGAGGAAGCCTTTCAAGAGATTATTCAAAAGCAAAGTATATAGTAAATTTCGGACACAATTTATTTGAGGGAATTGATATCAAATATACTAAAAAGTTAGCAAAAACAGCTGCAAAAGAAGATACGAAACTGCTAGTTTTAGAGCCAAGATTTAGTGTAGTTGCTGCTAAAGCCGATGAGTGGCTACCAGTTAAACCCGGAACAGATTTGGCTTTTGTTATGGCTTTAATTCATGTTTGGATAAGAGATAGCAAATATGATAAAAAATTTGTCGAAGAGTACACTATAGGAATAGATGAGGTTAAAAAAGCTGTAAAAGATACAACTCCAAAATGGCAAGAGAAAATAACTGGTATTAAATCTACTGATGTTGAGAGAATTGCAGATGAAATTTATAAAGCTGCTCCAAAGGTTATAATTGACTGGGGTCATAAAACAACTACGACAAGAGCAGAATACCAAAGAACAAGAGCTATTTTTATAGCAAATGCTCTAATGGGTAATATAGAAAAAGAGGGAGGACTTTATTTTGGTAAAAAGGCTAAGACATTTAATGACTTAGTTGGAGAGGAGCTTTTTCCAACCTTAAATGATCCAAATAAAGCTTTCAAGGTTCCAAAAACACCTAGGATTGATGGTGCTGGAGAAAAGGGTTCAAAAAACTATTTTATCGCTAGAAAACATGGTGTTTTAATGGACATAGCCCCTGCAATCTTAAATGAAAAGCCTTATCCTGTTAAAGCTTGGGTTAATACTAGATTTAACCATCTTATAAATGTTGTTGGGGAAGAGACCACTATAAAAGCTATTAAAAAACTTGATTTTATTTTATCAGTTGATATCTATATGAATGACTTTACTCAGTTTGCAGATGTAGTTCTTCCAGAGAGCACATATCTTGAAAGAGACGAGAGCATTCAAGATAAATCAGGAAGCTTGCCAGCTTACTATATGAGACAAAAAGCTATTGAGCCAATAGGTGATACCAAAAATGGATATGATATTTTTAGAGAACTTGCGAGGATTATGAAGATAGATCAAAACTATACTTGGAATACAATAGATGAGTTTAGAATGCAACAAGCAAAAGGTAATGATAAGCTACTAGCAGCACTTATAAAAGATGGCTATGTAGAGTGGAAAGTGCCAAAACTATACTATAGAGAGAAAAAATATGTTTCAAAATTTGTAGAAAAATTTCCACATGCTAGTACTTTTGTTGATGAGAATGGCGAAATGAGTTCAAAGGTTAAGTTTAAAACACCAAGTGGAAAAATAGAGTTGTTTTCACAACAAGTAGAAGAGGCATTGCCTGGTGAAGGGTGTATACATCCTGCAAACATGGATGTTTATGATGGCCATGAGCTTTGTTTGATGAGCGGTAAAACTCCTATCCACACAAATGGACATACTCAAAATGTAAAAGTTTTAAACGATATGATGAGTGAGTCCCCAATTTGGATAAATCCTAGAACAGCTCAAAAAAGAGGACTTAAAACTGGAGATAGGGTTTTGGTAGAGAATAAATTTGCAAAATCTTATGCCAAGGTTATGGTAACAGAGGGCATTAGAGAAGATAGTTTGTTTGTGTATCATGGTTTTGGACATATTAGTTCAGGATTAAAAAGAACTTATGGGGTAGGGTTAAATCAAAGTAAATTACTAAATCCAGCTTATGGTGCGGTTTGCTCAACAATGGTTACAAATGTTGGCGTAGATATTAAAAAGGCATAAAGGTAGAATGAAATGAAAAAATATGTAATGATTCACGATGAAAATTTATGCATAGGCTGTCAAGCGTGTTCAGTTGCTTGTAGAAATGAAAACGATACAAGCGACGGTGTTTATAGGCTTCAAGTACATGCAGAAATGAAAGGTGTTTTTCCAAATTTAAAAACTAATTTTTTAAGACATAGTTGTGTTATGTGTGAAAATGCCCCTTGTGTTGAGGTTTGTCCTACAAAAGCAAGTTTTCAAACAGATGAAGGGATTGTACTTTTGGATGAAAGTATCTGTGTTAGTTGTAAATATTGCGTTTTAGCCTGTCCTTATGATGCTAGGTATGTTGACCCTATAACTAAAAATATAGGAAAATGCACTTTTTGTTTTACAAACAGAGTTGCAGGTGGCGAACAGCCTGCTTGTGTTACAGTTTGTCCAACTGATGCACTAACTTTTGGTGATGCAAATGATTATAATAGCGAAGTGAGCAAGGTTATAGCTACTAATAGTATAAAGTATCCAAAAAGTGAACTAGGCACAAAACCAAAGCTTGGATTTGTTGAAAACAAAAAAGGAGGCCGTTATGAATAATATGTGGGGAAGTATGGAACAATTTAGCCATATTTATTGGCCATGGCCAATTGCTATTTATCTGTTTTTAGCAGGGCTTAGTGCTGGTGCTATAATGATTGCATTATTAGTTAAATGGAATAAACACGAAGATAATACAAATTCAATTTGGGATGCTATGGTTAAAGCTGGTGCCATTACAGGGCCTATTGCTATATCTGTTGGGCTTTTGCTTTTAATTGTTGATTTAGGAAAGCCATTAAGTTTTTATTGGTTGATGCTGAAATATAATTTTGTTTCAGTAATGACGCTAGGTGTTTTAATACTATGTGTATATACACCAATATCTTTTTTATTTGCAATGATAATTTTTGAAAAAGAGATAGAAAATAGTAAATTGCTATCATTTCTTAGCCCTATAACTAAATTTATAAGATCTTTTGCACATTTGGCAAAATATGTAGAGTATATCCTTATGATACTTGCTATTTGTGTGGCTATGTATACAGGATTTTTACTAAGTGCAATACAAAAACTTCCTTTATGGAATACACCAATTCTTCCGCTTCTGTTCTTAGTTTCAGGGTTTTCAAGTGGGATTGCAGCAAACATATTGGTAGGAATGGCATTTTTTAAAGGATCATTAAATAAAGATAGTATAAAATATCTATTAGTTCTTGATCTTAGAGCAATTATGTTTGAGATACCAGTTCTAATAATGCTATTTTTAGGGCTTCATTTTGCAGGTGGGCAAGCTGCTGAAGCTGGGGTACAAGCTATAACTCATCCTACATACGGAATGATGTTTTGGATAGGTGTGGTTGCTATAGGTATTGTATCTCCAATTGTAATAGCTGCAACAGCTTTGAAAAATCATGCATATAGACCAGTTTATATAGTGCTTAATTGCTTTTTAATCTTGATAGGCGTTGTGCTTTTAAGATTTTTTATAGTTTATGCAGGTCAAATTTGCACTGGGTTATGATTTAAAGTCCGGTTGATCCGGACTTTTCACCCCATATAAAAAGGAAATATCTTGAAAATTCTTCTTTTGGAAGATGATTATAATTATAGACAAAGTATAAAAGAATATCTTGAAGATATAGGATACGAAGTTGATGAAGCAAGCGATGGGTTAGAAGCTTGCAATAAAATAAAAGATAACACATACCACCTCTTAATACTTGATATAAAAGTTCCTGAAATTTCAGGACATGAAGTGATGAAGTATGCAAAAAGGCTAAATTTACAAACACCCATTATGATAATGACATCTTTAATAGATATAGATGATATGGCTATTGGGTATGATCTTGGCTGTAATGAATATCTTAAAAAGCCTTTTAATTTAGCCGAGCTTAAATTTAGGGTCAACGAGCTTATGAGAAAATACTATGCAAGAGATGATAAGAATCTAATAACCATAGCTTCTGTTTTTAACTATAACACTGTAAACAAAACAATTACTAATGGAGACAAAACTATAAATTTAAGCAGTAGAGAGCTTGATCTTTTAAACTATCTTCTATATAAAAAAGGAAGTTTTGTAACTATAAATGAGCTCATAAGTGAACTTTGGGATGAGGAAATAAATAGTGCTGATATAAGAATGCATGTTATGAAAATTAGACAAAAAACAGCTGATAATTTTATACTCTCTAAAAGAGGGCTTGGCTATAAGCTAAATGTTTAAAAAGATAAAAATTCCACTTTTAGCTACATTAGCTATAATACTTATATTCTTCTTTCAAAGTATGTATCTTGTCAAATTAGTCTCAAAAGATTTGGTAAATAAAGATATTGCTGAATTAATCTCCTTTTCAAAAGATTTAGAAAAAGATTTTGAAAAAATAAATTTTAAATCTACACTCATATATCAATATGCAATACTAGATAACAATAGTAGAGTTATAATATCAAATTTGAAACAAATTCCACCAAATTTTAACTTTCAAATTTTGACATATAAAAGCTATGTTTTTTATAAGCATTTTTTTATTTATAAAGGTGAATTAATTTATGTTGTTACTTCTAAAAAGATTGAATATGGGCAGCTGGTATTTTTAACAGTATTGATACTTTTTTCTATTATTATGGCAATTTCTTTGATCATCTATTTTATGTATTTAAGTATAGTTAAGCCGCATTTAGAGCAAAAAAAAATGATGAATATATTTTTTAATGATGCTATGCATGAACTTAAAACCCCTCTTGGGGTTGCTAGTATAAATCTTGAAATGCTAGATGTTAAGACAAAACATACTCACCGTATAAAATCAGCTCTTAAACAGATGAAAATAACATACGAAGATGTAGAATACTATATAAAAAATAGACAAGTTGATTTCCCAAAAATAAATTTAAACTTATCAAATTTCCTAAAAGATAGGATAAAATTTTTAAGCACCATAGCACATAGTAAAAACATGGAGATAATTAGCAATATTGAAGATAGCTTATGCATATATATGTCTGAGATAGAGGCTACAAGGCTTATAGATAACAATATATCAAATGCTATAAAATATTCCGATGTGTCATCTAAAATCATAGTTACACTAAAAAAAGATAGAGGTTATGCTGTTTTTACCATTAAGGATTTTGGTAAAGGTATAAAAGATCCTAAAAATATTTGGAATAGATACACAAGAGAAGATGTCTCTTTAGGTGGTTTTGGACTTGGTCTAAATATAGTTTTAAATATATGCTTGAAATATAATATCTCATATAAAGTGGATTCTGATTATGGAAAAGGTAGCACTTTTGTATATAAAATTCCACTTTACACAGATAAATTTTTAGATAAAGTTATTTAAAAATAGAGTGCAGGGTTGAAAAAGATCTTTCTTTATCATCTTCATTTATGTGCATAACTATATGGCCTATGAGGTTATTATTTACATCTTTAAAAGGTTTTGAATAAAGATAATTTTTTCCAATTTTTTGTAAATTTTTATCATTTAAATTTATCTCATTTAACATAGGTGCTATATTTAAATTTGCGTATTCTGGATTTAATAAAATATGGTTTTTTAGTATATTATGTTTAGAATAAAAGCAATCAGTCGAATACCTTTTATCTATAATCATAAAAAGATTATACCCTTGGGATTTTGCTAGTTTATAAAGATGTGAAAAATCTAGCATAACCTCAATACTACCAATAAATTCTTTTTTATCTAAAACAGGAGAAATTCCTCTAGAAAAAACCCCACATCTTCCTACTTCAATCCCTGCTAATGGTTTCATATTTAATTTTGTATTTAAAAGAGTGTATCTAAAAGTGCTAAGGTCATCTCCATGAAGCTTGGAGTTCCAGCTTCTAGCTATACTTTTAAAATCTTTTGAATGAACATGTATTAATATATTACTATAAAGTGGTATATTTTTTAAGGTTTCGACATAGTTATTTAGAGTTGTGGAACATTGATTGTCTTCTTTTTCTAATATGCATTTTTTAATATCTTTATTGCTAGAAAGTATCAACGATACAGTGAGAACATTAAGTCTTTCTTCTTCAATGGTATTTAATAAAAGCTCACTATTAAAATCAAAATATTTTTTTATAGCCAATTCTTTTTCTTGATTTTGATATTGTATGTAAAAATATATTAATAAGATAAGGGATAATATTAAAAATGGAAAAAAGATTGCTTTAATAAATTTTATATTATTGTCTTGCAAAAATAAGCCTTTTAATAAACTTTATTATAATGCAATATAATAGCATAAAAATAGGTTAATTTTTTATGAATATTTAATTGGCGCTAATTTTTACCTAAATATATACATAACCTGTTTTATAAAAAACTAAATTTGAGCTATCTAAATCATGCCATACAATATAATTAAGCCTATAAATTTGTAAATCAGGCAGATTTTTCTCTGCCCTTTATGTTAATACTTATTTATAGGTACTGAATTTTGAATTTTCACCAACTATATCAATATAACTTGAATCTAAATCTGATAATTTACCTGCATCACTTAGTATTAGTACTGCTACTAAATCTTTATTTAAAAAATCAATTACTGATTTAACACCTTGGGATCTATCCAGTCCTAGACCATAGAGAATAGGGCGACCAACAGCAACTGCGTCTGCACCCATAGCAACAGCTTTAACAAATCTTTTAGCATCATCAGCACGCAAAACACCCTTGACAATAACAGGCAGTCTTGTAAAACTTTTAATAAACTCAATGTCTTTAGTTGTTAATGATGTTTTTTGATTCAAGAAGTTTCCTGAGCCCCCAATTTTTGGATCGTGGTTTCCAAATGTTTTATCTGGGTGGAATGAACTTTCCACGGCTATAAAGTTTTCAGATTGTCCTGGTCCAAGTGCGTCAACTGTTGAGATAATTGCTGTATAGCTTGCATTTTTTACACAAGTTAGGATTGATTTAGTTACCTCTTCATCGTTGTCATAGTATAATTGGAATCATTTAGGGCCTATAATTGCTTTTGCAATTTGTTCAAGAGTTGCATTTGATGCACCAGATGAATAATACAATGTATTTGCTAGTCCAGCACCTCTAGCGGTTGCCTCTTCTGCGCCTTCATGTATCATTGCATGGGCACCCATTAGGGTAACCATAACAGGAGAAGGTAAATTCAAATCTAGTATCCTAGTTGATATATTGATATCGCTCCATGAAAGACCAACCAGACGTTTTGCAGCAATGCGGTAGTCACCAAATGCGCGGCAATTTTCATGTAGGGTCCATTCAGCACCGGCTGTACCAGATGCAAACGAAAAAACTGCTTATGGGGCAAGTACTGCAGAAAAAGATATTAAAATTGTCAACCTTGAGCGCTTAGAAGAGCCAGCAATTAAAGTTATCTTAAAAGCAGGTTTTGCCATTTTTGCTGTTTTTGTAGCAGGTTCAGCTGCAAATGCTCGTGTGCTTACAAATGGCAATGTGCCTAGCCTAGCAGCATCTATGAATTTACGCATAGATAGAGTTTCTTTTTCCCTACTCTCCGTCGTTGTAGTTTCTACTTCCTCTGCGGAAGTATCTAATTTGTTAGATGAACCCATTTTCACTCCTTTGTATTTTAATAAAAATTACAAGACAACGCGATCAGTAGCGTAGTTATAAATATATAACATCGTGCTGTTTTGCATTGCTAACATTTTAATTAAAATTATATCTACAAAGATTAATTTATTATAAAAAATTTAATATATTATTTTTTTAAGAATAGTAGAGTAAATGCTATCATTGATGGCATCAGTAGATGAAATTAGTTATAGCTTAGGAGATAAATATCTATAATATAATGTAGTCAAAATCAAAAATATTTAATTAAAACTACATAAAATAAAATAGCCCAAGTATTAAATAGTAAAACACACCATAAATAGATCTTTTATTAATATATAATTTATATTAAAATTCAATTGTAAATTTTAAATTATATTTTGCACTTTTATTATAAAAACATTTTTATAATTATACCATAGAGTAAGAATAATTTAAGTAAAAATATAATATAATGATAATTGAAATCATTATAAAAGGATAAGGATGAAAAAAAAGATTGTTTTAGCAACTCTGTTTGGTGCTACACTTCTAATGGCAAGCGATGTTGTAAATATATATACTTCAAGACATTATGATTCAGATAAGATTGTGTATGAAATGTTTACCAAAGAAACAGGCATTAAAGTAAATGTCGTTCAGGATAAGGTTGATCCCTTAATTAAAAAGTTAGAGCTTGAGGGTAAAGATACCACAGCTGATGTATTTATGACAGTTGGTTTTGGAGATCTTTATAAAGCTAAACAAGAAGGATTATTACAACCAATTAGTTCTAAAATAGTTGATGAGAATATACCCTCAAATTTAATGGATAAAGATAAAAACTGGGTTGGTATAACATATAGAGCTAGAATAGTTGTTTATGATCCTGCAAAAACTAAAGTAGAAGAGCTTTCAACTTATGAGGATTTAGCTACTCCAAAATGGAAAGGTAAAATTCTAACTCGCTCTTCAACTTCATCATACAATAAACATTTAATTGCATTTATGATAGCAAAAGATGGAGAGGAAAAAGCTAGTTCTTGGGCAAAAGGGTTAACTGAGAATTTCGCAAGATCTCCAAAAGGAAATGATAGAGATCAAGCAAAAGCTATACTAGCTGGTGATGGCGAAATTGCTATTATGAACAGTTATTATATGGGTAGAATGTCTGCTTCAAAAGATCCAATAGAACAAGAAGTTGCTAAAAAATTAAAGATATTTTTTCCAAATCAAAATGACGGCGGAACACATATTAATCTAAGCGGTGCAGGGATTACAAAATATGCTAAAAATATTGAAAATGCTAAAAAGTTTATAGAGTTTTTAACTAATGTAGAGGCACAAGAGATTTTCTCAAAATATAACTATGAATACCCAGCGAATCCAAATGCTAAAACAGCTGATGTGGTTAAGTCTTGGGGAGAGTTTAAAGCTAGCACTTTGGACTTTGATCTGATTAGTCAAAGTGTTCAAAAAGCTCAAAGCGTAGCTGATAAAGCTGGATGGCAATAATTTTTTGAACATAGTTATAAAATTTACAAAGAGACCTAATTGGTCTCTTTTATTGTCTTTTTTTATACTTTTTTTAATCACTATACCTATTTTTTATATAGTTATACATATTTTTAATGATATAAAACCTACAACTAAAACTCTTTTTGATACATATCTTATGATATATATAAAAAATAGTTTTATAATAGTATTTTTTACGGCTATATTTACTACAATTATAGGTGTGTTTTTAGCATACTTTGAAACTTTTTATGAGTATAAATTTAGGAATTTTTTTAGATTTACTCTGATACTGCCTTTTGCATTTCCTAGTTATCTGTTTGGGTATATTTATACAGATTTTTTTAGCTATTCTGGTTGGTTTATAACTTGGCTTAGAGTAAATTATGATATAAGATTGCATTTTGATATTATGAATATTTATGGGTGTATTTTTATACTGACTATAGCTTTTTTTCCATATGTTTACATACTTTTAAGAGGGTTTTTATCAAAATTTTCATTAAATTTAATAGAAAGTGCTCAAAGTCTTGGAAAAAGTGATCTTTATATATTTTTCAAAGTAGTTTTACCGCTTTCAAGGGCAGCAATAGTTGCAGGAACATCTCTTTGTATAATGGAGTGTTTAAATGCTTATGGTGTTCCAAATTACTTTGGATTGCATGTGTTTAGCACAGGTATATATAAAGCATGGGTTGGTTATCAGGATTTAAATGCAGCTATAAAATTAGCTGGTATTTTGCTTTCTATAGTTTTCTCATTAATGATTTTAGAAAAAATTTTTAGAAAACCATACAGTATGACAACTACTAAAAACAGAGTATTTAGTAGGAAAAAACTTAGTAAAAAAAATGAAATTATTGTTTTAACTCTATTTTTTACAATACTTTTTGTATCGTTAATACTACCTACAATTCATCTTTTTGTATGGATTTCAAGGACATTTAATTATATAGATTGGGGTAATTTAATCTTAATAAGTAAAAACACTATTTTATTAACTATAATATCTACGGTAATGATAATTTTAATATCGCTGTTTTTAAATGAAACAATTAGATTTAAAAAAGGAAAAACAAAAGAGATGTTTTCTACACTTGCAAATATGGGGTATAGCATACCAGGTTCTGTTATAGCCATAGGCATGTTGATACTTTTTATATCTATTGATCATTTTCTTGGCAATTTTTATAAGAATTTGGGTATTGATAAGAATTTAGTATTAACACTAAGTCCTATAATACTTATGTTTTCATATTGTATAAGATTTCTTTGCTTAGGGTATAATGGTATAGAAGCAGGTCTTAAAAGAGTAAATCCAAGTTATCATGAATCATCTTTAAGTTTAGGTAAAGGTAAATTTCAAACATTTTTAAAGGTTGATTTACCGATGATACAAACAAGCATATATAGTGCTTTTATATTAATTTTTATTGAGATAATTAAAGAACTACCTCTTGCTAGTTTGCTATCTCCACCAAATTTTAAAACTCTTGCTTTTGAGATGGATAGATATGCTTCTGATGAGCAACTTGCTATGACATCGGTTCCTGCATTTGTTGTTGTGGTTATATGTTTAGTTTTGTTGATAGTTTTTAATGTAATCCAAAAAAAGGCAAAAAAATGAGTTTTCTAGAGTTAAAAAATATTAATTTTTCTTATGTGAAAAATAAACCTTTGATAGAAAATTTAAGCTTAAGACTTAGCAGGGGAGACTCTCTTGCTATACTAGGAAAAAGTGGCAGTGGAAAGAGTACGATACTAAGGTTGATATCTGGCTTTGAGAGCCCAGATAGTGGGAAGATATTGTTAGAGGAAAAAGATATCACATATATGCCACCACAACGTAGAAATATAGGGTATCTTTTTCAAGATTACGCTCTTTTTCCGCATTTAAGTGTCTATAAAAACATAGCTTTTGGTGTTGGTAAGAAAGATAAAGATAGAGTTCATGAACTTTTAGAGATTATCCATATGAGTGATTTTAAAGATGTTTATCCACATACTCTAAGTGGTGGACAACAGCAAAGAGTAGCACTTGCTAGAGCTTTAGCACCAAACCCAAAGCTTATTTTGCTAGATGAACCATTTTCAGCCCTAGATACCGGACTTAGATCAGAAATTAGATCTCAAATCAAAGAGATACTAAATAGCTTAAAGATATCTTCAATTTTAGTAACGCATGATATGGAAGATGTAAAAGAATTTGCTACTAAAACATTTGAAATTTAGCTTTTTAAATTTGATAATAACAGCTCTATAAATCCATCAAAATTTGGCAAGTTTAAATTTCCATCTCTTTGCTTTTTGCCCCACATTGGCTCAGGGAAAAAACTATCACTTTTAAATCTTGCCATTATGTGGATATGAACTCTTGGAACATAGTTTGCAAAACTAGCTATATTTATTTTATCAGGCTTATAGTATTTAAGCATTGTTTTTTCAACTATTAACATTACCTCAAAAAGCCTATCTCTTGTTTTTTTATCACAATCACTTAGCTCTTTATACCCTTTTTTGCTAAAAATTTTAACCCAAGGAATTTCACTATCTTCTTTTTCTATAAAAATTAAATTATCTTCAAAAATCACTATTTATCCTTTTTTGAAATAATAACATAAATTTGAAATTTAAAGCTAATTCTAATACAATTTCACAAAAGGATATGTATGAAAGTAGCTATAATTTTATATGATAAATTTGATTTGAAATATTTTGCTAAATTAAATGATTTTTTTACAAATACTATGAAGTTTAAAACCAAAATTTATGCTTTAAAAGAGAGTGTTTTAGATAGTAATGGAGTTTACATTGGTCTAGAAGAGCATTCTCAAAGTCTTTATGGTAATGATATAGTTGTAGTTTGTGAAGGAAAAAACGAATATATAAAGTATGATCAAATTTTTTTAAGTTGGATAAGCTCTAGCTCAAAAGCAAAACATAAAATTTGCTCCAAATTTGGAAGTGAGATATTTAAAGCCGCTAAAATTTCAAATTATAAAGAAATAGATAAAGATACAGTAGAAGAAGAGCTATTAAAGCTCTTCTAGATTACTCAACAGTTACGCTTTTTGCTAAATTTCTTGGCATATCAACATCATTTCCAAGTCTAATTGATATCTCAAGAGCAAATAATTGTAAAATTACTAACATTTCAAAAAATTCACACATATAGTGTTTTTGATCTGATGTTTTTATAAAATCATCACTTAAATCAAATTCTTTTGGGCTAATTGCAAAGACAAAACCATCTCTTGCAACAATCTCTTCCACATTGCTTCTTGTTTTATCATAAAGTATATTTTGCGGAAGTAGGGCGATTGTAAATAGCCTTTCATCCACTAAGGCAATTGGGCCATGTTTCATTTCTCCACTTGCGTAACCTTCTGCATGCAAATAACTTATCTCTTTTAGTTTTAAAGCACCTTCTAATGCAAGTGGAAAAAAGACATCTCTTCCTATAAAGAAAAAGCCGTGTCCATGAAGATAATGCTTGCTTAAGCGATGAATTTTATCTTGAAGACCATCTGGAACTTTTAGAATTTTTGGAACTTTTAAAATTGATTTTACCTCATTTTTAAGCTCATTTTCTGAAAGTGTTTTTTTGATATGTGCAAGATATAACACAACCATCCAAAGTGTTAAAACCTGAGTTGTAAAGGCTTTAGTGCTTGCCACTCCTTTTTCAATACCCGCACGAGTTAGTAAAACATTGTTAGCAAGACGAACTATAGAGCTGTTGTCAACATTGCAAATCGCAAGTGTTTTAAGGCCATTATTTTTAGCTATTTTTAAAGCCTCAAGAGTATCTGCAGTTTCGCCACTTTGGGAAATAGCTATAAATAAAGAATCCTTATCTAAAACAGGATCTTTATATCTAAACTCACTTGCTATCTCAACCTTAGTTCTTGTTTTTGCTACTCTTTCAAAAAGATAACTTGCGGTAAGTGCTGCATGATAGCTTGTTCCACATGCGCAAAGTATTATATTGTTTATACCATCAAACATATTTAAATCGATCTCATCAAGATGAATTTGATCATTTTTAATTCTTCCCATGAGTGTTTCAGTAGCAACATCACTTTGTTCATAAATTTCTTTTTCCATAAAAAATCTAAAACCCTCTTTTTGGGCAAAATTTCTATCTTTTGGAAGTGCTTTTCTAGGAGGATGAATTTCCTTTCCGTTTTTAAAAAATCTTACTTTTCCAAATTCTGCCTCACCATAAGTGCCATCATCAAGATACATTGCATCATTTGCCATGCCTATTATAGGAGCATCTGATGAGCTAAATAAAATTTCATTATTTTCATTTGTGGCAACTATTAGTGGAACTGCATTTTTTGCAAAAAATATCTTATCTTCATTGGCTTTTGTTATTAAAAGTATGGCAAATGAGCCAATTAGTTTTTCTACAGTTTTTTCAAAAGCCTTAAAGGGATTAGTTTCTGTTTTTAAAATATTTTCAAATAGATAAACAATCACCTCTGTATCTGTTTGGCTAAGAAATTTAACACCTTTTTTCTCTAAATCCTCTTTAATCTCTTTATAATTTTCTATAATGCCATTATGAATAACAAAGCTATATTCTCCATAGTGAGGATGAGCATTTATCTCAGTTGGTTTGCCATGTGTTGCCCATCTTGTATGCCCTATAGCAATTCCTTGACCATTTGAGGTAAAGTCTTTTGTTTTCTCTTTTAAATTTTTAATTTTTCCAACAGCTTTAAAATATTCTATGTTGTCATTTTCTTTTTCCATAACAGCCATTCCAGAACTATCATAGCCTCTATATTCAAGTTCTTTTAAGCCATTTAAGATAATCTCTTTTTTCTCTTTTTTTCCTATATATCCAACTATTCCACACATTAATATATTCCTTCTTTAGCTTAAATTAAATATGTGATTATACCTTTTTATGATAAATAATGAAACTTTAAAATAGTTTTTAAGTAAAAAGTAAATATAATTGTCTATTCTATTATGCTTATTTTAGATAAATTTAATTCTAAAAGGATTTTTTCTATGGAAAAATTGTTTAAATTAAAGGAAAATGGTACAAGCATTTTTCAAGAGTTTAATGCAGGCTTTACAACATTTTTAACTATGCTTTATATAGTCCCTGTAAATGCGATAATTATGAGCAGTGCAGGAATGCCACTAGATGCACTTTTAAGCGCAACAGCTTTAATTACTATATTTGCTACTATTTTAAATGGAGTTTGGTCAAATACTCCTGTTGCTATGAGTGTTGGAATGGGACTTAATGCCTATTTTACATTTGGTCTTGTAGTAGGTATGCAAATTCCATGGCAAACCGCTCTTGGGGTTGTGTTTTTAAGTGGTATTATTTTTGTTGCTTTATCGTTTACAAACTTTAGAATTTGGGTATTAAAAAGCATACCAATGGATCTAAGAAGAGCAATTAGCGCTGGTATTGGAACTTTTATAAGCTTTATAGGGCTTCAACAAATGGGGATTATAGCTAAAAATGATGCAACATTAGTCGCACTTGGAGATTTAAGCAATGCAGGCGCTATCGTTGGAGTTATTGGGCTTTTTTTAGTTATTTTATTTTGGGCAATCAATATAAAAGGTTCATTTATATTGGCAATTATCTCAACTTCAATAATCGCTTGGATATTTAAATTAGCACCAACACCAACTGAGTTTTTCTCTCTTCCATCTTCAATTTCTCCTATCTTTTTTGAACTAGATATTATCTCAGCCCTTTCCTTGTCACTACTTCCTGTTATAATTACATTTTTTATAACTGATTTATTTGATTCACTTGGAACACTTTCAGGAGTTGGAAATAGGGCAAATATATTCAAAGAAGACTCAAAAGATGGCGATATTAAGTTGCAAAAAACATTAGAGATTGACGCTGTTGCTACAGTTGCTGGTTCTTTAGCTGGTGTTTCTACAACTACTGCTTTTGCAGAGAGCGCAAGCGGGGTTGAAGCGGGTGGAAGAACGGGGCTGACAGCTGTATTTACAGGACTTTTATTCTTACTAACTCTATTTATGTTGCCATTTTTTAAATCAATTCCATCAAATGCTATTTATCCTGTTTTGGTGATGGTTGGTGTTTTAATGTTTAGCGAGCTTACTAAGATAAATTTTGAAGATAAAGCTATCTCAATAGCTGTGTTTTTTATAGTTATTTTAATGCCGCTTACATATTCAATCACAACAGGACTTGCATTTGGCTTTATAGCTTACTTTTTTGTTAAGTTAATAAAAAGAGAGTTTAAAGATATAAATTTAGGTATTATAGTTTTAGCTATCATAAGCGTATTATCATTTGTTATTAAATTCGTAGAGTAGGGAAGCTATGAAGAATTATAGTTATGAAGAATTTAAGAAAGATATCAAAAAATTAGGCAAAATGGCTAATGATGATTTTAAACCTCAAGCATTTTTAGCAATAGCAAGAGGCGGAATGACAATGGGGCATTTTTTAGCAAATGGGTTAAAAAATAGAAATTTATTTTCACTCAATTCAATTCACTATGATGATACAAAAAAACTAAACACGGTTGAAGTATTTAACATACCAAATTTAGATAAATTTAATAGGGTCTTGTTGGTAGATGATATAATTGATAGTGGCGAAAGCATGGTTGAAATTTTAAGAATTTTGAAAGAAAGATTTCCAAAAGTAGAATTTAAAATTGCTACTTTATTTTATAAAGATAGGGCGCTAGTTACACCTGAATATTTTATAAAAAAAGCAGATGATTGGATAGTATTTTTTTGGGACATAGAAATTTAAAACTTATGAAAAAAGCTAAATTTACAATAAATAAAGATTTATATTTTATTTTAATCTTTGCAGTAAATTTAGCTGTATTGTTATTTGGAATTTCAAATTTAAGCATATCATATTATGAGGCTGAAATTTTTTTTAATGAAAAAAATTTTGTAAGTCTTATAGCCAATGTATCTTGTAAAATTTTTGGACAAAACGATTATTCTTTAAGGTTGCCATTTTTATTAATCCATTTTATTAACTCGATATTGATGTATAAACTCTCAAAGAAGATATTAAAAAGAAGAGTTGATAGAATAGCATGTCTTACTTTATATATGTTTCTTCCTGGTATTATTGCTAGTGCAATACTAGTAAATTTTGCTGGTATTTTGATATTTTTTACACTGCTTTTTATATATTTATATGAGATTAAAAAAGATATTTTTGCTTTATTTGTACTTATAACTACTGTTTTTATAGATAAATCTTTTTTGGTTTTATATTTAGGAGTATTTTTTTATTCTATATATTATAAAAATAGACCTTTTTGTATATTATCATTTTTATTATTTATAATCTCTATTATTTTTTATGATTTTGATATAGGTGGCAAGCCAAAGGGATTTTTTGCCGATACTATTGGTATATATGCGGCAGTTTTTTCACCATTTTTATTTCTATTTTTTGTTTATGCTATTTATAGAATTTGGGTTAAGGAAGAAAAAACATTACTATGGTTTATAGTTGTAACGGCTTTTTGCTCAAGTCTGTTGCTCTCTTTAAGACAAAGAGTTGAACTAGATGAGTTTTTGCCATATGTTGTTATTTCCATACCGCTACTAGTTAAAACATTTTATAACTCTTATAGGATAAGACTACCTAATTTTAGAAGAAAACATAAATATGTAGCTATTTTTACAATTATAGTTTTGATATTTAGTTCATCTATTTTAGTTTTTAATCAAATTTTATATCTAAATATTTTTAAAAATGAACCAAAAAAACATTTTATATATAAATATGATATTGTAAAAGAGCTAGCCTTAAATTTAAAAAATATTGGTATTCAAGAGCTTAATATTTTAGATGAGGAGTTGGCTTTGAGATTGGAGTTTTATGGAGTTAAGCCAAACTTAAACAATGACATGGTATTAACAGAATTTTATATTGAAAAACCAAAATATAACATTTTAATTTATAAATTTAGCAATAATATAGATAAATTTTATATTTTTTGATAAAATACTAACATGAGAAGAAATATACTTAAAGCTTTTACGCTAATTGAACTAATTGTAGTTATTATTGTAGTTGGGATACTGGCTGCCATAGCTATTCCTAAAATCGATAAAAATGTCATGATAGAAGCATCTGATCAGGTTGCTGGACACTTAAGATATGCACAGCATCTTGCTATGATGGATGATAAATTTGATCCAACAGATCCAACTTGGTTTAGAGAGAGATGGACTTTGGAATTTACTACTTTTGGCGGTGGTGATATTAGATATAGCATATACAGCGATCTTACAAAAAGTGGAAATTTAAATTCCCCTACAGAGGTTGCAAGAGATCCTCAAAATCCTGAAAAATATTTAAGTGCTGGATGGTCTGGGATATCAGATGCCGATAAGGATAAAACAAATAACAACTTCAATCTTACAAAGAAATTTAGTATTACAAATGTTTCTTTTGGTGATACTTGTAACAATAATCGCAATCTATCTATATCTTTTGATAAAAAAGGTCGCCCTTATCTAAAAGCCTCTGTTGGCACTTCCCGCAATCCTATGGATAGAATTTTAACCCAAGATTGCAATATAACTTTAACAAATAGTGCTGGTCAAAATGCGATTATAACTGTTTATAAAGAGTCAGGTTTTGTGGAGGTTATATCTGTTCCTACAAATTAATATCCTATAGGTTTTATTTTTAATTTAGATTAAACATAAGTGATATAGATTCTATGGATTGACCTACTTACCTGTTAATAAAATATTTTATATTAATTGTATAAATAGCACTAGTTAGTCGGTGAATAAAATCAATATAATTTTATGGTATAATATGTCTAAGTTATCCACCATACTCAAATATACCTTATCTAAATTAATACGATTTTTGTATAAATTCTAATAATAGCTATAACATTAAACTGCTTTACCGAATAACTCAATGAAATAGTCTAATCAAGCTACTAATTAAACATTATTTTCATATCTAAATAAAAGCAAAGAATATTTATTATATTACTTTAATAAATAAAATCTATTAACTATAAGCCCTATCATATTTATATCTAACATAAAGCAAAAACATAAATTCAAATTTTATTGATCTCCTATATATAAAAAACTAAAACCAACTTATAAAAATACCTAACTAATTTGATGTCTTTTTGTGTATCTTTATTTGCCAAAAACCTTTAATCCAGAGTTGTCTATATTTATCATATCTATAAGATTAATATTTACTTAAAAAGAAATTTTCAACTAAATTTATTTTAATATAGCAGTGATTGGTAAAAAATAAGCTTGTTTTTTTGATAAACTTATTCTGCTATTATATTAATATAATTCATGCTAAGATATTTGATAAAATCTCACCTATTTAACTATATTAGTCAACCTTGTTATTTTTATATGTGATTAAAATAAACATCCAAGTTTTACCGCTTAGAATTTTTTAAGCATTTAACCAACTATTTTTCATAGGCTTTAATTAATATTTCATATAATTAAAATACTTATAGCTAAACCCCAGCAAACCATACAATATCTTTAACTATGCCTCTAATTTTCCAACTAAATCCCACATTAAATAAAAACATCTAACTTTTATTCTACCTTTTGCCATATTTTTATCTATCTTTAAGCTTAGCTTGTATATAATTCTATTTCCGCTTTGAGAGATAGCTTTTTAAAGAGTTAATGTATAACTCTTATAATAAGGGCTTTTAAAGCATGTTTTTTAAATTATAAATGTTAAACTATTTTAAATTTACAAAGTCAATCTTTGAAATCTAAACTAGTGATCGATTGAGTCAGATAATTTTAAATTATATTATATAATAATAGTTTAAAACTATAACACTAAAACTATCTTTTTTTGTTTAAAGAGAAATTAGTAAGTTTTAAATATACTATTAAAAATCAATTTAAAGTTTTAGATTAAAACTTCATAACTAAACAAACTAATCTTAAATAAGAGTTTTTCTTATTTAAATTAAAAACAATTTTTTATGGAGAGTTTGATCCTGGCTCAGAGTGAACGCTGGCGGCGTGCCTAATACATGCAAGTCGAACGATGAAGCTTCTAGCTTGCTAGAAGTGGATTAGTGGCGCACGGGTGAGTAATGTATAGCTAACCTGCCCCTCAGAAGAGAACAACAGTTAGAAATGACTGCTAATACTCTATACTCCTTCTTAACATAAGTTAAGTCGGGAAATGTCTTTTCGCTGAGGGATGGGGCTATATTGTATCAGTTTGTTGGTGGGGTAATGGCCTACCAAGACTATGACGCATAACTGGTCTGAGAGGATGATCAGTCACACTGGAACTGAGACACGGTCCAGACTCCTACGGGAGGCAGCAGTAAGGAATATTGCGCAATGGGCGAAAGCCTGACGCAGCAACGCCGCGTGGAGGATGACACTTTTCGGAGCGTAAACTCCTTTTGTTAGGGAAGAATAATGACGGTACCTAACGAATAAGCACCGGCTAACTCCGTGCCAGCAGCCGCGGTAATACGGAGGGTGCAAGCGTTACTCGGAATCACTGGGCGTAAAGGGCGCGTAGGCGGATTATCAAGTCTCTTGTGAAATCTGGTGGCTTAACCATCAAACTGCTTGGGAAACTGATAGTCTAGAGTGAGGGAGAGGTAGATGGAATTCTTGGTGTAGGGGTAAAATCCGTAGAGATCAAGAGGAATACCTATTGCGAAAGCGATCTACTAGAACTCAACTGACGCTGAGGCGCGAAAGCGTGGGTAGCAAACAGGATTAGATACCCTGGTAGTCCACGCCCTAAACGATGTATACTAGTTGTTGCTGTGCTAGACACGGCAGTAATGCACCTAACGGATTAAGTATACCGCCTGGGGAGTACGGTCGCAAGATTAAAACTCAAAGGAATAGACGGGGACCCGCACAAGCGGTGGAGCATGTGGTTTAATTCGAAGATACGCGAAGAACCTTACCTGGGCTTGACTTCCAACAAATCTTTTAGAGATAGAAGAGTGCTTGTTTACAAGAATGTTGTGACAGGTGCTGCACGGCTGTCGTCAGCTCGTGTCGTGAGATGTTGGGTTAAGTCCCGCAACGAGCGCAACCCACGTGTTTAGTTGCTAACAGTTAGGCTGAGCACTCTAAACAGACTGCCTTCGTAAGGAGGAGGAAGGTGTGGACGACGTCAAGTCATCATGGCCCTTATGCCCAGGGCGACACACGTGCTACAATGACATATACAATGAGAAGCAATATCGCGAGGTGGAGCAAATCTATAAAATATGTCCCAGTTCGGATTGGAGTCTGCAACTCGACTCCATGAAGCCGGAATCGCTAGTAATCGTAGATCAGCCATGCTACGGTGAATACGTTCCCGGGTCTTGTACTCACCGCCCGTCACACCATGGGAGTTGATTTCACTCGAAGCCGGAATGCAAAACTTGCTACCGTCCACAGTGGAATTAGCGACTGGGGTGAAGTCGTAACAAGGTAACCGTAGGTGAACCTGCGGTTGGATCACCTCCTTTCTAGAGTACAATAGATATTTCTCACAAAATATCTATCATTAGAAAATACGATTAAAATTAAAAATCTCAATCATCACGGTTTAGATTTCATAGATTGACTTAGATAAATAAAAATAAGACTAATAGAGTAATTAATCAGTTATTAGTTTTAGTTTCCCGAATGGGCCTATAGCTCAGCTGGTTAGAGTGCACCCCTGATAAGGGTGAGGTCATAAGTTCAAGTCTTATTAGGCCCACCATTATGACTTTAAACAATTAAGTTTATAAGTTGTATCTTATCATTAGAAGGAAAATTCTTAATTATTATATAAATAATAAAAAGATGGGGAATTAGCTCAGCTGGGAGAGCGCCTGCCTTGCACGCAGGAGGTCAGCGGTTCGATCCCGCTATTCTCCACCATTTATATTTAAGTTGATTTAAAAACAAAAATAGAAGTAAATAATAAATAGTTTAACAAAGTACATATAAGTATATTAAGTTTATAATAAAATACTATATCTTTTAAATAAGATTTAAAAGTATCTTATTATAATTACTATCTTAAAATAATATATATTATAATTTAGTCTAAAATATAGATAATAATAGTCTAAATAAAGAGTTATTAATATATCTAACTAATGAGTTTATCTCTTTTTAGTTTATAGATATAAGAAATAAATAACTTTTTATTTAGATTACTAAGAGTTAATTTTAGAATCTAATGTTATTTAAGTTATCATTGTTAAAAGTCACAAAAAAGTTTTAATAAATTAAAACAATTTTACAGGACTTGTTAAGGCTTTAAATAAAAGACTACAAAAGCAAATCTTTAATACCAAACTGTTATCTGGTTTTAAATGATCAAAGATTAATATCACGACTTATATAGGTTTTTAAAACTTATCTATATATAGTTTTTAATCTCTTTCCGTCTTAAGTCTAATATTTAAATACTATAAGGTTATATACATATAATTTTATCTTTAACAAGGAAGTGATGCGTAATTAGAATATAAACATAATCTAAAAATATAAAAACTTCTTTTACCGATTAAGACTTAACTATTAGCTAATAATTTGTTTAATTGCAAATTTACGACACTTCTTTAGAAGTGTTGTGCTTTAGGTGGGTCAAGGGAGCATAGCTCCTTGTCGGAAGACTAGCTTTGCTAGTCTGAGAAGTAAAAAAAAGGTAAGCTACTAAGAGCGAATGGTGGATGCCTAGGTTAGTAGAGGCGATGAAGGACGTGCTAGACTGCGATAAGTCTCGGGGAGTTGTCAAGAAACTTTGATCCGGGAATTTCCGAATGGGGCAACCCAGTATATAGTAATATATACTACCTATATGGGGCGAACGTTGGGAATTGAAACATCTTAGTACCAACAGGAAGAGAAATCAAAAGAGATTTCGAAAGTAGCGGTGAGCGAAATCGAAAGAGGGCAAACCACTAGTTTACTAGTGGGGTTGTAGGACTGTAACATAGAATTAACAAGCTTAGCAGAATAATCTGGAAAGATTAATCATAGAGGGTGATAGTCCCGTATGCGAAAAGTAAGTTATACTTAGCAGTATCCTGAGTAGGGCGAGACACGTGTAATCTTGCTTGAAGCTGGGTAGACCACTATCCAACCCTAAATACTACTACTAAACCGATAGTGCACAAGTACCGTGAGGGAAAGGTGAAAAGAACTGAGGTGATCAGAGTGAAATAGAACCTGAAACCATTTGCTTACAATCATTCAGAGCCCTATGATTTATCAGGGTGATGGACTGCCTTTTGCATAATGAGCCTGCGAGTTGTGATGTCTGGCAAGGTTAAGGAAACCCGGAGCCGTAGCGAAAGCGAGTCTTAATAGGGCGTTTAGTCAGATGTTGCAGACCCGAAACGAAGTGATCTATCCATGAGCAGGTTGAAACCGGTGTAAGAGCCGGCGGAGGACCGAACCCATTGACGTTGAAAAGTCCTGGGATGACTTGTGGATAGGGGTGAAAGGCCAATCAAACTTCGTGATAGCTGGTTCTCTCCGAAATATATTTAGGTATAGCGTTATGTAGTAACTAAAGGGGGTAGAGCACTGAATGGGCTAGGGCATATACCAATGTACCAAACCCTATCAAACTCCGAATACCTTTAGTGTAATCATAGCAGTCAGGCGGCGAGTGATAAAATCCGTCGTCGAGAGGGAAACAACCCAGACTACCGACTAAGGTCCCAAAATCTTATTTAAGTGGAAAACGATGTGAAGTTACTGAAACAACCAGGAGGTTGGCTTAGAAGCAGCCATCCTTTAAAGATAGCGTAATAGCTCACTGGTCTAGTGATTTTGCGCGGAAAATATAACGGGGCTAAAATAAGTACCGAAGTCGTAGACTTGCACACTACTTAGCTCTTTTAATTATAGTTATATTTAAAACTAGCGATAGCGATTTTTGCTTTAGCAAAAAAGTTTTAAAATATCTTATGATAAAAAAAGAGAGTTAAGTTGTGTGCAAGTGGTAGGAGAGCGTTCTATTCAGCGTTGAAGGTGTACCGATAAGGAGCGCTGGAGCGGATAGAAGTGAGCATGCAGGCATGAGTAGCGATAATTAATGTGAGAATCATTAACGCCGAAAACCCAAGGTTTCCTACGCGATGCTCGTCATCGTAGGGTTAGTCGGGTCCTAAGCAAAGTCCGAAAGGGGTATGCGATGGAAAATTGGTTAATATTCCAATACCAATTATTATGCGCGATGGAAGGACGCTTAAAGTTAATGGAGCTAGCTGATGGAATAGCTAGTCGAAGGATGTAGATTGAGTTATAGGCAAATCCGTAACTCTTTATTCGAGATCTAACAGGCTTATGAAGCTCTTCGGAGCGGATTAAGAATCCATGATACTATCGAGCCAAGAAAAGTTTCTAAGTATAATAATAATTGCCCGTACCGTAAACCAACACAGGTGGGTGGGATGAGTATTCTAAGGCGCGTGGAAGAACCCTCTTTAAGGAACTCTGCAAAATAGCACCGTATCTTCGGTATAAGGTGTGCCTACTAAGGTATTAGGATTTACTCCGAAAGCTTTAGAGGTTACAATAAAGAGTCCCTTCCGACTGTTTACCAAAAACACAGCACTCTGCTAACACGTAAGTGGATGTATAGGGTGTGACGCCTGCCCGGTGCTCGAAGGTTAATTGATGGAGTTAGCATTAGCGAAGCTCTTGATCGAAGCCCGAGTAAACGGCGGCCGTAACTATAACGGTCCTAAGGTAGCGAAATTCCTTGTCGGTTAAATACCGACCTGCATGAATGGCGTAACGAGTTGGGAGCTGTCTCAAAGAGGGATCCAGTGAAATTGTAGTGGAGGTGAAAATTCCTCCTACCCGCGGCAAGACGGAAAGACCCCGTGGACCTTTACTATAGCTTGACACTGCTACTTGGATAAAGATGTGCAGGATAGGTGGGAGGCTTTGAGTATATGACGCCAGTTGTATATGAGCCATTGTTGAGATACCACTCTTCTTTATTCGGGTAGCTAACTAGCATGAGTTATCCTCATGTAGGACAATGTCTGGTGGGTAGTTTGACTGGGGCGGTCGCCTCCCAAATAATAACGGAGGCTTACAAAGGTTGGCTCAAAACGGTTGGAAATCGTTTGTAGAGTATAAAGGCATAAGCCAGCTTAACTGCAAGACCTACAAGTCGAGCAGAGACGAAAGTCGGTCTTAGTGATCCGGTGGTTCTGTGTGGAAGGGCCATCGCTCAAAGGATAAAAGGTACCCCGGGGATAACAGGCTGATCTCCCCCAAGAGCTCACATCGACGGGGAGGTTTGGCACCTCGATGTCGGCTCATCGCATCCTGGGGCTGGAGCAGGTCCCAAGGGTATGGCTGTTCGCCATTTAAAGCGGTACGCGAGCTGGGTTCAGAACGTCGTGAGACAGTTCGGTCCCTATCTGCCGTGGGCGTAAGAAGATTGAGGAGAGTTGACCCTAGTACGAGAGGACCGGGTTGAACCAACCACTGGTGTATAGGTTGTTCTGCCAAGAGCATCGCCTAGTAGCTAAGTTGGGATGTGATAAGAGCTGAAAGCATCTAAGCTCGAAGCCAACTCCAAGATGAATCTTCTTTTAAGAGCTCTAGTAGACTACTAGTTTGATAGGCTGGATGTGTAAGTGATGAAAGTCATTTAGCTGACCAGTACTAATAGCTCGTTTGCTTATCTTTTTTAAGCATCACTTCCTTGTTAAGGATAAAACTTACAAGTGAGAAATGTTTTATAATAAAACTTTTGACTTTTAACGATTAACACTTAACAGTGTTTAATAAGAGAACTATAAATAGTAGTTTTTTTATTTAACACTGTTCGTGGCTATACAGACGAGGAAACGCCTTGTTCCATCTCGAACCAAGAAGCTAAGCTCGTCGTGGCTGATGATACTCTCTCTTACTGGGATGTTGGGAAAGTAGGTCGCTGCGGACTTTGTTAATTTATAACTAATATACTAATCAACAATTATTCAACAATATATATTCTAGCTAACTTAATAATTAAAATTATAACTATCATAACAAAATATAGAAAGTTAATTATGTTAATAATTAAAATTATAAACATAGAGTATAAAATCTATTAGTTTATTAAAATCAAATTATGTAATATATTCTAATTATCCTAATTAGTTGTATTATTTTTCATCTTTATAACTACACAAAAGATAAAAAGTTAATTAATATAAATATTTTTTTGCAATACTCTAAATTCTATTATCTTTTAGGTTTATAAATAGTATAGATTATTGTAGCTTTAATTAAAAAATCATCAAGTATTCTTAAAAACTACTATCTTCTTTATACTTATTATAAACCTTTATAAAACATAGATTTACTTTTATTCTACCTTTTTGCAAAAAAGATATAGCCACTACTACTGTTATTTCTAGCTAAGACTTTTTTCTTAGCCTTTATTATGTATGGCTTAGTTTTTTCATGAACAAACATAGTGTAATAATTTAAATAAAAAGGATTTGGATATTATCTAAATTTACATATAGGTGGATAAAATAACTTAAATAAAGTTATTTAAACATTAAAGTATTTTAATAATTTCAAAAGTATCTGGTTTTTATTGATAATATAAATAGTTTAACTTAACAACAACACTCGATTATGATACATTAATTTAATGGCAATTACTATTTGTATTAATTTAGTTATGTTAATTTAGTATTTTATTGACATTACACAAATTGTTTTAGTAATAATTCAATTTTTCTTTATCTATGTATATATTAACATCTATTGTATCTATCTTTTAAAAATACTTACTTATTAAATTATATATTTAGTTTAATTATTTCAGTAAGATAAGATAAAATTTCAGCTATATTTAGTCCATAATCAAACAAAGGAAACAATCATGAAAAAACTACTTTTAACACTACTACTTAGCTTTACATTCTTATTTAGTACAATAAACATTAATACTGCTTCAAAAGAGGAACTTATGAGCATTAAAGGTGTTGGTGAAAAGACAGCAGAGTATATAATAGATTATAGAAAAGATAAGAAATTTGAAAAGATAGAGGATATTAAAAATATAAAGGGAATAGGTGATAAGAAATTTGAAGTTATTAAAGATGATATAACTATATCAGGTAAAACAATAACAAAAAACAAAGATAACAATAAAGATAGTAGTAATAAAAGATAGATTATTATAGATACTAGGTTTTTAAATTAAGATTTTAAATAAAATAAAGCTAATAATATAAAATCTTAAATACTGTTTTTAAAAATAGTATTGCGTATTATATTTATTAGCCTAACTAAAATGATATGTTGGTTATCTTATAAAATAAATTAGTTATTAAACTTTATTTTAATGCTTATATGTTTTTAGTATTTAAGAATTTAGCACTTAAACCTATGCTAATTTATGATTTTTAATATGTTTGACTATATATTAATTTTTAAGAGTCTATACTCTTTATCAAACCTAAATGCTAATAAATTCTGGAGTATTCCAAAAAAACACATAAAGGTGATAAAGCTACTACCACCATAACTAAAAAAGGGTAGAGGTATACCAACCACAGGCGCAAAACCTATGGTCATGGAGATGTTGACGGATATATATATAAACATCATAATGGCAATTCCATTTGTGATAACTCTTGCTAAAAAGTCATCTTTTAATTTGTGGTTTAAAGATAGTAGGTGAGATATTAAGAGAAAATACATGCTTATTAAAAAAAGATTACCAATAAATCCAAATCTCTCTCCATTGTATGCAAATATAAAATCACTAGTAGCGATTGGGAGGAATTTGAAATTATGGAGATAAAAATTCTCTGTTTTGCCAATTGTTAAAAACTAAAGACAAAACAAGAGAATTTAAATTATCTACTTAAAAAACCTACAAAGTGTCTTATTTGAGGTTTTTCAGATATGTGGAAAGCGTTTACTTCGGCTTGAAGTTGTGCATCTATTTTAGAAACTCTATGATGTTGTCTTAGATGTTCAGCCCAGCTTTCAACTAAAAACCATTCAAGCATTATTTCAGGATCTGATGTATCTTCAACAATACCCCATGCATAAGCTCCGTCTTTACGTCTTTGCTCAGATAGCTGTTTAATTTTTTTAAGGAAATTCTCTTTATCTGAAGATTTAACTCTGTACTCAACTTGTATTAATACAGGTGATCTATTTAAGTCTATATCTGAGACTATTTCTGGTTCTTCCCAGTGCTTAGAAGGCGATAAATCGTCATTTCCTTGTGGTAGTTTAGCTTTATATGCTAGTAGAGTTACTAGAGTTAAGCCAATACCAGATACAATTAAAGTTAAAGAAATACCTATATATTGGGCAACACCACCCCATATTAAACTGCCAAGAGTCATTGCTCCATTAAATGCTGTTAAGTATATAGCCAAAGAACGACCTCTTACCCAGTTTGGTAGAATGGATTGAGCTGTGCTGTTAAGCGTAGTTAAAGATGTAATCCAGCCTATGCCTAATAAAAACAGACCTATAACAGCTAAAAATTTTGGTGGTGACATTGATAAAAAACACATAACTACAGTGCTTATAATTGCTGATAATAATAGCAATTGATCAGTATTTAAACGCTCTCTTAGTTTTGGTAAAATTATAGCACCAGCTATTGCACCAACACCAACGGAAGCTAGTAGTAGTCCATAAAAACCAGCTGTCCCATTTAGAAGTTTTCTTGCAACTAAAGGCAAAAGAGCCCATAAAGCACTAGCAAAAACAAAGAATAGAACTGTTCTAAAAAGAACTCTATGTAGATCTCTACTTGATTTAGCATATCTTAAACCAGCTCTAAAGGCACTTCCAAAGCTTTCAAGTAAAGCATCTTCATCTTTTGCTTCTCTTTTCCACCAAAGCAGGGCAGAGATTACAAACAGATAGCTTATAACATCCATTCCGTATGAAAAAGCTGCTCCAAGTTGTGCTAATATAACACCACCTATTGCAGGCCCAACCGCTCTAGCTATATTTACACCCAATGAGTTTAAAGCAACGGCATCTTTTAAACTTTTACGCTCAACTAATTCTGGTACAATTGCTTGCCATGTTGGACCCATTAAAGCAACACCAATACCGCCTATAAAAGTAAACAGTACAAGTGTAACAACCGATTGCAGCCCAGTAGCAGACAAGGTCATTAGGCTAAAGCTAGCAAAAGCTAAGATAAATTGTATGGATATTAAAAATTTACGACGATCTAAGATATCAGCCATAACACCAGCAGGTATTGCTAGTAAAAAAATTGGTAGTGTTGCAGCTGCTTGGATCAAAGAAACAGCAGCAGGTGAGGCTGAAAGGTCTGTAACCAACCAGCCACTTGCCACATCTCTTATAAAACTTCCAACATTACCAATAACAGTAGCTATCCATAAGACTAAAAAAAGCTTTTGTTTCAATGGGGCAAAACTGCTTTGTTTCGAATCACTCATTTATACTCCTATTGTAATTATTAAAACTTGCTATACCATCCAGCAAGAACAACCTAAAGTTCCAAAAAATCCTTTTAAGTCAGATGTTGGAATGTTTGAATTCCAAGCTTTAGTGTGATCATGTCCATGAATTCCACAAGACATTCCACAACCACAACCTGAAATAGCATGTTGGCGAATTAAAGATAAAGAATTTTTTCCAGCTCCATCAGGATCACCCCATGCTGCAAAACCTTTAAATTTACGTGTTGGTGACCAATCAGGCATAGCAGGTGGCAATGGGTTTTCATCTAAATCAGAAAATTCATCATCACCAAAAACTATTTTTCCACCTACAACTGTTAGGTGTGAAGTTAAAAATGAAATTTCATCCTCATCAACGCTAAAATAGTCTTTACTAGGCACTATAAAATCAGCAAATTGACCAATTTCAATTCTTCCGCGTTTTCCTTCTTCATTGGTAAACCAAGATACATTTTCAGTCCACATTCTAAGAGCTGTTTCTCTATCTAATAAATTTGATTCAGGATATAGTCTTGTGCCACCAACTGTTTTTCCAGTAACAAGCCAAGAAAGAGAAACCCATGGATTATAAGATGCAACTCTTGTAGCATCAGTTCCAGCTGAAGTTTTAACGCCACTTTCTAAAATTTTTTTTACAGGTGGAGTTGCAGCAGCCGCATCAGGACCATATCTATCTACAAAATATTCACCTTGATATGCCATTCTATGTTGCAACGCAATTCCACCACCTAATTTTGCTATTCTATCAATTGATTTTTGAGAGATTGTTTCAGCATGATCAAAAAACCAATTAATACCTTCAAGCGGAGTTTCTTCATTTATTTTTTCAAATACATCTAAAGCACGTGAGATTGTCTCATCATAAGTGGCATGCATTCGCCACGGCCATTTGTTTTGAACCAAAATTCTTACAACTTCTTCTAAATCATCTTCCATTTCAGGTGGCATATTTGGTCTAGGTTGTCTAAAGTCTTCAAAATCGGCTGCAGAAAATACAAGCATTTCACCTGCGCCATTATGGCGAAAATAATCAGTTCCTTGTTTGTATTTTACAGATGATGTCCATCTTAAAAAGTCCTCTTTTTCCTCTTTTGGTTTTTGTGTAAATAGATTGTAAGCTATTCTAACTGTTAGTTGATCTTCGTCTGAAAGTTTTTGGATAACCTCATAGTCTTCTGGATAGTTTTGAAATCCACCACCCGCATCTACAACACCTGTAATACCAAGTCTATTTAACTCACGCATAAAGTGTCTTGTTGAGTTGATTTGATAATCAATTGGGAGTTTTGGACCTTTGGCTAATGATGCATATAGTATCATAGCATTTGGTTTTGCAAGCAATAATCCTGTTGGGTTTCCTTTGCTATCTCGCACAATCTCGCCACCAGGAGGATTTGGAGTGTCTTTTGTGTAGCCAACAGCTCTTAAAGCAGCACCATTTAATAATGCTCTGTCATAAAGATGCAATATAAATACAGGGGTATGAGGAGCTATTTTATTAAGCTCTTCTATAGTTGGAAGTCTTTTTTCTACAAATTGATGTTCTGTAAAACCACCAATTACACGAACCCATTGAGGTGCAGGTGTGATATCAACTTGAGCTTTAAGCATACCCATTGCATCAGCAAGGCTTTTAACTCCATCCCATCTAAGTTCTAAATTATAATTTAGACCACCGCGTATAATGTGTGTATGGTTGTCAAATAATCCAGGTAAAACACTACGACCTTTCAGATCTACTTTTCTAGTGGAGTTATCTGCTAATCTTAAAACATCTTCGTTTTTACCTACACTTATAAATCTGCCATCTTTAATGGCTACGGCTTGTGCAGTAGGATTTGATTTATTTAGTGTTGTAATATTGCCATTATAAAAAATAATATCAGGAATTTTGGTTGTCATTTTTACTCCTTTGTATATCAATAGTATACTTATTGTTATTGTCTGTTTTTTCTTGGATATTAGTTTGTTCGCTATTTTTTATAATTTCGTCTTTGGAGAAAAAGTTTTTTGCAACTGGAATAATCTGTTCGCCCATAAGCATTCCAAGGAGTCCTATAAGGGCTACTAATGGAGGAGCTGGGGAACGGACATTTAAGATATAATAAATAATGCCTACTAACAATCCAACGCCTAAACTAAGAATATAAAATTTCATTGTTCTTACTCGTTAATATAAATTTGTTTTAAATCAAAAAAAGCGATCTAATAAAAATATTAGATCGCTAAACTAATTATTTTATTTATTAGCTGGGTTTGGTCCTATGCGTTCACCATGTTTTACACGCTCAGGAACTTTGTGAACCATTGTATAGGCATAATCAGCACCCATACCATATGCTCCAGAGTGTTCTTTTACGATATCAAGAACAGCATCATAAGTATCTCTTCTAGCCCAGTCACGTTGCCATTCAAGTAAAACTTGTTGCCAAGTAACAGGTACAATTCCTGCTTGTATCATACGATCCATTGCATATTTGTGTGCATCTACAGATGTTCCGCCTGATGCGTCTGCTACCATATAAATTTCATAACCACCTTCTAGGGCAGCTGATAGTGCGAAAGTAACATTACAAACTTCTGTCCATAGACCTGAAACAACAACTTTTTTACGGTTATTTTTTGCTAATGCGTCTCTAACATTTTGGTCATCCCATGAGTTCATTGAAGTTCTTTCTAGAATTTTATTTTCTGGGAACACTGCTAGTAATTCAGGGTATGTGTGACCTGAAAAGCTCTCAGTTTCTACCGTTGTGATAGTTGTTGGAATGTTAAAAACTTTTGCAGCTTTAGCTAAGCCAACAACATTGTTTTTTAAAGTTTGACGGTCAATTGATTGTACGCCAAACGCCATTTGAGGTTGTTGATCGATGAAGATTATTTGACTATTTTGTGGAGTCAAAACTTCAAGATATCTTTTGTTGTCCATTTGAAATCCTTTTATTTTTTATTTAATTCTCTTAGGATTGAGAATTAATATAGGTTTAGCTAAAAATAGCAACTTAAATTCCATTGAATTTGGCTGTAAAATACAATCAAATTCAACTACATAATAAATTAATATTCCAATTCTATAACTAATCAGCTTTGATCAAGCTTAATAAAAATATATAATATTAAAATAAAATATATATATAATCTAGTTTAAGAGTTCTTTAATTTTATTTGATTAAATTTAAATAGTGATTTTTTAAAGAGTCATCTATAAAAGAAGCTTTAAAAGAATTTGTAATAAGTTTTTTTATATCTTCTTTGCTTAAATTTAGATGTTTATATGCATTAAAAAAATTTTCATTTAGATAGCCTTTGAAGTAGGCTGGATCATCTGAGTTTATAGTTACATTTAAACCATAGTCTAAAAGTTTTTTAATATTGTGATTTTCATAGCAATCAAATACCTTTAATTCAATGTTTGAATTTGGACAAACAGTTAATGGAATTTGCTCTATTTTCAATCTTTTCATCAGCTCTTTTGAGTTAAAACATTGAACACCATGATCAATTCTATCAACTTTTAAAATATCTAAAGCTTCATATATATAAGATTCTCCTGCCTCTTCACCGGCATGTGCTACTAGTTTAAATCCTAAATCTTTTGCTTTTTTAAATACATTTTTAAATTTTGAAGGTGGGTTTCCAATCTCCGATGAATCAAGTCCTATTCCTACTATAAGATCTCTGTATTTCAAAGCTTCTTCTAGTACAACAAATGCATCTTCTTCAGATAAATGTCTTAAAAAACAAAGTATAATTTTAGATGTTATATTGTGCTTTTTATAGGCATCATTTAGTGCTTCATTAATTCCTAAAATAATAGTTTTAAAATCAATGCCTCTTTTTGTGTGGCTTTGTGGATCAAAAAATATCTCAGTGTGAACTATATTATTTTCTACGCATTTTTCAACATATGCCCAAGCTAAATCATAAAAATCTTGTTTTGTAATTAAAACCCTTGTCCCTGCATAATAAATATCTAAAAAGTCTTGTAAATTACTAAAATTATATGCTTTTTTTAGCTCATTGATATTTTTATATGGAATTTCAATGCCATTTTTCTTTGCTAACTTAAACATTAGTTCAGGTTCCAATGTGCCTTCTATGTGCAAATGTAGCTCAGCTTTTGGTAGATTTTTAATATATTCAAGCATATTTTTACCTTAATTATTTATGGATAAAAATTAATTTTGCTCTTAAATTTAAGAGCAAAATATTAATAGTTATTTATAAATTTTTGAAGTCTTTGTGTTGCTATTTTGATACTTTCTAAATCAGTTGCAAACGAAACTCTAAAATATCCCTCTAATCCAAAAGCAACCCCTGGAACGGTTGCTACTTTTATCTCTTCTAGCATTCTTTTACAAAATTTCATAGAATCCTCTTCTATCTCTTTGCAGTTTATAAAAAGATAAAATGCACCATCAGGATTTAATGTTTTTAGTCCTTTTATGTTATTAAGCTCTTTAAAAAGATAGTCTCTTCTTTCTCGATATGATTTTAACATGTTTTCTATCTCATCATCAACTTCGCCTAAAAGTGCTGGAATGGCTCCTGCTTGAGTGATTGAGCTGATGTTTGATGTGCTTTGACTTTGAAGTTTTCTAACAGCTTTATTTAGCTCATCGTTAGCACTAGCCATATAGCCAAACCTCCATCCTGGCATTGCACCACACTTACTTAGTCCATTTATAGTAATGGTTCTTTTAAACATATCTTTACTAACGCTAGCAGTTGCACAGAAATTTCCACTATAATTTACTTTTTCATAAATTTCATCACTTGCTATAAAAATATTTGTGCCTTTTAAAACCTCTGCTAGTTCAAGTAGATCCTCTTTTGTATACACGGTTCCACAAGGGTTGCTTGGAGAGTTTAACATTAAAAGCTTTGTTTTTGTGGTTATTGCCTTTTTGAGCTGTTTTGCCGTAATTTTAAATCCATTTGATTCATCTGTATTTAAAATTACAGGAATACCACTAGCATATTTTGTCATTTCAGGGTAGCTTACCCAGTAAGGAGCTGGTATTAAAACCTCATCTCCTTCATCTATTAGACACTGAATTATATTAAATAAAGAGTGCTTTGCTCCCACGTTTGTAATTATTTGACTAGGTTTATATTCTAAATTATTATCTCTTTTAAGTTTTATTGCTATTGCTTTTAAAACCTCATTAGTTCCTGGGATAGGAGTATATTTTCCACATCCTTTTCTCATGGCTTCAATAGCGGCATCTTTTATTGCTTTTGGAGTGTCAAAGTCAGGCTCTCCAGCACTTAAACTAATTACATCTTCACCATTTGCCTTCATCTCTTTTGCTAGTGAGCTAATGGCTATTGTTATGGACTCTGATAATGTCTGAACTCTTTTTGATAACATCTCTACTCCCTTTTAATTTTTTAAAGATTTTAGATATGAACTATATTTTTCATTTAGTTTTATATCCTCTTCTGTTATGTTTATTTTACCATCTTTTATTAAGTTTTCTAAATTTTCAATTCTTTGAAGCAGATATGAGAAAATTTCTTTATCTATATCTGGAATTTTATTATGAGAAAGTGGCTGTGCAGAGCATTTACCTAATACTTTTGCAGGAATTCCAACGGCTGTGCAGTTAGATGGAACATCTTTTATAACTACAGAGTTTGCTCCAATTTTTGAGTTTTCTCCAATTGTAATATTGCCTAATATTTTAGCACCACCACCTACAACTACGCCATTTTCCAAAGTAGGGTGGCGCTTACCTTTATCTAAGCTTACTCCCCCAAGAGTTACCCCTTGATATATAAGCACTCTATTACCAATAATAGCTGTTTCTCCTATGACAATACCTGTTGCATGATCAAAAAATACCTGTCTTCCTATTGTAGCACCTGGATGAAGATCAACTCCTGTTAAAAGCCTAGATAAACCAGAAATAGTC
This sequence comes from Campylobacter blaseri, assembly GCF_013201895.1. NCBI lineage: Bacteria > Pseudomonadati > Campylobacterota > Epsilonproteobacteria > Campylobacterales > Campylobacteraceae > Campylobacter > Campylobacter blaseri. The sequence continues at coordinate 966,734 of NZ_CP053841.1, read as the reverse complement.
CTTCCTGTAGTTTTAAAACCTTTTTTGTAAAAAAAATTCGCAAATCTATGATTTACAATTGCCCAAACACCAGGATAGTTAAAGATAACCTCAATCCAATTATTATATGCAGGGTCTTGTCTTTTTGGTTCTGCTAAATCTTCTAATACTATTTTCCAAAAGCTCATTAATTTTATCCTATTGATTTTAAGTATCCATTATCATTTAAAAATAGATACAATTCACCCAAAATTTGTTTTTTTTCATTATCGTCTAAGAGGATAGAGTTTTTAACTCTATCGCTTAGTATATCTTGAATTTCATAAACATCATAATCCATATCTTCAAGTATATCAAGCACAGATTGTGATTCTAAAATATTTTTTATTTCAAATCCGCCATTTTCTTTAAGGTATACGGTTGCTTCAGTTGGATGAGTGAAAAGATTATGATTCATTCCAAGGACCTCTTGATAGGCACCAACTAAGAAAAATGCTAAAAAATAGTTCTCCTCTTGTGGATCAATATCGTGCAAAAATAGAGGATTAATATTTGGATCAAAATTTATCTCCCCATCGCTATCACAAGTTATATCCCAAATTGATGCCGATCTTGTCGCTCTTTCATCAAGTTTTTCTAAGGGCATTATGGGAAAATGCTGTTTTAATCCCCAGAAATCTGGAAGTGACTGAAACATAGAGAAGTTAACAAGATATTTTTCTTGAACTTGTTTTTGTATCTTTAATAAATCTGTATAGCTTTGTTTGTTTCCAAGCATTGAGATTGCTTTTTTCATTATTAAGTGTGTTAAAATTTCAGCATTTGATCTATCAGTTAAATCAGCATACCCAAGATCAAAAAGGGTTAAAATGCTTTCCATATGGGCAATTGAGTCGTGAAGATATTCAAGTGCGTTTGATGGTTTTATGTTTTTATAAAGATCATATAACTCTAAAACAAGTGGTGGATTTTCATCTTTTGATATTAATTTTTCTTCTGCATACTCTTTTGAAAATAGCTCTAAAACAGGTGCTGTTAGGACAGCATGGCTTGCTGCTACAAAACGACCAGATTCTATAAATATATCAGGCTCTGTAACATTTTTTGAATTAGCTATAGTTTTTAATAAAAATATAACATCATTTGCATACTCTTTTAATGTGTAGTTTCTAGTAGCTAGTTCTCTTGTTTGCGAGTATTCAACTGCCAACCCGCCACCTAAATTTATAGCAGTTAAATTTTTTGCATCCATTTTTCTAAGCTCTGCATATATATTTCCAGCTTCTGTTAGTGCCTTTTTTAAAGGGTGAATTTCATTTATTTGAGATCCTATATGGAAATGAATCATAGTGAATTTATGAAGTAAATTTGCACTTTTTAGTAAATTTACAGCTTCAATCAACTCAGTTGCAGTAAGACCAAATTTTGAATCCATTCCGCCACTCTTTGCCCAAATACCACTTCCGCTTGTATGAAGTCTTATTCTTAGACCAATTTTTGGACAAGTGCTAAATCTTTCTTTTGATGTTTTAATAATACTTTCAAGCTCACTTAAGCCCTCAATTGTTAAAGTTATATCATGTCCCATTTCAGCAGCTATAAAACCTATATTTATAAGCTCTTTATCTTTAAAACCATTTACTGTAATTGGTGCTTCAAAATTATTATATGCCATTGCTAGTAAAAGTTCAGGCTTGCTTCCGGCTTCCAAACCATAGTTAAATGGCTTTCCTATCTCAACTAAATTTTTAACAAAACCAGGATATTGATTTACTTTTAGCGGGTAAACAGCACTGAAATTTCCGCTATAATCAAATTCTTTTTTAGCTCTATTGAAATTTGAGTAAATTTCAACAATCTGTTTTTTTATTAGATGTGGAAAACGCAGTAAAATAGGACCTTTTATCCCGTCTTTACGAATTTCTTTTACTACATCAATTATGGGAAGTTTAAAATCAGTATTTAGACAAATTTTACCATCTTCTATTATAAAGTTTGAATTACCCCAAATATCAAGTCCGTAAATATTATTCACCCAAAACCTCCATTAATTCATTTAATTTTATTCTTTTTTCATCTTTATTTAACAGATTTTTATACCAAATTTCACTATTTTTCATCTCTTCTTCACCAATACAAAGAAATATCTTAATATTTTTATTATCAGCTATTTTAAGGTGCTTTGCTGGGCTTTTAGCTTCATAGCTAATCTCCACATAAAATTTCTTCCTAAGATCAATACTAAGATTATAAATTTTATCTATATATTCACTATTTAGTGCACAAAGATAAATTCCATCTCTTTTTTGCTCACTCTCATGTTGTGATAAAATTTCCATTAATCTTTCAACACCTAGAGCAAACCCAACTCCAAAAGTAGGGCGACCATTTAGGTATTCAACTAGCTTATCATATCTACCACCGCCTAAAACAGCACTTTGAGATCCAATTTCATCGCTTATAAACTCAAATGCAGTTTTAGAGTAGTAATCTAGTCCTCTTACAAGCTTTGGATCAACTTCAAATGAGATACCGTTTTTAGTTAAAATATCTTGTAATTTATCAAAATCATCTTTACTTTCTTTGCTTAAGTTATCGATTATAAGTGGTGCATCTTTTAAAATTTCTTGACATTTTTCATTTTTACAATCAAGAACTCTAATAGGGTTTGTTTTTATTCTCCTTTTGCAATCTTCACAAAGTTCATTTTCTTTTTTTAAAAAATCTACAAGCTTTTCTCTATATTTTGGCATAGATTGACTATCTCCTAAAGAGTTTATTTTAAGAGTAGTTTTTATACCAAGTCTATTTAAAATTTCATTTCCAATCAAAATTACACTAGCATCTTCATACACACTTCCTTCACCAAAGCACTCAATTCCAAATTGATGAAATTCCCTAAATCTTCCTTTTTGCGGTCTTTCATATCTAAACATAGAACCGTGATAGAAATATTTTCTAACTCCACCAGCTCTATCAAATTTATGCTCTATAAAAGCTCTTACAACACCAGCAGTTCCCTCAGGTCTAAGGCATACATCATTACCGCTTTTATCCGTAAATCTATACATCTCTTTACCTACTATATCGCTACTTTCTCCAACTCCTCTTATGAAAAGTGCAGTTTCTTCTAATTTTGGAGTTTCTATAAATTTATAGCCAAATTTACTTGCAACATCTTCACAAGTTTGAATTATATGCTTATATAAATATCCATCATCAATTATATCTTTCATGCCTCTTAGTGCAGTTATCATCCTATAAACTCCTTGATCTGTTTATGTATTTTTTCTTTTTTCTCTGTGGCATTAATGGTTAAAACATTAAAATTATTCTCTTTAAAGATTTGCTCCATATATTTTTGAACTTCCATTAGATAATTTAATCCACGTTGTTCTATAATATCATTTTCACTTCTCAAAGATAGTCTATTTTTTAAACTATTTCTATCTATTTTAAAAAAAACAAATTTATCACCTAGATTATTTTGCATTGCAATTTTGTTTAGGTTTAAAAGCGATTCTAGACTCAAATCTATTTTATTGGCTAAGGCATAACTTATACCTGAAACAAATCCTCTGTCGTTAAATATAAGTCTATTTTTATTAGTTTTTATAAGTGTTTCATAGTGATGTGCTCTATCTGCTAAAAAAAGATACATTTCAGCCACCCGGGATATTTTATCATTAAGCAAAATCTCTCTTAGCTTTTCTCCTAAATTTGTTCCACCAGGCTCTTTTGTAAAAATAGCATCTTTATATTCATCTTTTAAAAGATCTAATTGGGTACTTTTTCCAGCGCCATCAATACCCTCAAAGGTGATCAACATTTTTATCCTTTTTAAATTTAGGCAAAGGTAAAATCTCTTTTGGAACTAAATGGCTAATATCTCCACCATGATAAAATATAGATCTTACAACTGAACTGCTTATAAAAGCACTTTTTAAGCTTGGCATTAGATATACTGTTTCAAGTTCATCCCATAAAGAGGCGTTTGCATAACCCATTTGGAGTTCATACTCAAAGTCACTAACTGCTCTTAAGCCTCTTATAATTGTAGGGATATTGCGTTTTTTAGCAAAGTCAATTAGTAGATTATCAAAGCTTACAACTTCAATATTGCTAAGGTGTATTGTTGCTTTTTTTACCATTTTTATCCTATCATCGATATCAAAAAATGGATTTTTTGTAGAATTTACAGCTATGGCTATGACAACTTTATCAAAAAAAGTTCTTGCTCTTTTTATTACATCAAGATGTCCATTTGTAATAGGGTCAAAAGTCCCAGGATAAATACATGCTTTTCTCACTAGATTACCTTTTGTGATTTAAAATATAAAATATTGTTTTAAAATTTGGAATAATAGTGGAGCGGGAAACGAGGTTCGAACTCGCGACCCCAACCTTGGCAAGGTTGTGCTCTACCACTGAGCTATTCCCGCAAATAAAAGATGATAATTTTAACATAATGTTTCTTTTTTGTCAATAAAGCATTATTATTTCTAATAATCTACCATCTTCTAATTTTGATTCACCAACTTTTGATACATACAATGCATTTGCCACTACAAGGGGTTTTATCATACCTGAACCAAATTTATTATTATTTATAGTTTTAAATTTACCATCTTTGTAGACTCCTAAAACCAAATTTGATCTTTGCTCTTTTAAGTTTATATTTCCATCAAATCTGGCAACTATTTTTTTGTGATTAGAGATGTTTTGTCCAGAAATCTGTTTTAATGCAGGAACAACTATCAAAAACGCTATCAAAAAAGCTGCCATTGGATTTCCAGGAAGTATGAAAACTAATTTGCTATCTTTTTTATAAACCCCAGTTGGTTTGCCTGGTCTAACATTTATATGAGAAAAAATTTCTTCATATCCAAGCTCTAATAAGCATTCTTTCATAAAGTCGTGATCGCCTTTACTCGCACCACCGCTTGTTATAATAACATCATAATCACCTGAGTTTCTTAAAGCATTAAGGGTGCTTTCATAGGTATCTTTTATAATTCCTTTATAACTTGATTTAAAGTTACTATTTTTAAGTATAGCTTGAATACCGCTTGAATTAGCATTATATATCTCATATTCACTAGCTTTTTCCCAAGGCTCAATTATCTCATCACCACTAGAAAAAGATGCTATTTTTGGTTTTTCATAAATAGTAACTTCATTTATACCCTGACTAGCTAAAAACATAATTTTAGCAGCTGTTAAAAGCTCACCCTTTACAAGTAGTGTTTCGCCTCTTTTAACTTCTTCACCAGTATATCTATAAGCATTATTTTTTTTAATAGAGCTATCTATTTTTAAAATATCATCTTTAACTATAGCTTTTTCAAATTCTACTATGGTGTCGCTGTTTTTAGGCATCATAGCCCCTGTCATTATACGGTATGCTTCATTTTTGCCTAGAGTATATATGTTTTTATCGCCTGTATAAATAGTTCCAACTATCTTAATATCGCTATTTTTATCACTATAATTAAACGCATACCCATCAAGCGCAGCATTGTCAAATGAAGGTAGATTTTTTTCTACCATTACATTTTCTGCTAAAATCTCATTTAAAGCAGAGTCAATACCAATTTTTTTAACTCTATTTATAGGTTTAATACTTTTAAAAAGTAAATCTAAATTTTTATCTATCATTCACTAAGCCTTTCTACATTTGCACCTAAATTTTTAAGTTTTTCTTCAAGTTTTTCATAACCTCTATCTAGGTGGTAAATTCTTCTAACATTGGTTTGGCCTTCGCTAACAAGTCCTGCCATAACAAGGGCAGAACTAGCTCTTAAATCTGTTGCCATAACATCTGCTGAGCTTAGCTTACCTCCTGTTATAGTTGCTATGTGCCCATTTAGCTTTATATCTGCACCCATTCTTGAAAGCTCACTAACATGCATAAATCTATTTTCAAAAAGCCTTTCTTCTACTATGCTAACACCATCTGCTATACAGCAAATTGCCATAAATTGTGCTTGCATATCTGTTGGAAAACCTGGGTATTCAGTTGTTACAATTTTTGTGGGTTTTATAGTTTTTGCAGGTAGTATGGTTATTTTATCATCTTCTATCTTAAAACTAAATCCCATATCTTCTAGTTTTGCAATAACTGCATCAAGATGATTTGGATCGCAATTTGTTATTGTAATCTTTGAGTTTGTAATAGCTCCCACACATAGATATGTTCCAGCTTCTATCCTATCTGGTATCACATCTATTTTATCAATCTCTAAAAGTTTTCCACTGCTTCCATGAATGGTTAGCTCATCAGTTCCAATACCTTCTATTTTAACACCACTTTGGTTAATAACCTCACATAAAGCAGTAATTTCTGGCTCTTTTGCTGCATTTATAATCTTAGTAATTCCATTTGCAAGAGCAGCAGCCATTACAATATTTTCAGTGCCTGTTACAGTTATTTTATCAAAATTTATAGTTGTTCCATTAAGTCCATTTTTAGGAGCTTTTGCGACTAAATATCCATCTTTAACCTCTATAGTCGCACCCATTTTTTTAAGAGCTTGTATATGAAGGTCAATTGGTCTTGCTCCTATTGCACATCCTCCAGGTAATGAGACTTCACAATGTCCAAATCTTGCAAGAAGAGGACCTAAAACCAAAATAGAAGCTCTCATCTTTCTTACTATATTATATATGGCTTTTGTTGAGTTTATATCATTTGTATCTATATCTATGGAGTGTGAGTCTTTAAAGTTTACTTTTGCTCCTAAATTTCTTAAAAGTTCTATTAATGTTTTAATATCTGCTACATCTGGTAAATTTGAAATTTCAGTGTTGTTTTTAGAGATAATGCTTAAAGCTATAATAGGAAGTGCTGCATTTTTAGCCCCACTAATGGCAACTTTACCACTTAGTTTACTTCCCCCAATAATTTTTAAATATTCCATTTAATTTCCTGTTTATCAAAAATAAGAAAAATTATACTAAAATTATACTTACAAAATTGTAATAGATTTTATTGTAATTACCTGTTTATCATTTAATAAAATTTTGGTAGAATAAGATTTTTATATTAAACTAGGAAAAATATGATGAAAAATAGTATATTATTATCTTGCTTGCTATGCTTGGTTTTTATGTCAGGGTGTGCATTTATAGATAAAAATAGAAATTTAAATCCTAAAAATGAAATTTATGATTTAAATGATTCAAATAGTACAAATTTAATTTCCTATAATAAAGATGTTTTAAATCTTTTAAATACGATTGATAAGTATAAAAATAAAAAAACAAGAGTTGATTGTTCGGGACTTGTTGATCTTTTTAATAGATTAAATAATAATATTTTTTATGAAAATCAAGAGATGTATAGGCATGTTCAAAAAAATAGGGGCAAGTCCCAAGCTATTTATAATCTATATAGCTCAAACAATAAAATAACTAACAAAAAACCAATGGCTGGAGATTTAATATTTTTTAACAACACTACAAAAGCTACAAAAAACAAAAAAACAAAAATCATAACCCACATAGGTATTGTGCAAGATGTGGAAGATGATGGAAGAGTAAGTTTCATACATAATATAAGAGGTATTAATAAAATAGGATATGTAAATTTAAATAAGAAAAACACATTTAAAGATAATTTAGTTGTTCAAAATAGCTATATAATAAGATGTAAGTCTAATAAAACTTCATGCTTAACATCAAATAGATTTGCAGGCTTTGGGGTTGTTGTTAGATAAGCTTGTTTTGAGAAAAGTTATATTAGTATAGTTAAAAAGAGAGTAGGGATATGAATTTACAAGCCACAACCTCATTAATTGTTATAAATTTTATAGTTTTTTTAGTTGGCGATTTTATTATGAATCACCATATGTTTTTTACATATTTTGGTTTAAACTATCTGTTTTTTAGTGGATTTTATTGGCAGGTGTTTACAACTATGTTTTTACATGGTTCGCTTATGCATTTAGTTATGAATATGGCTGTTTTATATCAATTTGGCTCAATTTTAGAAAGATACCTAGGTGGCATCAAATTTACTCTTATCTATTTAATAGGTGGAATTTTAACTTCTGCTTTGAGTCTTGTATATACATATTTAATGATTAACAATGGAATAGTTATAAATTTAGTGGGTGCAAGTGGTGCTATATCTGTTCTTTTAGGACTTTTGGCATATTTAAATATTTATATGCGTAAAGGGCTGTTTTTAGCCATTATCTTAATTAGTTTTGCACCAATGTTAGTTGGTATAAAAGTAGGCTGGTATGCGCACTTAATAGGCTTTGGTCTAGGTTATTTATATGCTAAGATAGGACTTAGGAGCTAATGTTTCATAAAAAAGTAGAGAGTATTTTAAATGAGTCAAATTTAGATGATAAATTTATAAAATTTAAAATATTTTATGATGATTTTAAGTTAGGAAGGGTTGAATTTGAAGATAATTTTATCCCTAAAATTCTAAAAAAACCTAGTTTTTCTAGAATTTGTAAAGTTTTACCTGCTAAAGATATACCAAAATTTAAAGATGATAAAAAAGAGGCCTTTTTTCTACACTCGATAGCTCATATAGAATATAGTGCGATTGATTTAGCTCTTGATGATTGCTATAGATTTGTAAAATTACCTTTGGCTTATTATGAAGATTGGCTAGAGGTTGCTAGTGATGAGATAAGACACTTTACAATGATATCTGATGAGCTTTTAAAGCTAGGATATAAATATGGTGATTTTCCTGTTCATGATGGGCTATTTTTTGGTATGAAAAATACACAAAACTCACTCCTTGAAAGAATGGCGATAATGCATAAATATATGGAGGCCAACGGACTGGATGCTAATTATTTTATGCTTAAAAAAATAAAAAATGATAGCTCTAAAAAAGAGTTAAAAAATCTATTAAATCAAATTTTAGAAGAAGAAATTTCACATGTTAAAAAGGGAAATTACTGGTTTGAGTTTGCTTGCAAAAAAGAGGGTATTAGTAAAGGTATTTTTATAGATATAGTTATGAAACACTATCCGAAATTTAAAAATATAAAAAAAGAACTTAATATTAATGATAGAATTCGAGCTGGATTCACAGAAGAAGAGATTAAGATATTAAATAATAAACCATAGGAAAAAAATGAAAATTATTTATTTTATAAGACACGCAAAGGCTAAGAAAAAAGCTCCAACAGATTTTTTAAGAAAACTTAGTGAGCGCGGATTAAGCGATGCTAAAAACACAGGTATTAGACTAAAAGAAGCAAATATCATACCAGATATAATTTTTACAAGTAGTGGGGTTAGGGCACTTAGCACTGCTAATATTATAGCAAAAGAGCTATCTTTTAATGGTAAAATAAAAAGCACAGATGAGTTGTATGAGTTTTCAAAACCAAATCTTTTAAAATTTGTTAAAAATCTTAGCAATAAACATAATACTGTTTTTATAGTGGGACACAACTCTGCATTAAATGAAATTTGCGAGTTTTTAAGCGATTCGGTTATAGAGCATTTTCCAACTTGTGCTATTTGTGGTATTAAATTTGATATAGATAGTTTTGAAAATATATGCAATGGCAGTATTATATATTTTGATTATCCAAAAAAGCATATTAAAGATAAAATATAATCTTAGAAATATCATTAAATAATATAGGCAAAATGCAATCTAATACCCAAATTTACTATAAACTTGATTTTGGGTATTAAAATAATATTAAAAGCAGGTTATCTTGACTCTCATTTAGACCTATAAAAAAATATCATCAGTTTTTAGATTTTTTATATCTAAGATGTTGATTTGTAAAATTTTTTCTAAATTTTAAAGTTCAACTTTTATATTGTTATGATTTTTCCTAAATAGACAATATTAACCATTCTTGCTTTTAGTTCCATATTTTTGCTAATAAGACAATATTGGGCATAATTACACAATCTTTACTTTTTTTCATTAAATTTATTTAAAACTCTCATAAATCTAGCAATAAAAATATTTTTGATATTTCACAAAGTTTTTATTTGTTCTATTTACCATTTTATATAATCGATAAAATTGCACTTATGTGAAATAAATCTTATGGTAAAATTTTTAACAAAATTCTTAATTTTTCTCTTAAGTTCTTATCTAAATTTAGAAAAACTCATCAAAAAGTATGAGTTTTGGCTTAAATATTAAAGCTTTAGGCAGTTTTAACTATTTGTTGTCCATATAAAAGCTCGTAAACATAATGTGATAACAGACTATATATCTCTGAAATTTCATAAATATGTTTTAGTTTTTTCTATTTTGTTTGGCATTTAAATTTTGAGATTTTATCCATTTTTAGAGTAGCAAAAAGTATATAAAGCGTTAAGTGCTTAATCTTAAAAAATGATTGGATTTTATAGGCTAAATTTTAAGTTTAAATTTTTAACAAATAGTTATTGATTTTATACATATAATAATACTTGATAAACTATGATAATAAGTTAAATACAAGCTATTTTATATAATTAGTATTGAAAACTATAATTTTCAAACTTTTTTGAAAATCACTCTTTTGTATTTTTCATTAGCAATATAATTGCCTATATATGGTAACTTTGGCATTTAACCTTTTGAGAATTTACAATTTATCCACGAAACTTTATATATTAAAATACATACAAATAAAAACTATGTATTTTTTACATTAATAATATTTTTTAAGATATTTTAAATTTATTGTTTTGAAATTTTGTATGTATATGGAATTCGAATTTAGATGATGATTTGTATATATGTTTTTAGATTGATATCTCCCCTATTTTTAAAAAGGGGAGATATCAGTTTATTAAATTTTAAATTCTTGCTTTTAACATGCCATAAAAATACATTGGTTTTAGCATATAAACTTTTACAAACCACCATAACCATCTCTCTTTTGCTGGATTTAGCATAGGAAGGGTTGCAGAAGGTTCTTTTTTATAGTTAAACTCAGCCATCATTACTTTACCTATATCTGTTATAAGTGGGCAAGCTGTATAGCCATCATAAGTTGCTTTTAAATCTTTTCCTTCTATAGCTGATATTAAATTATTGCCACAAACTTTATACTGTTCTCTAATTGCTGCACCTGTTTTTGAGGTTGGAATACCAGCAATATCACCTATTGCAAATACATTGTTATATTTGTTGTGAATTAAGGTATCTTTATTAACATCAGCCCAGCCTCCACTTGTAAGGTTACCTTGTTTAATGCTTAATGGAGATTCTTTAATTTCATTTGGAGCTTTCATTGGAGGTGTTATATGGATAAAATCATAATTTAAATCAAAAATACTACCATCTTTTCTTTTAAAAGTAGCTTTTCTATAGCCTTGATCTATTGCTATTAAATTATTATTAAAATGCGCATTTAAATTTCTATCTTTAAAAAATCCTATTGTTGCTTCGTTATACTCTTTTACTCCAAAAAAACCTCCACCGGCAGGATAAAAATCCAACTTAACACCATCTCTAAGCTTTGCATCCCTAAGAAGAGCATGCGTTAAAAACATAATTTTTTTAGGAGCTCCTCCACATTTTATAGGTGTATTTGGTTGTGTAAATAGTGCTTTGATATCTTTTTTGCTTTTTGCATCTTCAATTAGCTTTTGAATTAAAGACCAAGTTTTAACAGCACCATCAGCAAAATATATGGAACTTATCCCATTTTTACCAATATCATTTTTGCTTAAACCCTCTATAGCTTCATAGTTCAAAGATAGACCAGTTGCTAGTATTAAAAAATCATAGTCAATTACTCCATTTTTTGAAGTTCTTACATTATTAGAATCTGGATTAAACTCCACTACCCTATCTTGAATCCATTTTGCATTACTTGGAAAAAAATCTTTTGATTCTCCTATTATTTCATCTTTATTCCAAATTCCTGCACCTATTAAGGTTTGCCCAGGTTGATAAGATACGCTTTGTGAGTCAGGTTCAATTATAGCAACTTGTGCATCATCTATGTTTTTAGTTATAAAATTAGCAATAGTACAACCAGCTGCACCTCCTCCTGCAATTACTATTTTTACACCTTTACCATTCGCTTTTGCACTAGTTGCTGCATTTGCGGAGGTAGGATTAGTCAAAAGAGTAGTAGAACTTAAAGCCATTATCTTCAAAGCTGTTCTTCTATCAACACCTTTTATTTTTAATTCTGATTTTATCTCTTTTAAAACTAAATCCAAATCATTTTTTTTCATAATGATACTCCTTTTAATTAAGTAATTATTCAATATGGTAACATTACAAGTTTAAAAGATAGTTCTTAAATAAAATGAGAATTTTAATTTAATGTATAATTAATGTATATAATAAAAGTTTTTGCTCAATTTTTAATACTAACAAATATATATAATATCTAAAATTTTAATAATTGTTTTACTAGAAATTAGCCCATAAAATAGGACAATATAACTCTTTATTTGCTATTTTTGTTAAAATTTAACTATTTTTTTAAAAAAATTCAAAATTTTTAGAATTTATGCAATATTTTTTATTTATTTAATTATAATTTAGTTTTATTTTAATTTTTATTATGTTATTATTTCAACCATAAAGTGTAACTAAAAAGAAACTTACATTAAGATTTTAAAAATTATACACTTTAAATAATATATAGTTTTAATCTTGATATAAAAAGATATGTTTTTGAATATTAATACATTTCAAAGTAAGGAGTAAAATGTGAATTTACCAGAAGTTTTGGGTCTATACCCTCTTTTTTATTTTCCAGACATTGGAACAGCTTGGCTTATGGGGATTACAGGAACCATACATATACTAGCTTCACATACTTCAGTAGGTGCTGCTATACTTTTTGCCATTCTAGCTAGAAAGGCATATAAAGAAGATAGAACTGACTTATATGAGTATATGCGTAAATATGGTATGTTCTTGTTAATCTTTTCATATGTTATCGGCTCTATAACTGGTCCTGGCATTTGGTATACTGCAACAGCAGCAAGCCCTAGAGGAATTAGTGCTTTAATACACAACTTTGTTTGGGTATGGGCAACTGAATGGGTTTTCTTTGTTGTTGAGGTTGTTGGTGTTTTTGTGCTTGTCTATTCAATAGGTAAAATTGATAGAAAAGTTCATTTAAAAATAACATATCTTTTTGCTCTAGCTTCAGTAAGCACACTGTTTTTAATTATAGGAATTATTAGCTTTATGATGTGGCCTGGAAATGATATGTGGTTTACTACAGGATCTGCAAGCGATGCATTCTTTGGCTCTAATACCTTCCCACATCTAATTGTAAGATTTGGCTTTATGGTTGCTATGTCTGCGGTGATCGGATTTATAATTGCTGGAGTTTTAAAAGATGAAGATCTTAAAAAAGAATTAGCAAGAAAGCTATCTGTAATTGGATTTGTTGGTGGTGCTATTGTTATGTTTGGTTTTGTATGGTATATACAAACTCTACCTCAAAATGCATGGGATCAATTCCACGCAGTATTGTGGGATGGCGAAAAAACTACTAGAATAATATTAGTACTTCTAATAGCTGCATATTTTTTATTTGCTTTCTTTTTCCCAAAAGGTTTAAAACTACCTGTAACTGTTGGTATGCTTTTCCTTATAGGCATAATCGGCGTTTGGCCAGGTGAAAAAATGAGAGAAAGCATGAGAAAACCATATGTTGCTGGAACATATATATATAGTAACCAAATTATAGCTAGAGATATACCTGGTAAAGGAATTAAAGCTGAAGTTCCAGCAGTAGAAGAGCATGGAATTTTAAAAGTTCATCCGTTTGTTCCTAAACAACTAAAAACAATAACAGATGAAAACAAAGTTCAAACAGGTGAATTAATAGCAAAATTAGCTTGTTCTAACTGTCACTCTATAGAAAAAGGTGCAAAATATAGATCATTGCCTGATCTTTTCATAGCAAGAGGTATGACAGATAAGGAAAACATTAAAAACTATTTAGAAGTAGTTTATTCTGGTGCATTTTCTTATATGCCTACAATGAGATTGCCTGATAGCGAGACAGACGCACTTGCAACTTGGCTTGAAACTCAAACTAAATAGAAGGAGTAAAATTTATGGATAATTTACCTATAGTATTAAACGCTTTAAGAGATCCAGCTGGTGTTCCATTTTATCCAGTTGTTTTTCAAGGATTATATATATTAACATGGGCACTTCATATTGCGTTTGTTCTGTTAGCACTTGGTGGTATGGGACTTTCGCTGTTTGGACAAACTAAAAAGAATGCAAGTGAAAATTGGAATCTTTTAACATCTCATATGGTGCAAATTTCAAAAGTTAGTGTTTCTGTTTTAATTGTTTTAGGTGTCGCACCACTTCTTTTTACACAAGTAATTTATGATCCAAACTGGTATGTAACAAATACTTTATCAGGACTTTGGGTGGCTGCATTTATCTATATTATGGTTTTTGGATATTCTATTTGGTATTGGTTTGCATCAGCAAATAAAAAAGATTCTAAAAATGCCCTATTTATTGGTGCGGTGGCATTTGCACTTATGGTATTTGGTGGAATTTTAATGCATGCATTTGCTTATGAGTCAATCCAGCCAGAGCAATGGATGAATTGGTATGCTCCAAATGGTATAATTGATGATTCAGGTACAATTTTAAAAATAGATATAGTAAGACTTGCATTTATGGTTAGCCTTGCAGTTCCTGTTTTAGGAATTTTCTTGCTAAACTATAGAGACTATATGAGTAAAAAAGAGGGAATGAAAAGCGACTACTTGGAATTTGTAGGAAATATGGGTAAAAAACTTGGTGTTGTTGGATTTTTAATCAGTGCTGTTCTTTTTGTAGTTTGGATGTTAAAAGAAGGACTTTTATTTAATCCGCTTAGCCTTGCTATAGTTGTCTGTGTTTTAGTTCTTTTATATATGATTATAGGTGTTAAAAATAGCTACTATACAACAATTGTTTTGGTTGTTGCTGCACTTTTAATATCAGGTCTTAGAGAGTATATAAGATACTCTATAATGATAGATCTTGATTATAATATATATAATTATACAGTCAATACTGATTGGCCTTCTGTAATTATGTTCTTATTAACATTTGTATTTGTTGGCTTTAGCGGAGTTATTTTCCTATTAACTCTTGCATGGAAGGCTGGTAGAAAACAAGGATTATATGAATCAGATGCAGTTGATCATAAGCTAGGAAATATTACAATTGGAATTACCATTACTTGGATGGTAGTATTTTTGGCTTGGGGACTTTACATAGTTTTCAAAAACTCTTTATAATAAATAATGTTTGGAGTGTTTTTTCACTCCAAACATCTTACTATATGACAATCATTTTATTTAAAATCATCTTTTAAAATTTAAAATTTTAATAAACTACTTTTTACCTATATTTAATCACAAAATGGTATTATATAATATTCTAAATTTAAAGGTTTGTTCTATGAAATATCTAACTCCAAAAGATATAGGTAAAAAATTTGAGAAAAGTGCAAGAGAGGTTAACTCAGTTTTAAATGAAATTTCTTTTATAGAAAAAGCAAAAAACATTGGTTGGATTGTAACCAAAAAAGGTATGGAAAATGGTGGAATTCAAAAGAAATATCTTGGAAATAACTATGTTTGCTGGGAGAGTGGCATATTAGAAAATCAACTATTTTTAAAAAATATTCAACCTGAAACAGATATTAGTGATAGCGAAGAGATTGATTTTAGAAAAAAGTTTGAAGCAAAGTATAGAACTAAAAGTGGACATTATGTAAGAAGTAGAGCTGAGGCTATGATAGCTGATTGGCTTTATGGAGAGTATTTGGCTTTTGCATATGAGAAACTAGTTCCCATAGAAGAGGATATTTATTGTGATTTTTTTATACCAATTAAAAAAATTTATATTGAGTTTTGGGGTATGGAAGAAGATGATAAATACCTAAAAAGAAAAAATAAAAAACTAGAAATTTACAAAAAATATAATTTAAATTTAATTGAAATAGACAATAATACTATAAATAATTTAGATGATTTTTTACCAAAAGAGCTTTTAAAATTTGGAGTAAAATTTTAAAAGCCAATTTATAATTATTTATAAAATTAATATCTGTTCAAAAAAGTCTATGTTATTTCATAGTTAAGCGCATTAGATACATATCTTCACCATCAATGACATCTAGTTTATTAGAGCCACATTTTGGGCATAAAAACTCATTTTTATCTAGCTCGTTTTTTTCTCCACAATTATTGCATTGCACTACAATGTTTTGCACATGTATAATTAGTTTTGCATTTTCGCAAATTGTCCCTTTTTTATAAAACTCGTAAGCACTTTCTAGATAGTGTGGCTCAACTCCACTTAATCGCCCTATTTTTATCTCTAAACTCTCAATCTCTTTTGCGTTTTGTTCTTTTGCATTCTTTTCGCATAATGCAACTAAATCTATTATTATTGACAACTCATGCATTAACAAATCCTAGGAAGTAGTTCGCCTTTTGGGTATTCTAAAAATCTTTTAACTCCATAAGGATTTTTTAGTATCACTCGGCTATTTTTATCTGAGATAACCTCACCTATGATAGATGCATTTTCATTGAAATTTTTTAAAATTTCAAGTGCTTTTTTTGAATCTTTTTCATCAATTGCTAAAACAAAAGTGCCTTCATTTGCTAAATCATAAGGCTCAAACCCAAGTAATTCACAAATTCCCATAACTTCATCTTGAACTTTGATAGACTCTTCATTTAATAAAATTTCAATTTTATTAAAATTTGCCCATTCATTTAAAACAGCACTTAGCCCACCCCTTGTGGCATCTCTCATTGCTTGAGGATAGATGTTATTTTCAAAAAGAGCCATAACGATATCTTTTAAGCTTCTACAATCACTCTTTAAATCACTTTCAAGATTTATTTCATCTCTTGCAGCAACTATCACACTTCCATGCCTTGCTATATCACCACTTATTAGTATTTTAGCTCTATTTTTAATATTTTTTGTTTCTATTTTATGTATAATTTTACCAATTCCACTTGTATTTATAAAAATTTTATCACACTTGCCTTTTGGTACTACCTTCGTATCACCACAAACAATCTTTACATCATTTTCTTTTGCTATTTTGGACATTGAGCTTAGTATCTTTTCAAACTCATCAAAGCTAAGCCCCTCTTCTATAATAAAACCAACACTTAAGTATAAAGGCTTTGCACCAACCATGCAAAGATCGTTTATAGTTCCACATACTGAAATTTTGCCTATATCTCCCCCACTAAAAAAGATAGGAGTTACCACATAAGAATCCGTACTAAATGCAATCTCACCATCAATTTTTAAAATAGCAGAATCATTTGTTTCTTTTAAAATTTCATTGTCAAAGTATTTAAAAATAAGCTCGTTGATAAGCTCATTCATCTCCTCGCCACCGCCACCATGGCTTAAGAGTATATTTTTCATACATTTTCCTTTGCATATTTATAATAAGCCGCACAAGCACCCTCGCTTGAAACCATACAAGATCCAATAGGATTTTGCGGATTGCAAACTTTTGAAAAAATTTTACAATCATATGGCTTTGCCCTGCCCTTTAAAATTTCGCCACATATACAGGCCTTACTCTCTTTTTTACTCTCAACATTACAATCAAAAACAAATTTTGCATTTAAATATGAGTATTTGTCTTTTAAATCAACTCCACCATTTGGTATATTTCCCAAACCCCTAAACTCAAAATCACAAATTTTAAAATACTTATCAATCAGCTCTTTTGCTTTTAAATTTCCCTCTAATTTTACCGCTCTTTTGTATTGATTATATACTTTATAGGTTTCATTTTCGCCCTGCTCTACTAAGTTTAAGATACCATCTAAGATATCCACCGGCTCAAAACCACTAATTGCTATTGGTTTTTTATAATCATTAGCAATGCTTTCATATATTTTTGAACCTGTTATCACACTTACATGGCTTGGTCCTAAAAATGCATCAATTTTCACATTTTCATCGTTCATTAGTGCCCTAACTGGGGCTGGAACGGTTACATGATTTATATGAAAAAATAAATTTTTCAAGCCAAGCTCTATGGCTTTTTCCACTACAACCGCTGTCATTGGGGTGGTTGTTTCAAAACCTATTGCAAAAAATATAACTTTTTTATCTGGATTATCTTTTGCTATTTGGATAACATCAAGAGGAGAGTATAAAGCTCTTATATCATGCCCTTGTGATCTAGCTTTTTGTAGTGTTGAAGTGCTCCCTGGAACTCTTAGCATATCAGCTAGTGTGGTAAAGATAACATTATCCATAGACGCAAGTTTGATTGCCGCGTCTATTTTACTTCTTGGCATAACACACACAGGGCAACCTGGGCCGTGGATAAAGTTTATATTTTTACCAACTAGTTTATGAATTCCAAATTTCATTATAGAGTGAGTATGTCCACCACAAATTTCCATAATATTTAGTGGTTTTTTACTCTTTTTTTGTATCAAATTTGATAGGCTAAAAATTAAATCTTTATCTCTAAAGTCATTAATTAGATCCATTTTTGCCTCTTAAATCCTCTAAACCCATATCTCCTTCAAGTTCGCTTATATCGCCCTCTTCCATCTGCTTTGCAATTTGCTTATATACTTCTATACTTTCAAGCGCTGCTTTTGTATCTATCTTTTCCATAGCAAAGCCAACATGGATTAAGACATATTCGCCAACTTCTACTTTTTCAGGTATCAAATCAAGAGTAACACCTCTTTTAACGCCCAAAGTTTCAACAGTTGCATAGTTATTCTCATCAATTGCTATAACCTTTGAAGGTATACTCAAGCACATTATCTTAGCTCCATTTTAAACTCTAAATATTTTATCCATTTATCCATGCCTTCGCCTGTCTTGCTATCAAGTTCTATGATATCAGCTCTTGGATTTAGTTTTCTAACATCTTCAATTACATCTTTTGTATCAAAATCAAAATGCTCTTTTATTGAAGATTTTGTAACGATTACCAAATCAGCAGCTCTAAACATTACAGGATATTTTGAAACCTTATCACTTCCTTCTGGTGTGCTAAGCAAAACAACATTTAAGTGTGCTCCAACATCATAGCTAGCTGGACAAACTAGGTTTCCAACATTTTCTATAAATACCAAATTTAACTCATTTAATGGTAAGTGATGTAGTCCTTTATGCACCATAAAAGCATCTAAATGACAAGCTTGACCAGTTGTGATTTGATGTGCTTTTGCACCTGCTTTTATAATTCTATCGGCGTCTTTGTTTGTTTCTAAATCACCCTCAACTACTCCAATTTTGAACTTACCTGTTTTAATAGTTGATTCCAAAAGTGTTGTTTTACCAGCACCTGGACTACTCATCAAATTTATACATAATATAGAATGCTCATCTAAATGGGCTCTGTTATGGTCTGCTTCTTTATCATTTTCACTTAAAATTTTACTAACAACCTCTATTGTTTTAGTTTCGTTCAAAGCAGGATGGTCGTGGTGATGATGTTCTTTTGCATTACCTGTATCCATTGAACAACCGCAATCTTTACACATATTTTCTCCTTTTATCTATTTTTTAAATACCAAATCATTTGCCCTAAGGCTATACCGCTATCATTCGTTGGTGAGTTTGTATTAAAATAAAACTCAATATTTTTGTCTTTAAACTCGTTTATAAGTTTATCTACTATGGTTTTATTCTGAAAGACACCACCACTTAAAACTACGGGCATATTTTCTTTTTGTGAAATTTCAACTACTATGTTGCAAATTCCATTTATAAATTTACTACATGCTGTAATTTTATCCACTTTTGATAAATTTAAAAAAGCATCTTTAAATATGATTTTACTCTCTTTTAGTTTAAAATGATAACTATTTTTTATATTTTTATCATAAAAATACTCTATCTCCATCCCAGCTTGTCCATCATAGCTCACTTTATCTTTATTAAATAAGATAGAGTAAAAGGCATCAAAAATTCGCCCCACCGATGAAGTTTTAAACGAATTTATCTTTTTATCATATATTTTTTCTAAATTTCCAACAGTGTTTTGTGGAAATTTGGATAAAAATTCTTTATTATTTATATTATATTTTTTAAGTATTGAAAAGGCTAGTTTATTAATATTTTTTATACTAGAATCACCCCCAAGGAGTAAAAACTCATCAAAATTATAAACTCTCTCATAGGAGTACTCATCAAATTTAAACACTTCACCACCCCAAATAGTTCCATCATCACCATATCCAGTTCCATCAAAACAAAAGCCTAAAAATTTTTTGTTGGAATTTAGTAAATTATTATCATAAAGTGCTGAAATCAGATGTGCATAATGATGTTGGATTTTATTTATTTTATAATTTTGTTTTTCAAAGTGTTTTATGTGTATAAAATTTGGATGTAGATCAGCTATAATCTCATCAAATTTAAGCTTATAACTATCTTCAAACATTTTTATTAAAGACTTAAATCTATCAAAAGTTGCTATATTTTTCAGATCACCAATATAAGGTGATATGAAAATTTGACCATCTTTATATATTACAAATTGATTTTTAAGTTCAGCTCCTATTGATAAAAAGCAACCCTTTTTATCAAAATTTGAGATAAAAATTTTAGGATTAATCCCTCTTGAAGTTCTTAAAAAAAATGTTTTATCTTGAATAATTTGAGTTATAGAGTCATCACTAGGTGTCAAAATATCTCTATCATTATCTAGGTAATAATCAATAATTGAACTATGCTTGCTAAGTAAATCTTCTTCGTTAAAAATTATAGGCTCACCACTTAAATTTGCACTTGTTGCAATGATTGGCTTTTTTAGATATTTGAAAATCAAAAGATGAAGCCCTGTATTTGCTAAAAAAATTCCAAGTTTATTTAAATTTGGTGCTAAATTATCTGGAATTTTAGAATTGTTTTTTGATTTTAAAATAACTATAGGTTTTAAATTTGAGTTTAAAATTTCACTCTCTTTT